>DFLH01000001.1:67862-120983 GCA_002373695.1 Verrucomicrobia bacterium UBA3624
CGGCACGGGGTGCCGTCCCTACCGGATGTACGGCAGGATTTGCAACTACTCAAAAAATGTCGCAAAAAAAAATCGCTTACCCCCTTGCACGGGCCGGCAGAATCTGATATGATTCAACCGTCAGCAGACGGGCCGGACCCTCGAAAGGGGTGCGAAGTTCTTTCGTACACCTTGCGAGTGAAAGGAAAAACGAAATGAAAAAACTGTTGTTTGCGCTTGCTGGCGCGGCCACGTTCGTTGCGATGGCTGCTGATCCGGCGAAAGGTGAGGGCGACATCGAGGTTGCAGGTTTCGAGAACCTTACAGCCGAGACGTCAGTCCTCGACTTTGACGATGAAGGTGGCAGCGGCGCTTCATCGTGGACTACGAACAAGGTTGGCGACACGTCGCTCGTCAAGACGTACGGCGGCGACAACGTCGCTGCTCCTGCGTCGGGGCAGTCCGTGCCCAAGCTGTTTGAGGCTACGCTTGGCGGCAGCAACTACCTCGCCCTTGAAACGAACGGCGCTGAACTCCAGCGCAAGATCAACGGTTCGAGCGGCCAGACTGTCGGCTCCGACGGTCTCTACATCGATACCCTCGTGCAGTTCACTCCGTCCGAGAGCGCTCCGTCGGATATCAGCGGTGCGAAACTCGCCATCTGGCTCGGCGTCGAAAACGATGTCACAAACCTGTGCGTCGCCGGTGGGTACTACTACGACAATGAGGGTGCGCCTAGTGTGGGTTCGAACAAGGTGTATTCCTTGTCGGGAACTTATGATGCTGGGACTTGGTATCGGTTAACGGTGAAAGCTGTTGATATATCCAACACCAGCCAAGTTCCTCTGGTAGGATTTTCGATCTATGTCAATGGCGTTGCGGTCGCGGCGACGGAAGCGGTATATGATTCCAGTATCGGCGCTATGCTCAAGAATGTCATGACGAGCGAAAACCAGACGTTAATCGATGGCGGAAAATTCATTCCTGTGGCTAACGCTGTCAACTTTGAAGCCCTCACCCTCTCCACTGTCGGATTCCAGGGTTCTGGTGCGGTCGACGATCTCGTAGTGACGACGAATGATCCGTTCTACGTTGCTCCGACGACGATCGCGTTCACGCTCACGTTCGGCGAAGGCATTTCCGCCGTCGCCTACACGGTTGGTGAAGAGTCCGGTACGTTCACAAGCGGTACGCCTGTCAATCTCCCGTACAATGGTAGTGTGACGATTACGCCTACCTACGCAGAGAACTACGGTTTTGGCAGCTTCACGACGAACGGTGTGGCGAGCGACCTGACATTCACGCTTCCCGCGTCCGGCGATACGTTCACCGCTGTGTTGTCGGCAACGTATACGCCTCCGACGGGTTGGGTGGACGATCCGGCGACGATTGTCGAAGGCACGACTGCGGGCCAGCAGTACACCGCCTTGGCCGGTACCGCGCTTGCGAATGCCGATGCCAAGAAGCTGACGGTTTGGGCGAAGGCCAATAGCGTGACGTTCACCGATGCGACGACCACTGCAGACAACTACGTCGAGGCGTTCCTCCTGAACTGCGCGCCGGATGCGGCAACTGTTGCGGCAGAGAAGGCGGCGTTCGTCCTTACGATCACGTTTGACGGCGGCAATGCCGTGGTCAATCTGCCGGACGGCAAGACTTACAACGGTACGCTCCAGTTGAAGGGATCCACGGATCTCACGACATGGACGGACACCGAGGTGACGACCGGCTACAAGTTCTTCAAGTACGAATTGAGCCTCTAACGTCGACGGGAGCCATCGGTCTGAAGGCCGATGATCGCAACGGAGGGCGCGGCAGCGATGCCGCGCCCTTTGTTTTCGATGGCTTGCGGGTGTTTGGCTAGCTGCGCAGGGTCGCGCTGGCGTAGCGGTCGTGGCCGGCGTAGTCCTGTTCGATGCGGATACCGTCGAAGCCTGCATCGAACAGGCGTTTTTGCAATGCGGTGCCTTGTCCGTCGCCTATTTCGAAGAATACGCCTCCGCCGGGTCGCAGCACGTTGAGCGCGTCGCCTATGAGCCTGTCGTAGAAATCCAGGCCATCCCTGCCGCCATCGAGAGCGTTCATCGGTTCGAAGTTGCGGATTCGCGGATCGAGAGCGGCGCATTCGGCGGTGGGAACGTATGGAGGGTTGGATACGAGCATGTCGATGGTTTCCGGCTCGTCAAAGTCGTCAAGGCCGTCCGCCACCGCGAATTTCACCTTTTCCGCAAGGCCGCATCTGGCGGCGTTTTCGGAGGCGAGGGATATCGCGTCCGCCGATATGTCGATGCCCAGGAATATCCCGTCCGGCATTTCGCTGGCAAGCGACAGTATGATGCATCCGGATCCGGTTCCGACGTCTACGACGAACGGTCTCGGGTTTTTGCAGGTACGGGCAAAGGAGAGGACGCGCGTTACGAGTTCTTCCGTCTCCGGGCGCGGGATGAGCGCCCGCCTGTCGCATGAGAGCGTCAGCGAACGAAAATCCCATTCTCCAAGCACGTACTGGACAGGTTCGCCTGCGGCGAGCCGCGCCATGCCACGCCGCAACGCGGCGACGAGCCGTTCTTCGGGAACGGCGGCGAGATGAGGCGAAAGGAACCCGCGCCCGCACTTCAGCAAGCGGGCCATGAGAAGCTCCATCGCCACAGAGGCGTCCGGCACGCCCTTGCCGTCAAGGTACGCAGTTCCGAGCGCCAGCAGTTCCTGCCAGGTCTTGCCCACCTTTTGTCAGAACGGCAGGTCGTCGGGGTCGCCGGCGTCGATTTCGGCCGGGGCCTCTGCGGGCTGCGGCACGGGGACGGTCTCGGTGGCGGTGCCGTCGGCGTTGAGGATGTCGATCTTCCAGCCTGTCAGGTCCGTGAAATAGCGCGTACCGTTGGGGCCGTCCCAGCGACGGCCGTCGATGGTGAACTGGATCTTGACGCGGTCGCCCTGCTTTACTGCATCCACGAGCGAGCAGCGGTCTTTCTTGAAGGTGAACAGAACCGGGTTGGGATATTTGTTCTGCGAATCCACGTCGTTCCCGACGACCAGATCCCGCTTGGTAAAACCGTTGGTGCC
Organism: Verrucomicrobia bacterium UBA3624; assembly: GCA_002373695.1. Taxonomy (GTDB): domain Bacteria; phylum Verrucomicrobiota; class Kiritimatiellia; order RFP12; family UBA1067; genus RUG572. Next base: position 70,905 of record DFLH01000001.1, read on the forward strand.
GAAAGCCTTCGTCTCGCCAATGACTTCCACGACGCCCGTGTAATCGTAAGTGACCATATTTCTTCTTCTCCTTGTGTCCTGTCCGGGCAGATTCTATCAAATTCCCATTGCCGCCGCAAGGCGGTTGGCGGCGAAACGTTGCAACGGGGACGTATTCGTGCTAAAATACGGCACATGTCTTTGGGTTCCGTATCAAATTGGCTATGAGGAATATTGCATGAAAGGAAAACGTGCTTCCTGGTCCGGGCAGCTGGCGTTCGTGCTGGCGGCCGCGGCGTCTGCGATCGGGCTTGGGAACCTGTGGCGGTTCCCCTATCTTGCGGCGCAATACGGCGGTGGCACGTTCATCGCCATCTATCTGGGGCTGGTGGTGACGCTCGGCTTCACGCTGATGGTGACGGAGATCGCCATCGGGCGCATGACGGCGCAGTCGCAGCTTACCGCCTATGCGCGTCTCCACAGGGGATGGGGGGTCGTAGGTCTGCTAGGCACGATAATACCGTTGCTCATCACGCCATACTACTGCGTGATAGGCGGGTGGGTGCTCAAGTATCTGACCGTATATGCGCAAATGGCGTTTGCCGGTACGGCGCCGATGGGCGAGGCGGCGGTGGAGAGCGGCGCGTTCTTCACGGGATTCATATCGGCCCCGTTCGCTCCGTTCGGCTACGGCATGCTTTTCGTGCTTGCGTGCGCGGGCGTGATCATGCTTGGCGTGAAGAATGGCATCGAGAAGTCCAATCTCGTCATGATGCCGGTGCTTTTCATAATGGCCATCGCCATATCGATCTACGTTGTATGCCTGCCTGGGACCGGAGACGGGTTGAAGTACTATCTCGTGCCCAACATGGATTGCCTGCGCGACGGCGCCGGGAATTTCTCGCCCGCGCTCCTGGGCAAGACCATTCTGGGAGCGATGGGGCAGATGTTCTATTCGCTGTCGCTTGCGATGGGCATCATGATCACATACGGGTCCTACATGAAAAAGACGGATTCCATCGAAAGGTGCGTCCGCCGCATCGAGGTGTTCGACACCCTTATCGCCGTCATCGCCGGCCTGATGATCATACCTGTCGTGCACATGTTCGCGGTGAAGACGGGCACGCCCGTGAAGGAGGCCATGAATGCGGGTCCGGGCCTGATGTTCATCACGCTGCCGAAGGTGTTCGCCACCCTTGGCGCCACCGGCCCGTGGCTGGGGCTTACGTTCTTCGTGCTGGTCCTCTTTGCGGCTGCGACGTCGGCCATCTCCCTCTTCGAGGCGTGCGTGGCGTCGGTATGCGACCTGCTGAAGCTCGAGCGCAAGGCGGCGACGTTCTTCACCGCGGCGCTGATAATGTTCCTTGCCACGTTCTCGGCCATCGGCTACGGCCCTTGGGCGGACGTGAGGCTGTTCGGCATGCAGTTCCTGGACTTCTTCGACTTCATCACCAACTCCGTGCTGATGCCCGTGGTGGCGGCGGCGACATGCGTGTTCGTGGGGTACGTGCTGGGGCCGGACAAGGTGATAGACGAGTGCCAGGCGGAAGGGAACGCGTTCAGGGCGAGAGGGCTTTACCTGGCCATGGTGAAATACTTCGCGCCGGTGCTGGTGATCGCCATTCTCGTATCCGAGACATGCCGGGCGCTGGGTATCGGCGGCTGGAGGATTTGAAACCTCCTGCCGGGATTTGTGGTATCATTGGCCGTGTCCGGGAGAAGTATCTGAAAGGAGAAGTATCCGAAGATGAAAAACATTGCGAACCTGTTTTGCGCCTTGCTGGTCGCGTCGGTTGCGTCCGCATCGGAAACCATTGTTTCCCCCGATGGCCAGATTGCCGTCACGGTGGACGTAGGGAACGGCCTGCGGTGGCAGGTGCAGCGGAAAGGGCGCGAGGTGGTGAAGCCGTCGCGGCTCGGCCTCGTGTTCAAGGGGCAGAAGCCGTTCGGCGCGTTCGAGGTGGCGAACAGGGTGGAACGCTCGATAGACGAGACCTGGACCAACCGCCTGTACAAGAAGGAGGTGGTGCTGGACTGCGCGAACGAGCTGACGCTCGAGCTGCGCGAGAAGGCCGAACCGAACCGCCGGCTCGATCTCGTGTTCCGCGTCTACGACGGCGCGGTGGCGTTCCGCTACGGGATTCCCGAGCAGCCGGGCTTCGAGCTGTTCACGGTGACGCGCGAACTGACGACCTGGCGCTTCGACGAGGATCCGCTCGCATGGCTGACCGCATACGGCGACTTCAAGACGTCGCAGGAGGAACCCTTCCTCCACCGGTCGATCCGCACGGTCGGCAAAGACCAGCTGATCGGCATGCCGGCGATCGTCGAGCTGTCTGGCCAGAAGGTGGCGCTCTGCGAGGCCGACCTGACGGACTGGAGCGGGCTCTTCTTCAAGGCCGCCGCCAGGCAGCCGGCCGACAGCACCGTCCTGGAGGCGGCTCTCACGCCGATCCCCGACTCGGAACCCGACTGCGTGATCGCCCGCGCGCCGCACCTCACGCCGTGGCGCGTGATGATCATGGGCGACGACGAGCTGGAGCTGCTGGCGAACAACGACGTGATCCTCAACCTCAACCCGCCGCCGGAGGGCGGCAACGCCGCGTTCGACTGGGTGAAGCCCGGCGCGACGAGCTGGGACTGGTGGGTGGAGTCCAACAATTCCCTGTCGACCGGTCTGACATTGAAGATGATCGACTTCGCCGCCGAGATGGGCTGGCCCTACCACACTATCGACGGCGGATGGTACGGTTATGCGCGCCGTCCGAACCACGGTCCCGGCGTCGAGATCTTCCCGCGCAGGGACTTCGACCTCGACCGCATCCTCGCGCACGCCAAGGAGAAGGGCGTGGGCATCTGGGTGTGGTGCTACTGGAGCGCGCTTGAGGAGAACGGCGTGGAGAAGGTGTTCGGCGACTTCGAGCGTCGCGGGATCAAGGGCGTGAAGATCGACTTCATGGACCGCCAGGACCAGTGGATGGTGCGCTGGTACGAGAAGGTGGTGCGCTGCGCGGCAAAGCACAAGCTGATGATCAACTTCCACGGCGCGTTCAAGCCGACCGGCATGAACCGCACCTGGCCGAACCAGATCACCCGCGAGGGGATCCTTGGCAACGAGATGAACAAGTTCAGTCCGGTGACGCCAGTCCACTGCGCCACTCTTCCGTTCACGCGTTTCCTGCTCGGCCCGGCCGATTTCACGCCGGGAAGCTTCGGCAACCGCCATGCGGCGGAGTTCGTGCCGCAAAGCGCAAGGGGGCACCGGTACGGAGACGAGACGGACCGCAGGAAGATATGGGCGGAGGAGATCGGCACGCGTGCGCACGCCCTCGCATTGTGCGTGGCGTTCGATTCGCCCCTCGTCACGCTTTGCGACTGGCCCGAGCGCTACAGAGGCGCCAACGGTATCGAAGCCCTGCGGGCGCTGCCGACGGTATGGAAGAACACGTTGCCGCTCGCAGGCAAGATAGGCCGCTACTACAGCGTGGTGCGCGAGACGTACGACGGCAGGCTCTATCTCGCCGTGTTCGGCGTGAAAGGCGCCACCTTCGAGCTGCCGCTGTATTTCCTGCCTGAAGGTACGGAATGGAACGCCACGTTCTACACAGACGGCCCCAATGTGGCGGCCGATGCCACGGACCTGTCCGTGACAGAGAAGGCCGTCACGCGGGAAAGCAAGGTAAACGTCACCGTAGCGCCTGAAGGCGGCGCGGTGGTGATCTTTGCGAAGAGACAGAACTGACGTGCGGATGCGAAGGGCCGGCAAATGACGGTTACGCGAGAATCAACCTATGAAGAGGCTGCCACCGGCGGACAGGACGCCTTCCGGCGGCATTGCATGTCCTTTTTCGCCGGCGTTGGACGTGGCACGCGGATGGCGTTCGAGACGCTCGGGTACATGCCGGGGACTGTCGTCAGGCGCGATTCGCGCGCCGCGATGGTGCGGCAGTTCTACACGACGGGCATCCGCACGTTGCCTGTAATAACGGTGGTCGGGCTGTTTTCCGGGATGATTCTCGGTCTGCAGGTGGGGCTTGCGCTCAGGCGCTTCAACCAGGAGGTCTATCTTGGCGCGGCGGTCATGATTTCGCTCATCCGCGAGATGGGGCCGTTTGTCACTGGCATATGCCTGTCGGCCTGCGTGGGATCGGCGCTCGCCGCGGAATTGGGCACGATGACGGTGAACGACGAAGTGGCCGCGCTCGAGACGATGTCGATCTCGCCGGTGCGCTACCTTGCCGCGCCGCGCATGGGGGCGCTGATCGTGATGTCGCCGATCCTGGCGTTCTACGCCTGCGTGCTCGGCGTCGTCGGCGGCGGACTCGTCGGCTACACGCAGCTAAACGTGCCATTCCGCCAGTACATGGCCAGCGCCATGTCGATAGCCGAACTGAAGGATCTTTTCGTTGGTCTTCTCAAGGCGACGGTGTTTGGCGTGGTGATTGGCGCGGTGAGCTGCCACGAGGGTTTTTCCACACGCCTTGGGGCCGTCGGGGTGGGCCGTGCGACGCAACGGAGCGTGATAACCTCGTTTCTGCTGATCCTGATGCTCGGCTACATGATCACCCGGCTTTTCTACTTCGATTTCTGAGGACTGCTTCCGCCATGATCAGATTCGACAATGTGGTTAAAAGGTTTGACGGCAGGGAAGTCCTTGCCGGGGTGTCCTTTACCGTCGAAAAGGGCGAGGTTCTCGCGCTCGTGGGTCCCTCCGGCACCGGCAAGTCCGTCACCCTGAAGCATCTCGTGGGGCTTTTGACGCCAACGGCCGGAAGCGTATGGCTGGAGGACGTGGAAATCTCGGCCGCGCGAGGAAAGGCGCTTGAAGCGGTCCGGGCGCGGATAGGCTATCTCTTTCAGAGCGGCGCGCTGCTGGGCTGGCTGACGGTGGGCGAGAACGTGGCCCTGCCGCTGCGAGAACGCACGAACCTTTCCGACGAGGAGATCGACGGGCGCGTGGCCGATGCGCTGTCCGCCGTGGATCTGGCCGATGCGGCGGACCGCTATCCTTCCGAGATATCGGGGGGCATGCAGAAACGCGCAGGTCTCGCCCGCGTTCTGGTGAGACGTTGCGACATCGTCCTCTACGACGAGCCGACGACTGGTCTGGATCCCGTGACCGCGACCACAATCAACCGCCTGATCAGGAAACTGAACAAGGAGCGCGGCGTGACGTCGATCGTCGTGACGCACGATCTGCAGAGCGCGTTCCTTTTCGCCGACCGCATCCTGATGCTGAAGAACGGCCATGTGGTCGAGGACTCGAAGCCCGCAGAGTTCGTGCGCTCGTCGAATCCTGACGTGCGCGAGTTCCTCGCGGCGCAGTTCATCATGCCCGACTTGCTGGAGAAGAAACTATGAGCAGAAAAAACAATGACGTCTTTTCGGAGATGGTGGTTGGCATATTCATGGTGGCCGTGCTGGCGTTGCTGGCCTACTTCACAATTGTCATTTCCGGCGTGGACATCCTCATGGGGCGCGCGAAGACCACGATGACGATGGTGTTCCGGGACGTGGGCGGTTTGAAGGAGCGCGACAGCGTGATGTACCGCGGCATGAAGGTGGGCGCCGTGGAGCGCATCGAACTCGGAGCCTCCAACATAACCGTGCGGGTGAAGGTGGACAGCGACGTGACGATGCGCGAGACGGGGCGGGCTTCCGTCGCCGCCTTGTCGCTCCTCGGAGGAAACTACCTGCTTCTCGAAGAGGGGACCGGCAGGCCGCAGCCGCTGGCAACGACGGTCTTTCATGGAGAACCGCCGGTGGACTGGATGCGCGACATCGGCGAGATAGCGCGCGACCTGAGCGACATCACGTCGGAAGGCGGGCTGAAGAGCATCGTCACGAACTTCGAGGAGACGGCCAGAAACCTCAACCGCATAGTGGCGCGCGTGGAGCATGGCGAGGGGACCGTGGGACGGCTTCTTTCGCCAGACGACACCCTCTACGGAGATATTACGAACGCGGTCGCCAGCGCCAAGGAGACGTTCGGCAACGCGGCGGCGATCTCGGAGCGGCTGGAGAAGGGCGAGGGCGTTCTCGGCAAGCTGCTATCGAGGGACGAATCCGCATACGGCGACCTGACGAACGCGGTTGCGAGCATCAAGGAAACGTTTGCACACGCGGCGACGGTGGCAGAACGCCTGGAAAAGGGCGATGGAACGCTTGGCAGACTGCTGGCGAAAGACGACGATCTCTGGGGCGATCTGACCAACGCCGTCGCCAACATCCGCACCGCCACGGAAAAACTCAAGAACGGCGACGGACTCCTTGGCCGCGTTCTGGACGACAAGGAGCTTGCCGACAACGCCTCGAAGCTGATGGAAAACCTCAAGGCCGTTTCGGACAAGCTCGCGAAAGGCGAGGGGACGCTCGGCAAGCTCGCTTCGGACCAGGAGATGTACGATGAGGTGAACGCGCTCATCAAGGACGTGCGGCAGATAGTCGACAACTATCGCGACACAACGCCCATATCTACGTTCGGTTCGCTCATCATGGGCGGGCTGTGACAAGCCCCTACCACACTTCAAGACCGCATATTTCAGGTTCCAGCCGGATCCCGGAACTGAAAAACACGGCCCTCGCCATGAGGCGGGCGAGCGCCAGGATGTCGGACGAGGTGCATCCTTCTCCTGCCGTTATGACGTTCGCGTGCTCCTGCCATACCGATGCGCCGCCCACGCTCAACGTCTTCGCCCCCGCCTCTTCCAGGAGCCGTCCCGCCGGTTTGCCTCCTGCAGGATTCTTGAAGACGCTGCCGCATGTGCGAGGTGGAAACTTCTTCCTTCGCCCAAGATAATCTGCCGCTGTTTTAAGGTCGTTGAGGTCTCTAGAGCCTTTAAGGCGAACTGCCGTGATCAGGCCGCGAATGGCCGAGGTGCGGTAGCCAAAGCCGCATTCGTCGTGTGGGATTGTCTTGCCGTCTGCGACCACGCAGTCCACGTGGTTTCCGAAGGAGTCGCCGAAAGCCCCGGCGTTCATTTTCGTCCAGCCGCCGACCGTGCCGGGTATTCCTGCCATGAAGGCAAGCTCCGGGCGGGTTGCGAGAATGGCGGCTCCAGGAATGCCGGCGGGGATGTCCTCGCATGGCGGGAGGCTCGCCGGTTCTGCGTCGGCTGGTGCGCGGACAATCTCGATGTCGGTGGTGCAGTCGCTGAACCAGGTGTTCGAACCCATGCCTACGATCACGCGCTCTCCGCCGCCTACGGTCGCCCCTCCGGTGCGGAAGAAGGAGAACGGTTGAAGATTGATGGTTGAAGATTGAAGATTGAGGATTGACGATTGATGATTGCCTGGGAGGTCGCGCCGGATATGCGGGACGAGGTTTATGATATCGCCGGCGCCGGCGAGCAGGATCAGGTCGCCGGGCCGGGCCGAAAGGAACACATGGCGCCAGGCCTCCGTCGCGTTGCGAGCGAGGATTGGCGGTCGCGCAGGAGCGCGACCCTCCCGGAAGGACTTGTAGAGGTCTGCTATGTCGCCGCCGTGGACAGGTTCTTCGAAGGCGGGATAGACTGGGATCAGCACCACCTCGTCCGCCTCCGCGAAAGCGGCGGGAAACTCGTTGAGCAGTGCCTTGGTACGGCTGTAGCGGTGCGGTTGGAAGAGGACGCGGAGCCGCTTTGGCTTCTGCTCTGCCGCCATTCCCACGGCGCACTTCAGCTCGGCGGGATGGTGCGCGTAGTCCGTGTAGACGCGTACGCCGTTCGAGGAGGCCACTAGCTCGAAACGCCTGTCGGGAAGGGCGGCGACAGCTGCCGGAAGGGCGGCTTGTATCTGTTCCCGCGTGTAGCCGCGCTCAAGGGCGACGGCGATGGCTGCCAGCGCGTTGGTCACGTTGTGGCGCCCAGACACGGGAATGTTCGGCCAGTCGGCCGCGTTCACCTGAGCGTCTGCGGCGAAGCCAAACGTCACGATCCTATGGGGACAGACCCTATCGCTACTATGGGGTCTGTCCCCTTGCACGAGCGCAAGGGCCTGAGGGTGGTCGGCACAAACGATAACAGTTCTTGCCGTTTGCCGCACGACCTTTCGATAACAGGCAAAATAATCGTCTTTTGACTTGAAATGTTCGAGATGGTCGAAATCGACGGCATTCAAGACGAGAGTTCCAGGGCGGTAAAGGGCGAGAGTGCCGTCGGACTCGTCCGCCTCTACGACGAGGGGGCCTGTCCCCACGCCGGCAACCGGCATCGAGCCCGTCTCTCCGCCTATGCACCATGAAGGGTCTGTCCCCAGGGCCTGTAGCAGCCTGGCCGTGAACGTGGCGGTGGTGGTCTTACCGTGCGTGCCGCATACGGCGATGCCGTCTGCGGCATTGACGATCTCCGCCAGCACTTCGCCCCGGTAGCGTACGCGGAGCAGTGGGGACAGACCCTTCGGAGACTGTGGGGACAGACCCTTGGCGGCGGCGAGTTCCGGGTCGGACTGCGGGACGGCGGGGGTCACGACGAGTTCGTCGGCATCGGCGAGATGGGAGGGAGAATGGCCGATGGCGACGGTTATGCCGTTTTTCTCCAGCCAGCGGGTGCGGGGGGATGCGTACCGGTCGCAACCTGTTACGGCGCATCCCTGCCGTTTCAAAAGAAAAGCGACGCCAGCCATGCCGACGCCGCCTATTCCCTGGAAGTGTATGCGCCTCACAGCAGAATGGATTTCCCGCGCCTGACGAACTGGATTGCCATGCCGAACGGGTCGCGCAGCATGACCATGTCGAAGTCTTCCTTATGGACGGTCTCGAGCAAGGTGGCGCCGGCGGCCACGAGGCGCCTGGCTTCGGCGTCGACGTCGTCCGAAGGGAATGCTATGTGCATTGCGAGCGGCGACATGGCCGCCCAGTCGGGGACAGGCGCTGCCGGGTTGTTGTAGAACTCGATGGCCATCTGGCCGGTGGAGTCCACGATGAACGCAGGGTGAACCTGCTTGAACCCGAGGTTCGCGCACCACCAGTCCATGAGTTTCTGGGGCTCTGCGACGTTGTAGCCGATGTGTTCGAGCTTCATGTCGATCAGCCTTCCGCTTCCAGCGCGGCATCCACCTCGTCGGAGGTTTCCATGTTTATGTATACGTCCTGCACGTCTTCAAGGTTCTCGAGCATCTCGACGAACTTGTTGATGGCCTTAGCGGTGGCGACATCGTTCACCGGGGTAGTCATGTTGGGGACGAGGCCGATGGACGAGTTTTCTTCATCCACGGCGATGCCGGCCGCCTTGATGGCGTCAAGCACGGCCGTGTAGTCGTTCGGCTGGCACTTGACGGTGAATCCGCCGTCTTCCGAGAGGACGTCCTCCGCACCTGCTTCAAGCGCGGCTTCCATGACCTTGTCCTCGTCGAGTCCGTCGGCGGCGGGGATCATGATCTGTCCAAGACGGTCGAAAAGGCGGCTGGCGCTGCCCTGCTTGGCGAACTCGGTACCGTTCTTCTTGAAGACGTTGCCCACTTCGGCGGCGGCGCGGTTCTTGTTGTCCGTCAAGACGTTGACGACGAACGCGATCCCGCCCTTGATGCCCTCGTAGGTGGCGTCGACGAGCGCCGCCGACTCCAGTTCGCCCGTGCCCTTCTTGATGGCGCGATCGATGTTGTCGTTCGGCATCTGCGCGGCCTTCGCCTTGGCGATGAGGGTACGAAGCGTGGGGTTGGTGTTTGGATCGCCACCCTTGGCCTTCACAACGATGGTGATTTCCTTGCCGAGCTTCGAGAAGATCTTTCCCTTCTTCGCGTCGGCTGCGCCTTTCGCGCGCTTGATGGTGGCCCAGTGGCTATGACCTGACATTTGTAGACTCCTTTGGTTACGAAAAAATCTGGTGCATTCTACCAGATTCCCGCGGCCTTGACAAGCGCATATGAATTCGCATTTGCAGGAACGACGTCCGAAATGATATACTTGACGCTCTAATTTCGCGAGGTAGAAACATGTCAGAAGAAGGAACGGGGGCGGTTGCCCGCCCCGAAATCGAAGAAGACTCATGCAAGGGATGCGGCCGTTGCGTGGCGGCCTGTCCCCGGAAATGCCTGGAGCTGAAGTCTTCACTGAACAAGATGGGCGTGAAGCCCGTGGGCTACGCTGGTACCGGCTGCATAGGTTGCGCCATGTGTTTCTACAACTGTCCGGAACCGTATGCGATCAAGGTGGTGAAGGCATGACAAAGTTCGTAAAAAGCAACGAGGCGGTGGTGATGGGCGCGCTCTACGCGGGGTGCGACCTTTACTTTGGCTATCCTATCACCCCGGCGAGCGAGATTGCGCACGGGGCGGCCAAGTGGTTCCCGATGCTGGGCCGCACGTTCGTGCAGGCCGAATGCGAGACGGCGTCCATCAACATGATGTTCGGCGCGGCCGGAGCAGGCAAGCTGTGCATGACGGCGACTTCGGGCCCCGGCTTCTCCCTCATGCAGGAGGGCATCTCCTACCTTGCGGGCGCGGAGCTGCCCGCCGTGATCGTGGACATCAACCGTGCAGGTCCGGGGCTCGGCAATGTCTATCCCGAGCAGAGCGACTACACGCCAGCCGTCAAGGGCGGCGGGCACGGAAACTACCAGACGTTCACGCTCGCCCCCGCGAGCGCGCAGGAGATGTGCGACTTTACCATCAAGGCGTTCCAGATGGCCGCCAAGTGGCGCACTCCGGCAATCGTCTTCGCCGACGGTCTGCAAGGCCAGATGATGGAGACGGTCAAGCTTCCCGACGAGGAGTGTCTCCGCCCCGATTTCTCCGACTGGGCTGCGCAGGGCGAGCCGAAGACAAGGCAGAACCTGGTGAAGTCCATATTTCTCGATGCCGCCGCGCAGGAGGTTTTCAACGACCACCTCCAGCGCAAGTACGAGGACATGGCCGCCGATGCGATGGCCGAGACGTACCTCGCGGACGATGCCGACCTGCTGGTCGTGGCGTTCGGCATATCCAGCCGCATCGCCCGCACTACGGCCGAGACGCTTCGCCGCAAGGGACTTAAGGCCGGCGTGTTCCGTCCGCTAACCCTCAATCCGTTCCCGCGCGAACGGCTGGCTGCAGCCGCGAAGGGCCGCAAGATCATGACGATCGAGCTGGACGCGGGGCAATTCGCCGACGACGTGCGCCTGCAGCTAGCCAAGAGCGGTCTCGGCGCGGAGGCTGCGGGCGTGATGATGGTCCACCGCATGGGCGGACAGGTGGTCACGGTGGACGACGCCGTCAAGGCCGGAAAGATGATTCTGGGAAAGTAAGATGAAAACGATCGAGCAAAAAGGCATGTACCAGAAGTTCCCGCGCAGCGGGAAGGACACGCGCGTGACGCACTACTGCGCCGGCTGCGGGCACGGCATAGTGAACAAGCTCATCGCCGAGTGCTGTGCCGAGATGGGGCTGCAGGACAGGACGATCTTCGTCGATCCGGTCGGTTGCGGCGTGTTCACGTACTACTATTGGGATGCCGCGCACATTTCGGCCGCGCACGGCCGTGCCTCGGCGGCCGCCACGGGCGCGTGCCGCGCACGGCCCGATGCCGTCACCATCGCCTACCAGGGCGACGGCGACCTGGGCGCGATCGGCTTCAACAACGCCTTCCAAGCCGCTTCGCGCGGCGAGAAGTTCGGTTGCATCTTCATAAACAACTCCCTCTACGGCATGACCGGCGGACAGATGGCTCCCACCACGCTGGAGGGAGAGAAGACCACCACCACCCCGTTCGGGCGCGACCCGGCCCTCACCGGACACCCGCTCCACGTGTGCGAGGTGTTCGGTCAGCTCCAGGCGCCAGTGTACATCGCACGCGTCTCGGTGGCGGATACCAGGCGCATAATGCAATGCAAGGCCGCAATCAAGCGCATGTTCGAGATCCAGCGCGACCACAAGGGCTACGCTCTGCTGGAAATCCTCGCTCCCTGCCCCACGAACTTCGGCATGAGTCCGCTCAAGGCGGCGGAGTTCTGCAAGAACGAGATGGAGGCCGAGTTTCCTCTGGGCGTGTTCAGGGACGCGGAGAAGGGGATTGGGCGTGAGACGGCAGACGAGAGACGTGAGGAATCATCCCGCGTCTCCAGTCCCGCATCTGCGTCCCTCGCCGTCAAGCCCGTGCCGCAGTTCGCATCGTGCGCGGAGCTCTTCGGCGCGCCGGATGGCGTTGATGCGCCGCCAGCGGAAGACGACCCCTCCGTGCCGGAGCGCCGTTTCAAGTTCGCCGGCTATGGCGGACAGGGAATCCTCTCGCTCGGCATCTGCGTGGCGGAGGCCGCGCGCCTTGAGAAGCGCCATGCGCTATGGTTCCCGTCGTACGGCCCGGAGCAGCGCGGCGGTTCGGCGTCCTGCTCGGTGGTTGTCTCCGGCACGCCGATCGGCTCGCCCACGGTGGAGCACCCAGACGTGCTCGTGTGCATGAACGAGCCGTCGTACGAACGGTTCGTGGGGGACGTGCGCAAGGGTGGCGTCGTGATTGTGGACGCCACCGTGCCCGTCACGAAGCAACCTCCCGAGGGCGTGAGACTCTATCAGGTGCCGGCCATCAAGATGGCCGAAGATTTCGGCGTGCCCAAGGCCGCGAACACGATGATGCTTGCCGCTCTCCGCGCCTTCAAGGCCACGGGTCTTGCCGACGAAAATCTTGAGACGGCGCTCTGCGCGTCCTTCAAGAAGAAACCGCAGCTTATCGAGAAGAACCGCGACCTTCTCCATCGTGCCGAAGCCGCATTGCGGCAATCTTGACCTTGGACACGGCAATAGAGTATAATCAAAACCCTTTTGGAGGTAATATGGCCGAAGAACTGCAGCAACTTCTAGAAAAAATCCAGCATGATGGCGTCGACAAGGCCAATGCCGAAGCCAAAGCGATCACAGACAGGGCCAATGCCGAAGCCGAAGCCATCGTCAGAAAGGCGACGGAAGAGGCCGCCGCCGCTAGGGCCAGGGCTGAAGCCGACGCGAAAGCGTTCGCGGAACGTGCCGCAACCACGATCCGCCAGGCCGCGCGCGATACGGTCCTGGAGGTGAAGAAAGGCATCGAAAGACTTTTCTACGGACTCCTTGCGCAGGATGTGAAATCGGCGCTGGCTGCGGACGCCGCAGCATTGGCGAGCGAGGCCGTAAGGACGCTTGCCGCCGGGTCGGACGATACGCAGGTGGCGGTCGGCCGGCAGCTGGTGGAGGCGTTGCGCGCCCAGCTGGCGGACAATGCGCAGAATGGCATCAAGATCGTCACCGACACGTCTGTCGGCAACGGTTTTTCAGTTCGGCTCGACGGTGGCCGGATCGAGCATGATTTCTCCGAGCGGGCGATCACGGACGCGCTCGCAAGAAAACTTCGCCCGGATCTGGCAAAGATCGTGAAGAATGAAGAGTGAAGCGTTGAGAGTGAAGAGCCATGGCGGCTGACTATCTGGTATCCTCGTTGCAGCCGTTGACGATTGACGGCACGCCTCCCTATACGGCCGCGCAGTTCCTCGGCCTGTGCCGCAGCCAGCTGCCGGCGGCTGATGCGGCCGCCGTCGAGGCGCTGTTCGCGCCCGCGTCCGCCGCTTTGGAGCATCGCATCTTGGCCCGATGGCTCGATCTCGACGCCCAGCTGCGCAATGCCATTGCCGCCGAACGCGCGCGCCTTCGCGGGCAGGAGGCCACCCGCTGGCGGAGGCCCGTGGAGGGGTGCTCCCTCTACTGGATGAATCGCGCCGCGGCGGCATTTCAGGAGAAGGATCCCGCCCGCCGCGAGCGGATGCTCGACCAGGTGCGCTGGGACGCGGCAGGCGAACTGACCCCGCCTGCCGCACCGCTCTCGAAGGAGGCAGTGTTCACCTATGCCATCCGCCTGGCCGTGGTCCTGCGCCGCGCCGCGCGCGACACGGAGGCGGGCAACGGCGTGTTCAACAGGCTCACCGCCGCCACAAAGATCGAATTCAAGGAATGACACAAATGACTACGACAGGAAAGATCGTCGGCGTCAACGGCAACATGATAACCGTCGCTTTCGACGGCGCCGTCGCCCAGAACGAAGTCGGCTACGCGGTCCTCGGCGACAAGCGGCTGATGGCGGAGATCGTCCGTGTGCGCGGACGTCGCTGCGACATGCAGGTGTTCGAATCGACAACCGGACTGGCCGTGGACGACACGGTGGAGTTCTCCGGCAACCTTCTCGCCGCCGAGCTGGGGCCCGGCATGTTGACGCAGGTCTACGACGGTCTTCAGAACCCGCTTGCCGAACTGGCAAAGGAAGCCTGCAAGATATCGAAGGACGCGGCCTTCTTCCTCCAGCGCGGACTCTACCTCCCCGGCCTTCCCCGCGACAAGAAGTGGGCCTGGCACCCCACCGCAAAGCCCGGCGACCGCGTGACGGCAGGCGACTTCCTTGGCTGGGTCCCGGAGGGCATCTTCGACGGCAAGACGATGCCGTCGCACAAGATCATGGTTCCTTTTGCCTTCTCTGGCGCATACACGGTTAAATCGCTCACGCCTGAAGGCGACTACACCGTGACCGACGACATTGCGATCCTGACCGACGCGTCCGGCAACGACGTCCCCGTCCAGATGATGCAGCGCTGGCCGGTGAAGGTGCCAATCAAGTGCTTTGCGGAGCGCCTCGCGCCCACCGAGACGCTGGAAACGACAGTCCGCACGATCGACACGTTCTTCCCGGTCGCCATCGGCGGCACCTATTGCATCCCGGGGCCGTTCGGTGCGGGCAAGACGGTGCTGCAGCAGACTACAGCGCGCTACGCGAAGATCGACGTCGTCGTGTCCGCCGCCTGTGGCGAGCGCGCCGGCGAGGTGGTGGAGATGCTGAAGGAGTTCCCGGAACTGGAAGATCCGCGCACCGGCAAGTCGCTCATGCAGCGTACGATCATCATCTGCAACACTTCGTCAATGCCGGTCGCCTCGCGTGAAGCTTCCGTGTACACGGCGGTGACGCTTGCAGAATACTACCGCCAGATGGGGCTCAACGTTCTGGTGCTGGCCGACTCCACTTCACGCTGGGCGCAGGCCATGCGCGAACTCTCCGGCCGGCTGGAGGAGATTCCGGGCGAGGAGGCGTTTCCCGCCTACCTCGAATCGCGCATCGCGGCTTTCTACGAGCGCGCCGGGCGCGTGAAGTTGAAGGACGGATCCATCGGTTCCGTGACGATCGGCGGTACCGTGTCGCCGGCGGGCGGCAACTTCGACGAGCCGGTTACGCAGGCGACCCTGAAGGTGGTTGGGGGATTCCACGGACTTTCCCGCGCCCGTTCCGACGCGCGTCGCTACCCTGCCATAGATCCGCTGGATTCCTGGAGCCATTACAACAGCGTCATAGAGCAGTCGCGCGTGGAACGTGCGCGCGCCATCTTGCGCAAGGGAAACGAGGTAGGGCAGATGATGAAGGTCGTCGGCGAAGAAGGCACGTCGACGGCAGACTTCACGACGTACCTCAAGGCGGAATTCCTCGATGCCGTCTATCTGCAGCAGAACGCATTCTCCGACGCCGACGCCTCTACTCCGGTGAAACGCCAGAAGATGATGTTTGACATCGTCGAACAGGTGCTTCTCGCGACATTCACCTTCACGGAGAAAGGTGAGCTTGCGAAAAAAGACGAACAGGCGAAGAAGGACGCACTCAGGGCGTTCTTCCTGGACATGCAGCAGACGTTCATCGACTGGAACGACAAGCCGACGGACGCCCAGGAATTCACAACGCTCAAGAAGTCGCTTCTGGACAAGCTCGCCGCAGCGGTGGCCTGACGTTTCATCATCACCACCAGTAGCGTGGCGGCGGTGGCGGCGGCGGCGGCGGCGGCGGCAGATACCAGCCACCCCAGCCGCGGTGATGCCGGTGTGCATGATGATGATGGCCTGGGGGCGGACCTCCGCGATGCCAGCCGTGACCTCCGGGCGGCGGACCGCAACGACGGCCCCACGGGCCTGGACGTGCAAGAAGCGTACCTGCAAATGCAAGGGCGCAGAAAAGCGCCACGACGAGTTTCCTGTTGTTCATGAGACACCTGGCTTTCTCTGTTTGACTTCGAGCGTCGGACCGTCCAACGCTCACATCAGGCACGGAAAACAGGCAGGCACAATCTGACAAGCGATTTCAAGATTGTCAGATGGTGGGCGCGACTGGACTCGGACCAGTGACCCCTACCGTGTGAAGGTAGTGCTCTAACCAACTGAGCTACGCGCCCTACAGTTTCGACCGAAACTCCGATTAGTATACCATATGCCTTTTGCCGGGGCAAGCGCAAAGGTGCATTTTTTGCAATCGCGTATTTCGCGCCGGGGCGCGCGATCATTCGCAAATCGCGGACTGCACAATTTTCGTTTACGCCCAGGCGCCGTTTTGGTATTCTCCAAGCCATGAATACCGCAAGACACGCACTCGCGATTTTCGCATTTGGATTTTGCGCGACGGCGCCCACCGCATGGGCGGACGTTTCCCTGAAGATGCAAAACATCGCCCATCGCGGCATGTGGGACGAAACCGTTCCGCAGAACTCTCTTGAGGCGATCCGTCGCGCCTACGAATCGGGGGCGACGTGGGTGGAAACAGACTTCCACCACACAAAGGCCGGGCAGATGGTGTGCATGCATGCCGAAAGGGAGCTCAAGGCGCTGACGGGCTGCCCGAAGAAGGTGGTCGATCTGACGCCTGGAGATATCGCCACGCTAGATCTTGGTTCCGGGGCGAAGCTTGGCAAGACATTCCGCATCCCGCTGCTGGACCAGGTGCTTGCCGTCGTGCCGAAACACGGTGTGCTGCAGGCCGAGATCAAGGGTTATGCGCCGCAATACGCGAACCTCTTCGACGAGGCGGTGAGGACGGCGGGACTGACGGAGTCGAACATCGTCGTTTCATCGTTCCACTACGATGCGCTCAAGGATTTCAAGGCGCGCTGTCCGAAATACCGGACGGTGTGGCTGGCAGGGCTGCCGCGCAACAGGCCGTTCGACGCGCGGAAGTACATAGAGAAGTGCAAGGCGGCGGGAATCGAGGTGTTCTGCCCTGGATGCGGTTCGACGAAGAAGACGATGACTCGCGCCGATGCCGATGCCATCCGGGCGGCAGGGCTGGAATTCAGGATGTACGGCGTCAACTCGCTCGACGATCTGCGGCAGGCGCGTGAACTTGGCGCGGCGGGCTTCACATGCAACCATTGGCGGAAGGCGTTCGAATGGGCGCAAACGCTCGGCGACGTCACTCTCCTGAAGTGAAATGAAACAAAAGACCGCCGCCCATGTTCGAATATGGTACAATAGTGGCATCCCTATGAACAAAAAGATTAGAGTGAAGGTGGTTGGCGCCACAGGTTATGGCGGTCTCGGCATAATCGATCTGCTGCTTCGGCATCCGTGTGCCGAAATTGCCGCGCTCGTCGCACGCGAAGACGCCGGGAAGCGCATATCCGAGGTGTATCCGCATCTGGCCGGATTCTGCGACCTGCCGATCCGCTCGGCCGACGATCCTGACGTCCAGGATGCGTACGACGTGGTCTTCTTTTCCACGCCAGACCGCGTTGGCATGGCCGACGCGAAAGCCGAGCTGGCAAAGGGCGCGAAAGTGATCGACTACTCTGGCGATTTCCGGTTCACCACGCTTGACGCCTACCAGGACTATGCCACGCGCCTCGGCAAGGATCCGCAACATCTGTCTCCCGAGCTGCTGGGCACCAACGTATACGGCATGCCGGAGCTGCATCGCGCCGAGATCGCCCGTGCGAACCTTGTTGGCAATCCAGGTTGCTTCGCGACGAGCTGCATCCTCGGCCTGGCGCCGGCGCTCAAGGCTCATCTCGTAAATCCGTCCGGCCTCGTTTGCGACTGCAAGAGCGGCGTATCCGGAGCCGGCAAGAAGGCGAAGCCGCAGTTCCACTACCCCGAGCGTTGCGAGCAGATCAACGCATATCGCTTGAGCGGACATCAGCATGTGTGCGAGGTCGAGCGCGAGCTGGGGCTGCAGGCCGGACAGGATGTGACGGTGACATTCACTGCCCAGGTGCTGCCGATTTCCCGCGGCATACTCTCCACGCTCTACGGAGATCTCACGCGAGACGCCACCGAGGCCGATGTGCTCGACATCTACAGGGCTTTCTACGCGGACAGCGGTTTCGTGCGCGTCCTGCCATCGACGGCGGCCGTCGGGACGATGAGCGTTCGCGGCACGAATTTCTGCGATATTGTCGTTTCCGTAGATGCGCGGACGCGCAAGCTCCGCATCGTTTCGATAATCGACAATCTCATGAAGGGTCAGGCGGGCCAGGCCCTGCAGAACATGAATGTGATGTTTGGCCTACCGGAAAACACAGGCCTCAACCAACCGGGGATGTACCCATGAGCGCGAAGAAGCCGTCCAATCCGTTCCTGAAGAAAGCATCCGGCGCGAAGCCGCCGACGCGTGCGGCCCTGCAGACGCAACGCAAGCATGGAGGGTTGGGGCGCGTGGGGCGAGGTCTCGACAACCTCATTCCGGCCGCTCCTGCGCCGGTTTCCCTGCCAGAACGCGTGGGCAATCCATTCCCGCCGCCGCCGTCCCTCGCCGAGACGGAACGAGTGCTCCAGGTGCCGGCGGCGGATATCGAACGCAGCCCCTATCAGCCCCGTTCCGAGTTTGCGGCAGGGCCGCTCCAGGAGCTGGCCGACTCGCTTCGCACCAACGGCATAATCCAGCCGCTCACATGCCGCCGCCGCTCCGACGGCAAGCTGGAGCTTATCTGTGGCGAACGCCGTCTGCGCGCCGCCCTCCTCGCCGGCATCAAGACGGTGCCCGTCACCGTCAAGGACGTGAACGATGCCACGGCCGCCACGATGACCATTACGGAAAACGCGCAGCGCGACGACCTGAATCCGGTCGAAGAGGCGGAGGGCTACCGGACGCTTGTTTCGTCATTCAACCTCACGCAGGCGGAGGTGGCGGAGCGCGTCGGCAAGAACAGGGCGACCGTGGCCCACTCGCTGCGGTTGCTTGAGCTGCCAGACGACGTGCAGGATCTCCTTCGAAAGAAGGCCATATCCACCGGCCACGCCAAGGTGCTGCTGTCGCTTGAGAACCCCGTGGAGATCCGCCGGTTCGCCCGCGAGTGCGCTCCAATCCCGAATCCGCGCACAGGCGAGCCGGAAGGCGGCCTTACCGTGCGCGAGCTGGAACGCCGCATCGCCAAGCTTCACAAGCCGGCGGTCGAGCGGAAGCCAGGGGTTCCTGACATTCCGGAAAGCTATGCCCGCCAGCTGGCCGAGGAGATACACAAAGTGCTTGGATGCGCAGTCCGGCTGACAAGCGGCATGACCCACGCCAATGGCAAGCACACGAAAGGCGTCCTGGAAATAGACTTCATCGACAACGACGATCTCGACCGGGTCCTTGCCATGATTGGCGTGAAGATGGACTAGTTTGGCGGTTGGTGGCTGGAATCGAGGTCTGTTGAATGGTATCCGTACCGCGTCTGTTGTTCAGAACCGCTCCTTGGCTTTGTGCGATTCATGTAATGGCCGATCCTGTCGTCTTTACCGAATCTGATGCACGTGAGGCGTTTGCATCGGCCGCGGGGCTGGTGAAGGATTGCACCCCACGCGATGCCGGAACGCTCAGGGGAAGGTTGGCGGCGAATTGGATTCTAGACCGTGCCAGCAGGACGGGCGTGGATGCCGTTCTGGACAAGTTCCGGGCGGAGACGCCAGATGGAGAGAAGTCGTTTGCCAACGTGGTCGTAGAGTTTCAGGGAACGAGGACGAACGCCGCATGGATAGTCGTCATGTCGCATTTCGACACGATGCCGAATATCGGGAACGGGTTTCAGGGTGCGAACGACGGCGCATCCACGTCTGGGCTTCTGGTCGCTTTGGCTGGTGCCATCCGCCGTGCCGGTCCGCAGCCCGACAACATAGCTCTCGTGTGGACTGACGGCGAGGAGTGCAGAGTGTCGTATGGCCCTAACGACGGATTCCAGGGTTCGCGGCATCTGGTGGACACCTATCGCACCCGGCACCGTGCCGTCAAGACGGCAATCTGCATCGACATGCTTGGCGACAGGGATCTCAACATCACCATTCCAGCCAACACGACGCCTGTGTTGAAGAAGCTCGCGCTGAAGGCGGCATCCAGGACAGGCCTTTCGCCTAAAGTCGCCCTAAAGAAGGACATCGTGGTGAAAGACGACCATTCGGCGTTCCTTGACGCAGGATGTCCGGCCATTTGCTTGATAGACTTCGACTTCGGCAGCGCCCCCGGAAAGAACGACTACTGGCACACGCCCAAAGACACGATGGACAAGATATCAAGCCAAAGCCTTCTCGACTCCGGGCGCCTTATCGCGGAATTCCTCAACATGCTTCAGCGGTAGACCCGCTCCACGCGGTTGCCGAGGGAACATATGATTTCGTAGGCGTGGGTTCCTTTCAGCGCCCCCCAGTCGTCGGGCGTAACGCGGCCTGGCCCTTTCCCACCCAGGCAAACGACCTCGTCGCCGGCGGATACGGCGGGCACGTGGCTCACGTCCACGGTGGTATAGTCCATGGATATGCGCCCTATCACCGGGCACGGGACGTCTTGGATCAGAACGTGTCCGCGGTTGGTGAGAGCAAGCGGAAGTCCATCCGCATATCCTGCGGAGATCGTCGCCACGCGTGTCGGGCGGTTGAGGCACCATGTGCGGCCGTAGCCGAGCGTGGTGCCGGCCGGAAGGGTACGCACCTGCGCTACGCGCGTCTTGAGTGTCAGCACCGATTCCACCTTCAGCGCGCGCCGGCCGTTCGGATCGAACGAACCGTAGAGGTTGATTCCCGTGCGCACCTGCGTGAACGGCGGTTGCGATGCGCGCGGAAAGTTGTTGATGGCGTCGGATGCCGCGATATGGACGGTCTTGAACCGGATCCCGTCTTTTGCGAGGCCGGACAAAAGTGCGCGAAAGGCGTCGATCTGGTCTTCGGTGAAGGCATTCGACGGATCGTAGGCCATCGGGCAATGCGAGAATATTCCGTCGCATGCGAGGTTCGGGAGCTTCACGGCGGCACGTATGACACGTGGCGCGTCGGCGATAAGGATGCCAAGCCGTCCCATGCCGGTATCCAGCTTGAAGTGGACGTGCGCGACGGCTTTCAGCTTGCGCGCGGCGGCGCTGACGCGCTTGGCGGTGGCCAGGTCGATGACTGGCAGGACGACGCCCGCCGCGACCATCGGTTCGATCTCGTCTGGCAGGATGGACGAGAGTATCTGCACGGGCTTGCCGCGGCCGGCCAGCTGGAGCGCCTCGAACGGCTCGGCCACGCCGAATCCGGCGCAACCGGTCTTCGCGAGCGCGTCCGCGCACGGCAGCACGCCAAGCCCGTAGGCGTTGGCTTTCATGACGCATAGCACCTTCGCCGGCTTTACAACGGCGGCGATCCGCGCAAAGTTCCTGCGGAGCCTGCCGAGATCGACTTCGACCCAGACGCGACGCTGAAGATCCATCTTGCGCCGCCTAGTCCAGCTTGACCTCGTGGCACCAGCCGTGCGTGTCTGGCAGACGGCCATACTGAATGCCCTGCACCGTATCGAAAAGCTGCTGCAGGTGCGGGCCGACCTCGTCAGGCTCGCTTATCTTCACGACCTCGTCGCCACGGGTGATTTCCCACACCGGCGTGACGACCACGGCCGTGCCGCATGCCGCGACCTCGGAGAATGTCTTGATTTCCTCGTATGGAACCGGGCGGCACTCCACCTTCCAGCCGAGATCGGCCGCGCACTGCTTGAGGGACATGTTCGTCACGGACGGCAGCACCGAGTGGGAATCCGGCGTCACGTATGTTCCGTCGGCCTTGATGCCGAGGAAGTTCGAGGTGGAGAATTCCTCCACGTAGGTATGGGACTTCGCATCGAGGTACAGTTCCACCGGCCAGCCGTCGTGCTTTGCCTTTTCGTGCGCGAAGAGCGAAGCGGCATAGTTGCCGCCAACCTTCACATCGCCCATGCCGTGCGGCGCCGCGCGGTCCCAGTTGTCGAGAATCACGGCGCGGACCGGCTTCAATCCGCCCTTGTAGTATGCGCCAACCGGCATGACCATTATCATGAACGTGTACTCCTTGGCGGGGGCTACGCCGATCTGCGGCCCGGTGCCGATCAGGAGCGGGCGCAGGTAGAGCGAACCGCCTGTTCCGTACGGCGGCACGTATTCGGCGTTCGCCTTTACCACTTTCTCGGCGGCCTCGATGAACATCTCCTCTGGAACCGGAGGCATGACGCAACGGACCGCGGTGCGATACATGCGCTTCGCGTTCTCGTCCGGACGGAAGATCACCACCCTGCCGTCCTTCTGCCGGAAAGCCTTCATCCCTTCGAAGCACTCCTGCCCGTAGTGAAGGCAGCTTGCGCCGATGTGCATGGTGATATAAGGGTCCTTTACGAATTCGCCCGCGTTCCATGCGCCGTCCTTCCAGGTGTAGCGTATGTGGCAGTTCACGTCGGAAAATCCGAAACCCAGCTTTGACCAGTCGATGTTTGGCATAGTAGACTCCTTGTTTTGGGGGAATATTCTACCCCTTTTGCCGCCAGGCGGCAAGAAGGATGTTCGCGACCTGGCCGGGCGCGCGCCTGCGGCAGAATTTAGGGTTGTCTAACTGGCGGCGATTTGGGATAATCGACCCGTCCAGGAACATGTATTGAAAAGGATTGAGACATGACGATAGCTGACGTGGTGAAGATTCTCGATGGCAAACTCATGGCTGGCGACGGAACCAGCCCGCGCGCCGTAGGTGCGGTTGTCGCGAACGACCTCATGAGCGACGTGCTTCTGCACGATGCGGACGACATCCTGCTGCTCACTTCGCTTGCGAGCGACCAGGCCATCCGCACGGCGCACATAGTCGGGGCCATGGGGGTTGTCGTGCACAACGCCAAACCGCTCTCCGAGACGATGATAAAGGTGGCAAACGATCTTGCCATTCCGCTTGTGTCCAGCCCACTGGCAAAGTACGACGCGTGCGTGCGCCTGCACGATGCGTTTCTTGCGGAGGAGCGGGGTTGATGGGCTCGGAATACACTCCAACCATCCTGCAGGGCCAGCAGACGAGCGACGACGAGATACTCGCCAAGACGCCGCTGGACACGAAGGCGCTGGGCGGCGATTCGAGCGTCATCATAATGGAACTGTTGCAGCGGTTCAAGGTGCGCGATGTCATGAAGCGCCAGATCATCTCGATTGCGAGGAGCGCGACCCTTCGCGAGGCCCAGCGCCTCATGCGCGAGAACCGCATCTCCGGGCTGCCGGTATGCGAGGAGGGCCGGTTGTACGGCATCGTCTCCGTGAACGACATCATCAACGGCCTCGACCGGGGCTGGATGTCCGACGCGTGCGAGAAGCACATGGCGACGAATCTCGTGGTCCTCGAGGCGGGAATGCCGCTCGCTTTCGCCCTGCGCTACTTCAACAACTACACGTACGGCCGCTTCCCGGTGCTGGATTCCAACCGGAAGCTTGTCGGAATCGTATCGCAGCGCGATGTGATGCGGGCGCTCCTCTACGAACTGTCCGTGGAGATCAGGAAGCTGGAGCGCAAGACATCGAACAACACGCAGGAGCGCGCCGCCGGCGAGAGCTACTTCCGCCGCGAATGGGCGGTGGTTCGCAACGACCTTTCCCGCGCCGGGCACGCGGCGAACGACATCAAGAGCATCCTGCGCGAGCGGAAGGTGGACAGGACAGTCTCCCGCCGGGTCGCCGTCGCGGCCTACGAGCTGGAAATCAACATCTGCATCCATTCCCATGGCGGAGTGCTGGTGCTGCTCATATCGGACGAGACGGTGACCATCACCGCCAAGGACAGGGGGCCGGGCATTCCGGACATCGAGTGGGCCTGCCGCGACGGCACGTCCACCGCCAACGACTGGATACGCTCCATGGGATTCGGCGCAGGAATGGGCCTTTCGAACTCCAAGCGCGTCGCGGACAAGTTCGACATACAGTCCGAGGTAGGCAAGTTCACCAAGGTCACATGCACCTTCAACCTGAAAA
The DNA here is from genome assembly GCA_002373695.1 of Verrucomicrobia bacterium UBA3624. GTDB lineage: Bacteria > Verrucomicrobiota > Kiritimatiellia > RFP12 > UBA1067 > RUG572. Next base: position 94,793 of record DFLH01000001.1, read on the forward strand.
AACAGCAGGAGGGAGCCGGCTCATGACGGCAGATGAGATATGCGCGAAGGTGGACGGCGTTCTTGCCGTGCCGGTGGAGGATGCCGCCGCTTCAGGCGTATACGTGGGCGATCTCCTTTCAGACGTGATGGGACATGCCGGCGAAGATTGTGCTCTCGTCACCATACAGAACCACCTCAACACCATAGCCGTATGCACGCTCGTAGGCTGTTCGGTGCTGGTGATCTGCCACAACCGCCCCATACCTCCAGACATGGCCGAAGGCGCCGCCCGCGAGGGCGTGGCGATCGTGACGACGCCGCTTTCGCAGTATGCCGCCGCACTGGCCCTCTCCAGCCTGCCTCCGGCGGAGCATTGACGTGAAGTTCGACCTTCATATCCACAGCTGCCTGTCTCCATGCGCGAACCTTGAGATGGCGCCTTCCGAGATCGTGCAACGCGCCTTGGCGGCCGGCATGGGCGGCATCGCTCTGACGGACCACCAGAGCGCGCGCAATACGCCGGCGATCGCCGAATGCGCTCGCCGCGCCGGGCTTGCATGCCTCTTTGGCCTTGAGGTCTGCACCGCGGAGGAAGTCCATACGCTAGCCATATTCGACACCACGGAACAGGCTCTCGCGATGACGGAATGGGTCTACGCCGCCATGCCGAAACGGGTCAACGATCCAGACACGTTCGGCGACCAGCCGGTCGTCACCTGGGACGACGACATAGTGGAGCTGGAATGGCGGATACTTGCCATGGGCTGCCGGAAGACGATACCGGACGTCTCCGCCAAGTGCCACGAACTCGGCGGAATATACATTGCCGCGCACATAGACCGCAGCGCGTTCTCGGTGTATTCGCAGCTTGGCGGGATCCCGGATGACGCCGCGTTCGACGCGGTTGAGCTTTCACGTACTGCAGACGAGACGGGTTGGCTGCCAAAGGCCGGCGGCTACGCAGTCACGCGCAGTTCAGACGCGCACAACCTCGACGATGTGGCACGCGTATGGACGGAGGCAGACATCCCCGCGTTCGACACAGCCTCCTTGAAGGCGGCGTTTGCCGCCAAAACCACCTCTCTTTCACCACGATTGACCAATTTCTGACCATGCACGCGACACTTGCCGACGTAATCGCAGATACCGCCCAGAACTCGATAGAGGCTGGCGCCAGACACGTCACCCTTTCCCTCGTCGAAGACGGCACGACCATAGCCGTGCGCATAACGGACGACGGCAAGGGCATGGACGAAGCGACGCAGGCGCGCGCATTCAATCCGTTCTACACGGAACCCGGCAAGCACGACAGGCGCAAGGTCGGCCTGGGCCTTCCGATCCTGAAGCAGCTTTGCGAGGCTACGGACGGCACGGTGTCCCTGAAATCCCGGAAGGGCGTGGGCACCGAACTGTCATACTCCTTCTCGGCCACGCACATAGATCTGCCGCCGATGGGGGATATCGCGGAGGCGATACTGATGCTCTTCAACTACCCCGGAGATTTCGATCTCGCATTCACCCACAGGAAGGGAACGGAAGAGTATTCGATTTCCAGGCTGGAGCTGGCCGACGCAGTCGGAGGACTGGAGTCGGCGGAAGGCATAACGCTCGCGAAGGAGTTCCTCGAGGCTCAGGAAGAGGAACTTCAGGGCGCAAGATAATCTTCCGCTTGACGGTTGATACCCCATGGGGTATAATGGCCGCGTTCAAGCAACGGAAGGATTTCACGATGAGATATTGCATGGGAGACGCCAATGCGCTCAAGGTCCGGATCAACCGGATCATCGGGCAGCTGAACGGCGTGCAGAAGATGATAGGCGAGGATGTGCCGTGCGAGGACATCCTTACCCAGCTCAGTGCGGCCAACGGAGCTTTGCATCGTATCGGCCTTGTGATTCTGGAAGGGCATTTGCGCCATTGCGTGCGCGAAGGCATTGAAAAGGGCGATGCCGATACGACGATAGAGAACTTCGCAGACGCACTGGAGCATTTTGCGGGAATGGCGTGAACGGTTGGGTGTTGAGAATCGAGAATTAAGTGTTAGGCGTCAAGCGGGATGGAATTTTAGAAATGTGGCATACCTATACGGGTATGAGTATCGACGGAGGAAGGTATGGGAAGTTGTTGCAGTCTGGCTGCGAAGGCGGAAAGGGAAGATCAGGAACGGGAAACTGGTGCCGGGGCAAGGTTTGAGCGCCTGTGCGAACGTCTGGAGGCGTGGCCGTTTCTCGTGGCGGGAGGAACATGCCTGCTGGCGAGCTTTCTTCTGACTGGGCATGGATGTGACGGAGACGGTACGGCGCATGTGGACTGGTGGAACCCGGCATTCGTGACGGTGTTCATCTGCGGCGTGCCGATCGCACGCGAGGCGCTGGAAGCGTTGCTTGTGCGAGGGCGCGTCATTTCGCCGCTCCTGATCACATGCGCGATGGTCGCATGCCTTGCGATCGGGCAGATATTTGCGGCGGGCGAGGTGGCGTTCATCATGGCGCTTGGCGAGATGCTGGAGGCCAAGACCCTGAAGCGCGCGCGGAAGGGGTTGACGAAACTCGTGTCGCTCGTGCCGGCCACTGCGCGGTATGTCGTGACGTGCCCGAAATGCCTGGCAAAGGGCGAACGGTTCAGGGATGTGCCAGTGGACCAGATCGAGGTCGGCGAGGGCATTCGCGTTCTGCCGGGGGAGACGATCCCCCTGGACGGGACTATCGCCGAAGGAGCGACCACGGTGGATCAGAGCGTGATGACGGGCGAATCGCTGCCGGTGGACAAGACGGTGGGCGACGAAGTTTATTCCGGCACGATCAACCAGTTTGGCGCTGTGACGGTACGCGTGACGAAAAAGGGCGCAGATTCGTCGCTCCAGAAGCTCGTCCGTCTCGTGAAGGAGGCCGAGAAGAAGAAGGCTCCGCTGCAGCGTATCGCGGACAGGTGGGCGTCAGTTCTCGTGCCTGTTTCCCTGGCGCTGGCGGTGCTGACGTTTCTCGGCGTGTGGGCGTGGACTGGCGATCTGGCGACGGGGCTTGTGCGTGGCGTTACGATCCTGGTCGTGTTCTGCCCGTGCGCGCTCGCGCTTGCCACTCCCACGTCCATTATGGCGGCGATAGGGCAGGCGACGAAGCATGGCGTAATCGTCAAGAGCGGCGAGGCGCTGGAGAAGATGTGCGGTGTGACAGTGGCCTGCCTCGACAAGACTGGTACGCTCACTACCGGCCGACTGTCGGTAATGGCGGTGGAATCGTTCGAGCCGGATCTGTCAAAGGACGAGGTGCTTCGGCTGGCGGCGGCAGTGGAATCTTCTTCCGGGCACCCGCTTGCGAAGGCGATTGCCGTGGAAGGGATGAAACGGCAGGGGCGGGATTGCCGCCTCTCAGACGGCGAGGTGGCCGGTTTCGCGATGGTACCGGGCAAGGGAGTCAAAGGCGCCGTATGCGGGCGTTCCGTCTTTTGCGGCACTGAGGCCTGGCTGCGCGAGAATGGCGTTGGATGGGAGGAAGATGCTTACGCATGCGCGAGCGGATCCGCCGCAAGACTGCGCGACGAAGGAAATGCCGTGGTTTTCGTGGCGGTCGACGGGAAAGGGATTGGCCTTGTGGCGCTGGCGGACACTCCGCGGCCGGAGGCGAAGTGCGCGGTGGCGGAACTGGCGGCGGCCGGGGTTGCGCCATGTCTGCTTACAGGCGACCATTCGGCTACGGCCGTAGCGGTCGCCCGCGAACTTGGCGTGACGGATGTGAAAGCCGAACTGTTGCCGGAACAGAAGTCGGCGGCGATAGAGGCCATCCAGAATGGGGGACGCCTTGCCTGCATGGTGGGCGACGGCGTGAACGATGCGGTGGCGCTCAAGACGGCGCATGTGGGCATTGCGATGGGCGGCGCTGGAAGCGACATCGCCGTGGAGGCCGCGGACATTGCGCTGGTCGGCGACGATCTCACGAAACTCGCCTACCTGAAAAGGCTGTCCGTAGCGTGCGTGAAGACCATCAAGCTGAACATTGCCATCTCGATGTGCATAAACGCGGCGGCGATAACGCTTTCCGTGCTCGGTCTCCTCACGCCAGTCACCGGCGCGCTGGTGCACAATGCCGGGTCGTTCCTCGTGGTGATGAACGCCGCGCTGCTGTACGACCGCAACTACGCATCCCGCAAACGCCATGTACGCGGCGAATAGCCTGTCATCCTCCTGAACTGGCGGGAAAAGGCGTTGATCGAGTCGAATCCGGCGGCTTCGGCAATTTCCGTCACGGTCATGTTGGATTCCATGAGCAGTTCTTGCGCACGGCGGATGCGCACGCGCAACTGGTACTTTTTCGGGGAAACCCCGAACGACTGCGTGAACAGGAGCCGCATTCGCGAGGTGCTCATGCCGCAGAGATGCGAGGCTGCCTCCACGGTCGTGGCGTTCACCAGATCGCTCTCCAGCAGTTCGCGCATCTTTTCCACCTGTTCGATGGAACGAGCCGGATGGCCGCCATGGCGCCAGAGTGCAAGGGCTTCCGCCAGAACGCAGTAGGCACGCGACGCGAGGCGCACGCCGCCGCCGGGCTCGGATACTGCGACGTCAAACAATTCTCGAAACCGGCGGGCCACGCCTGCGGCGGCAGGAAATGTCCGAAAGGGATCGGCAGGAGTTATGCCGACCGCTTTCATGAGCGGCAGCGCGTCTTCGGGTTTGAGTTCCAGCCATTCGTTGTCCCAACCGGTGTCCTCTTCAAACCTGTAGAAGTGGCGAAGGCCAGGATGGGCAAAAAGGATGGTGTTTGCCGGAATCGTGGTTCTGGGGATGGCTTCAGACCAGAAATGTCCTCGTCCGCGCGCAACGTGTACGAGCGTGATGGTCTCCAGCACACGTCCATGACGGGTGGTGCCGATGCGTGACGCAGGATGATTGCCATGCGGAAACATGTCATGCGCGGCATAGCGGTTGTAGCCGAGCGAGACGGGCGAGAAAGGCCAGTTCTGGTCTTTGCCCGATAGATAGTAGCGCGAGAAAAAATCGTCCTTCGCCATGGGTCGACAGTGTACTCGCACTTCCCTGAATTGGCAAGCGAAAATGTTAAATAAAAAATCGTTTCGTGTCTTGTGTAAAAAGAAAATACAGGTTAAAATGGTAGCATCGTTTTGGTTGGACAAGGAGATTGCCAGATGAAGAACATTGTTCGGAAATGTATCTTTTCGCTTGCGACACTGTGTTTCGCAACCGGCTTTGGAGCGACAATGGGCGTCGACTATCTGCAGACGGATGGCGTGACCGTCGAAAAGAACCAGACGGCTACGCAGGCAGATGACGTGATTATCGGCGACGGCGGCGTGTTTTCCAAGGCAGGCGAGGGAACGCTCGTGCTGCCGCTGGAGAAGATCGAGAAATCTGTCCCGTACGAGATACGGGTGCTGAACGGGACTCTGCGACTGCAGCCGGGCGATGGCTTCGCGACAGCCGAACCGCCGGAATGCGTCGCGAGCAAGGCGGCGTTCTGGGTGGATGCTTCGGCGGACAACGGGACGCTGGTTCTCGATGGCAATGTCGTGACGAAGTGGTGCGACCGGCGCGAGACGGACGTTTCGTCGCCCGTGCGCTATTACGCGGTGCCCAAAGACACTGGCAACGGTTCGGAACATGTCGACCAGACGTACGTCCACAACGACGGCACCAACGCCGTCTACTTCGGCGGCTACAACACGAAGAACGATCGGTACATGCGGTTCCGACTGGGGGCCGATGAGGTCAACGTGTCCAAGGTCCGACATGCGTTTGTCGTCCACGGCGCGTTCGAATGCTGGTGCGCGCCGCTCGGCGCCGTGGGCGATCCCACCGAGATGTTTGGGGGCGCGAGCATCAATCAGATGGCCTCGACCCAGGGCCACTTCATCTGGTACGGGCATGTGATGCCGGCGTCGTTCACGGCGCGCTATTATCTCGACGGCGAGAAGTTCGACCCGTGGAGCGTGCCGCCCAAGAAGGGTTTCCAGCTGCTGGAGGGCGACTACATCGACTATACGGCGCAGTTCGCCGCTTTCTACTGCATGAAGACGGCCGCCAAGCGCCAGGGCGGCGACTATCTTTCCGAGGTGATCCTCTTCACCAACGAGCTTTCCGCGGCTGAACGCCTTGACGTGGAACGCTACCTGATGCGCAAGTGGAAGCTGGGCGCAGATGCGGGACGGACCGCCGCCGGAACCGTCAAGGTCGCTCCGGACGCCGTGGTCGAATTCGCGCCATCCACGGATGCGGAAGGTGTCTATTCCAATCTGTTCGTCACTGGCAACGGAGCCGTGGCGAAGTCTGGCGCCGGAAGGCTGACTGTCGGAGCCGGGCTGTTCCGCGATTTTGACGGCAACTTGAATTTGCAGGGGGGGGGTGCGGTTTTTGTGAGTAAAGGCGTCGTGCCGCCGTTGTCGCTTGACGTTGGGGACAGGATAACCGCAAGCCACGTGCGGCCGTCGGGCCAGGCGACGGGTGTGCAATTCAAGGACGAGACGTGGTACGGGCAGGTTGGCGTGGAGGTTGTGCGCACCGCGAATGCCGCCGGGGCTGGCGTGATCGAGAAGACCGGTTCGGAGAACGTGACGGCGACCGCGTTGCCGTCTGGCGTGAAGACGCTTTCGGTGGACGGCGATTTCACGCTTCGCGCGCCCGGTACGGCGGCGATCTCCAACGGCTGCATCATGGCCGAGATACCAAACGCCGATTTCGAGCTGCCGGTGCCGTCCACGGGGACGTACAACAGGTGCCTGTTCAACGTAGGCCAATACATCAACGGCTGGACGAAAGCAGGCGGTGCGGTGGACAACAACGGGCCGGTCGGCTATCTTCTTGAGAACGATGGCGACACTCTTACGGGACGAGGCTCGATGTGCGCCGTGCCTATCAGGCAGGGGAGGCAGGCTTTGCTCGTGTGCCACGACGCTGCGGCCTACTGCAAGGCGTATTTTCCGAAGAGCGGATACTACGTTCTTGATCTCATGGATGCGCAACGCCAGGTGAAGTACGGAGCCGGGGCCGACAACGGCGGCGACAACAGGGAGAGATTTGGATACTACGCCGTCAAGATCGGCGACACGTGGGCGACGGCGACGGAACGAGCCCGTCATCTGGCGAACTGCGGTCCGTTCCTGCGGACGCGGCTAGACCTTGGCTGGATCGAGGCCGGCGAGCACGTGCTGGGATTCCAGTCTCTTGTTCCCGTAAACGACAGCCGCATCGGGTTTGTGCTGGACGATCTGAAGGCGTATTTCGTGTCGGACGTGCGCGAGACGGGAGTCGTTTCCATACCCAACGGAAATTTCGAAAACGTGACAAACGATACCGTACGTTCGCCGTACGTGTTCTTCATGGCGAGGACGAACGCGAACAAGGCGGTGGGCTGGACGCTGGCCGGCGGCGAGCTGCCGGGCAAAGGCCCTGCCGTCGCCGCGACAGGCGCTCCGATGGCGGACTACAATACGTTTCGCAATGGAGCCAACTCGCAGCATGCCATCCGCATGGCGGATGTCGGCGACGACATGTTCGGGTCGGTGTCGCTGTCGTTCTTCGGGAGCGCCGGGTCTGCGGCAACCACGTTCGCCTGCCCGGCCGGCACGTGGCGTCTGCGCGGCAAGATGGCGCGCTGGTCCCTGCAGTGGCAGGATTCGACGGGGACGTACAACTACATCGACGGCGCACCCGCCGTCACGGCGACGTTGACGCTGCCGGGCGGCGCGGTTGCGAACCTCGGTTCCGTCACGACGGGCGCGCACGAGATGCGCACCTTCGTCTGGCCGACGTCGTTCACCGTGGCCGAAGCCGGCGATGTGACGCTCCAGCTCGCGCAGACGACGAGCAACGGGTCGTGCCTCGTCGACGATTTCGAGCTTGTGGCTGACGACTGGGTGCCGGACAGCGCATACGGCGTGGAGATTCTGCAGAACGGAAGCTTCGAGACGGGGAGCACGGGATGGAGTTCGTTGCAGTCGTCGTTCGGGGATGGGTGGTGGCCCGGGGTGAAGGACTCGCACGATCCCGTTGAAAACAACATGACGCCTCATCAGTTCGGGGCTACCGCTTATGATGGCCGCTACTACATGATGATTCCGAACAATGGCGGATTGACGCAGGACGTCACGCTGGAGGCGGGATTGTACAGGTTCACGTTCGCCTCGCACACGCGCTTCACGGGCGGCTACGACAGGAACCCGATCCGCGCCTGGGTTGCGCGGAACGGCGTCACCAACGAGATCGGGCGCACGTTCGTGAACACGACGAACGACATCGAGCACGTGTGGCAGTTCCGCGTGGAGACGCCCGGAACGTACAAGTTCGGCATCCAGGGCACGGAGTATTGGCGCGAGCAGGTCGTGGCCAACGTGGCGAACAACGTGAATCCGAAGCACCACGATTCGCTTGTGGACGGGCTTTCGCTTGCGCGTATTTGCGAACCTGCTGCGGACGTTCCGTCCGTGCCTGAGAAGATGAAGATACGCCTGTCCGAGAACTCGCGTCTCCGCCTCGACTTCGACGGTGAAATAACAGTAGGCACGGTCCTGTACGGCGGCACGGGCTACGCCGGTCGCATCGATGCGTCCACGCATCCGGGATTCATCTCAGGACGCGGCGCTCTAAATGCCGTGGCCGACGGCACGCTGGTTATTTTCAGATAGAGAAAGAAAAGCGGACGATATGGAAAAACTCATTGTTGCGCTGGTGGCAGCGTGTGCCGCCTTGCTTCCAGCCGTTCAGCCGCAGGAAACGGCCGGCTCGCTGGCGTACTTCACCAAAGAGGCGTTTGAATGCGCCGACATGCGGGGAATCGCGGAGGACATCGATTCGACGCTTGCGCGGTGTCCGGCCGCCTTCGCGGCCGCCGAGGACCTTGCGGCCACGCGTACCGGGTACGAACGCGACGCGCTCCTGCTGCGCATAGAGATCGCCCGCAGCCTTGAATTGTACATCCGCGTCCGCCATTCGCGCAAGCCCGAGGCGAAGGACCTGGAGCTGATGGCCTGGCAGGGCGCGATGGAAATGCGCGGCTTCCTGAATTATTTCGCTGCGGAGAGGGTTCGCGGAGCGGCGCTGGCGAACCTGCCGCAGCCGGTGACTCTGAACGTGCGCGATTTCGGCGCGAAAGGCGACGGCGTGGCAGACGACGGCCCGGCCATCAGGCGCGCCCTCGCCGAGGCCAAGAAGAAGGCGCCCGCGCCGGTGACGGTGCGCATCCCCGCCGGCACGTACCTTGTGCGGCCCGACGCCGTCCCGCCGCCGGAGAAGGTCGAGTTTCCCAACTACCGCGACTACGGCGAGGACGGGAAGCCGTTCCATCCGCTCGTCGCGCGAGCATGGAAAGATTATGGCGCGGGCTGCCACATCGCCTGCCACGGATTCGCCAACCTCACCGTGCGCGGCGAGTCCGGCACGGAATTGCGTTTCGCCGATCCCACGCGCGGCGGCTTCGGATTCTGGGGTTGCACGGAGACCGTCGTGAGGGATCTCGCGATCTCCTACAGCGAGAATCCGTCGACGCAGGGGACGATCCTTTCGGTGGAGAAGGATCCGGTTTCCTTCGTGTTCAAGCGCGATCCGGGCTATCCAGACCCGGATGAAACGCGGTTCACCGACGCCCATTCCAACCGGTTCACGGCGCACGAGGGGCCGAGCCAGCTCTTCGAGCGCAACGGGACGGGGCGCATGGGGACGGTCGAACGGCTCTCCGCAGACACGTTCCGGTTCCGTCCGTTCGAGCACATGAAGACGAACCCGTACTGGCTCAACCGAAAGGCCGGCGAGCGCATCAGCGTGATCGCCCGCTACTCCGAGGGATCGAAGGGCTTCCCGGTCTACATGCAGCTCTGCTCGTTCTCCGGTGCGGAGAACGTGACGGTGTACGATTCGCCGGGGCAGTGCTTCATCATGAACACGAGCTATGCCATGCGCCTGCTGGGATGCACGGTCAGGGTGCGGCCGGGAAGCGACGACCTTGTCGCCTCCAACGCCGACGGATGCATGTCCGGCGGCGTGATCGGCCCGTACATCGCCGGATGCAGCTTCGAGAGCATGGAGGACGACGGCATCAACATCAGCACGCCCATCGGCACGGTCAACCGCATCTCGGCCGACAGGCGTTCGATCACGCCGTGGCCGGGCGGCAGGAACGCATTCCTGGTGGATGGCGTCACGGGACTGATCAAGGGTTTCATCCGCACGGACGGCAATGGGCGAACGGCCACGCCGCTTCCGTCCGACGCGCTTGATGCCACGACGATAGGGACGCCTCGCCACGACATGAAGACATGGCTGAGATCCAATTCCTGGCAGGGGAAGGCCGGAGAGATGAAGCCAGATCGCATCATACGGATACCGGGATCGTCGGGCGCGATAGTCAAGGATTCCTCGTTCTTCAACCTTCGCGGGATGGGCATCCAGGTGCATTGCGCGAACATGCTCGTGGAAAACGTGGACGTGACGCACGTGACAGGGCCGGGCATGAACATCAATCCGCTGTTCGGCTGGGGCATGGTGTTCGACGTGCACAACATCATCGTGCGAAACTGCAGGTTCAAAGATTCGGCCGGCGGTTTGGTGGTGAAGCCCGGATGCGTGCAGCCCGGCGTGGCGCTGAAGCAGAAGATGATACAGGGCGTGAAGCTTTCCGGCAACACGTTCGAACTGGTGAAGTGGCGGCATGCCGCCGTGGTGGAGAACGCGCAGGACGTGGAATTGGAAGGCGTGAGGTTTTCTCTCTCGCTGAAGCAAAAGCCGGGCGGCGAGGCGCGATCCGTGGGATCGGACTCCGCCGACCGCATCCTGATGAAAGCCGGTCCGGATGGCGATGCGGAGATCGTCTATGCCTACAACGGCCCGGACGCGCCCGTGCGCGAGGTGCGCGTGACCGTGCGCCGGGAGGCGGACGGTGCGGTGCGCCGCAAGCTGTCCTGCGACATGGCTCCTGGCTGGTTCCTTGAGCGTACTGCGTTCCCCGAGGTGGAGCTGCGCTGCGAAGACGCGAAGTGCCTGGTGCTGGGCAGCAGCAAGGGCGGCGTGTTCCACGACCCCGGCAAATGGAAGGTCGGCGCATGGCAGGGATGCGCGTTCCCGGGCAGCTGCTGCGCACAGTTCGCCGCCGCCTGGAACGGCGAGCGGGGCATGTACTTCGGTATGGAGGATGCGAAGGGCTACAAAAAGACGTTTGGGTTCGGCCGCACCGCCGGCGGCATACGGTTCTCGCACTCCGAACTGACGTGGACGACCGGTTCCTACACGCAGGACTACTGGGTCGTAACGCGTGCAGTCGAAAAAGGTTCCGAGCCGTTGAGATGGTACGACTTCGCCGACATCTACAAGGCGTGGGACAGGCGGCAGGCGTGGAGCAGGGCGCCGTACCTCGCCCGCACGGACATCCCCGCGTGGATGAAGGACGCGCCTGCCTTCACGCGATTCTCGCGGCAGTGGCTGGAGCGTCCGGAGTCAATCCGGAAGTTCGTGGACTGGTGGCGGCGCGACATCGGCGGCAAGCCCGTGGTGGCGGCGCTGTGGGGATGGGAAAAGGTCGGCACGTGGTGGGGGCCGGACTACTTCCCGTGCCATCCCTCCGACGATGTGTTCACGGCCACGATGAAGGAACTGCGCGACCGGGACTTCCATCCGTTCGCATGGCCGAGCGGATACAACTGGTCCAAGGTGATCGGCGACAAGGGCGACGGCACGTACGAGTGGGACGGCCGCGAGAAGTTCATCAAGCCCGTGGAGCAACATCTTGTCGTGAATGAGGACGGATCTCTCTGCCACATCCCCGCGTTCTGGCTTAGGAACGGCGCGCTGACGACGCTGTGCGGCGGCGATCCGTGGACGCGCGACTGGTGGAACAGCCTTACGAAGGATCTCGCGCGGCGGCGCTGCGACATCGTGCAGGTCGATCAGGTCGTGGGCGGAAATGTCCGCACATGCTGGTCGTCCAACCACGGCCATCCGGTCGGCAACGGCCTCTGGATGTGGCAGTCGTTCCGCAAGCAGCTGGAAGAGATGCGTGTGGCGCTGAGGTCGGTCGAGCCCGGCGGCGTCATCGGCGTTGAGGAGCCGAACATGATGTACAACGATCTGGTCGGCATCCAGGACTACCGCGACCTGGAGTCGTGGGCGGAAGAATTTGCAAGCATATATTCGTACATCTACCATGGCTACGTGCCCATGTTCCAGTCGAATCCCTTCCGCGACGAGTTCTTTTCGCTTGCGCATTCGGCGACCGACGGACAGATGCCGTTCTACCGGCCCGACTTCGCCGAGTTGGAGCTGTCACGGCCTGCGCTCCAGAACGGCGGCTTCGAGAACCTTGTGGACAGCGTGCGCGGGCCGACGGGTTGGGACCGGGTGATACCGACGCGCCTGCTGGACGGTGTAGACGTCTCCAAGCCGCTGTGGAATTTTGCAGGCCACAACAACATGGGGTGGTTTGGGTACGCCGCCACGCTCGAATACGGCGACAAGCACGACGGCGAGGTGTCGCTTCTCTTCGACGTTCCCGCGAAGGGCGGGAGAGACAACGGCAAGCCGGTGCAGGTGGGGCAGACGGTGGACGGCCTCGAGCCGGGGCGCTATGTCGTGTCGGCCTGGGTGAAGACGCTGGACGGCGCCGTGCCTGGAGCGCTGAAGTTCGGTACGCGCGAAGGCGAACTGGGTGAAATCACGTTTCCGTCCGCCGGCGAATGGACGAAGGTCTCGGCCGAGGTCGGCGTGGGCACGCAGCTGCGCCTCGTGATCTGGGCTCCGCCGGGGGCGAAGTTCCTGATCGACGACATTGCCATGAAGCGCGACGGCCGCGAGGTCATGTTTTCCGGAGACTCGCCGTACACGAAATTCATGAAGAAGTGGATCGCGCTCTACCAGGGCGAGGGCAAGGACTTCCTTGCGAACGGATTCAGGATCAAGCCGCCGGCGCTCGCGTGCGACACGTTCCGCTTTGCGGCCCGCAAGGAGCGGGCGGTGTGTTTCGCCGCCTATGAAAGCGCGTCGGGCGAACGGGCGTTGGCGCTGGCCAATGCCACGGATCGGCCGCAACGCGTATCAGGCGGGTGGAAGGGGCGAAAGCTCGTCATCACCATTGCACCGCACGATCTGCAACTCGTCAAATAGAAAGAAGAAGGAGACCGCATGAAGCAAGCAGGATATTCGGCAATCGCAACCTCGGTTCTGTTCGCCATCGGCCTGGTATCCCGGGCCGTAGGCGCGGATGGCGTCGTTTCCGCCGTGGGCGCGATCAACTGGGACTGTTCGCTCCCGTCTTCGACGTTCTTCGGGAGCTATCAGACCAAGTCCCTGTCTCCCGCGAAGTACCGCCACATGACGCCCTACTACGCGGACGTCCTCGGCCCAGACAAGATCGACTACCATTGGCGCACCCAGGAGGAGTACGACTGCGAGATGCAGTATGCGATCGACGCGGGGATCGACTATTTCGCCTACTGCTGGTACGCCGACGACGTGAACGCCGAGAGGGTGCCGCTGTCCACCGGGCGGGGCGCGAGCGTGGACCGCCACGTCTGCGAGCTCGTCTACGCCCGCAACATGCACCTGAAAAGCGCGCTCCGCGCGAAGCTGAAGCTATGCGCAATCCTGTGCGGTTCGCATCCGTACACCGACGGCGAGGTGGAGACGCTCGTGCGCGCCATGAAGGAGGACTGCTACCAGAAGGCGATGGGGAAGCCGCTCCTGTACCTGTTCGGCAATCGCGGCGACCTTCTCGCACGCGTAAGGAAGACGTGCCGCCGCATGGGCGTGGACTCCCCCTACGCGGTGGCGATGTATGGCGGGCGCAACCATCCGCGGGAAGGCGATGCGGCGATCGACGCGCTCAGCGACTATCCGCCTGCGGGGGACGGCTACGCCGTATTCTCCGAGCTGATGGATGCCGAGCTCGCGCGGAACTCCGCCAAGTGCCGTGACGGCTGGTCGGTCATCCCCCACTTCACCACGGGGAAGGACCATTCGCCGCGCATCGACAGCCCCGTGCCGTGGTGCGACAACCCGCCGCGCCGATATCCGAGGCCTGCAAGCGGAGAAGAGATAATCGAGGGTGCCCGCAGGCTTCGCGACTGGATCGTGGCGAATCGCGGCAGCTGCCCTACAGGCCACATCATCACATTCGCGTGGAACGAGTTCGAGGAAGGCGGCTGGATATGTCCGACATGGACTCCCAATGGCCCCGATACCACCCGCGTCAAGGCTTTTGCGGAGGCGGTGCGCATCCTCAAGTCGCCGAAATGATATACTAGCGTCTCCACAAGGAGAGCAATGCCATGGATATGACAGCAACATTCAGGAAGGCCGGAATAATTCCGGTGATAGTGATAGAAGACGCGGACAAGTCGGTCCCTCTTGCGCGTGCGCTCGTCAAGGGCGGACTGCCGGTGCTGGAGGTGACATTCCGTACGGTGGCGGCGTCGGCGGCTATCGCCGCCATAAAGGCCGAGGTTCCTGAGGCAGTGGTCGGCGCCGGCACGCTGCTTGCGCCAGACATGGTGCGGGCGGCTGTGGAGGCCGGTGCGGAATTCGGGGTTGCACCAGGTTTCGACCCTGCGGTGGTTGAGGCGGCAAAGGAAGCCGGCCTGCCGTTCTGCCCTGGCGTTGCGACGGCAAGCGAGCTTTCTCAGGCGATCGCGGCAGGTGCGAAGATGGTGAAGTTCTTCCCCGCCGAGGCGGCCGGAGGCGTGAAGATGATAAAGAACCTGCTCGGCGCGTTCCGTTTCACAGGCGTCACGTTCATGCCCACAGGGGGGATCAACCCTGCAAACGTCTCCGACTACCTTGCAGTGCCGGAGATCGTTTGCTGCGGTGGCACATGGGTGGTTCCGAAAGATGCGCTGGCCAACAGCGACTGGCCTGTGATCGAGAAGCTCGCCGCAGATGCGGCCGCCATCGCCGCCAACCGCTGACATCATGCAAGGCAGGGCGGATGCGCCTGCGGAGAGGCGGCGTGTCACGACGTGCCGCTTGCAACGTACGCGGAAAAGGGTATAATAACGGCTTCCAAATACAGAAGGAAGCGCTATGGAAAAGAAAAATCATCTGTTCAAGGCCGAGATCAAGGAGATGCTCGACCTCGTCGTCAACTCGCTGTATTCCAAGAAGGAGATATTTCTGCGCGAGCTGCTGTCCAACGCCTCGGACGCCATCGACCGCGCCAAATACCAGGGCCTCACGCAGCCGGAGCTGGTGGCGGACAACCCGGCCTGGCGGATCGATATAGTGGCCGACAAGGACGCCAAGACTCTGATGATTTCCGACAACGGAGCTGGAATGAACGCCGAGGACCTGGAGAAGAACCTGGGCGTTATCGCATCTTCTGGAACGAAGGCGTTCCGTGCCGCCCTCAAGGAGAAGGGCGGCACCAACCTGCCAGAGCTGATCGGCCAGTTTGGCGTTGGCTTCTACGCCGCGTTCATGGTCGCGGACAGGGTGCGCGTGGTCTCGAAGAAGCGTGGCGAGGATTCCGCCTACCAGTGGGAGAGCGACGGCGCCGGCGCGTATACCGTAGAAGACGGCGCGCGCGACGCCTATGGCACGAGCGTGATGCTCCACCTGCGCACGGACTTCGAGGAGTATCTCGACGAGTGGCGCATCCGCGAACTTGTAAAGAACTATTCGGACTTTATCGCCTATCCGATCTTCTTCAAGGGACTTCCCGAAAAGAAGGACGCGGACAAGAAAGACGAGGACAAGAAGGAGCCGGAAGCCCCCAAGCCTCTCAACACGATGGTCGCCCTCTGGAAACGCGCCAGGAAGGACGTGAAGCCGGAGGAGTATGCCGAGTTCTACAAGCATCTCACGCACGACTACGACGAACCCCTTGAGACGATACACTTCTCCGGCGAGGGCCAGGTGGAGTTCAAGGCGCTGCTCTTCCTGCCGAAGAAGGCGGGAATGGACATCTACATGCCGCAGACGAAGCGCGGGCTGTCGCTCTACGTGCGCAACGTCTTCATCGGCAACGATTTCGACATGCTCCTGCCGGAGTACCTGCGTTTCGCCAAGGGCGTCGTGGATTCCGCCGACCTGCCGCTCAACGTCAGCCGCGAGATGCTTCAGGATGACGCCGTGATACGAAAGATCAAGCAGGCCGTCACATCCAAGATACTCTCATCCCTCCAGGAGATGAAGGACAAGAAGTCCGACAAGTACAAGGAATTCTACGAAGCCTTCGGGCGCATCGTGAAAGAGGGTATCCATACCGACTGGGAGAATGCCGATCGCATCAAGAAGCTGGCCCTCTACCCAAGCGCCAAGACGGAGGCGGGGAAGATGATCTCCCTCGACGAATACGTGAAGGCGATGCCGAAGGACCAGAAGGACATCTACTTCCTGTCTGCGGAACGGCTAGAGGAGGCGCGGCATTCGCCGCAGATCGAACAGGCGCTCAAGCATGGATGCGACGTCTTGTTTTTCGTAGATCCCGTGGACGAGTGGCTTGTGGATTCGTTCCGCGAGTACGAGGGAAAGAAGCTTGTGGACATCGCCAAGGGCGACGTCCAGTTCGGAAGCGAGAAGGAGCAGAAGGCGGAAAAGGAGGCGAACGAGAAGGCGACTGCAGATCTCAAGCCGTTCCTGGATGCCGTCAAGGAGCAATTGAAGGATCAGGTGGCGGACGTGCGCGTGTCGACGCGGCTGGCGGATTCGCCATGCTGCCTTGTGGCCGGGGCGAATGCGCTCAGCGCTTCGATGGAGCGGATGCTCCGCGCAATGAAGCAGGACGTGCCGCACGAGAAGCGTACCCTGGAGATCAACGCAGACCATCCGCTCGTGGCGAAGATGAAGGGGCTGTCCGGGGACGAGCTGAAGGATGCCGTGGAGCTTCTGTACGACCAGGCGCTCATAGCAGAAGGTTCGGCGATTCCCGATCCGGGGCGTTTCACGAAGCTCCTTACGGCTCTCATGCTCAAGTAGCCTGCGATGAAGGGGAGCGTGCTAGTTACCGGCGGCGCGCGCCGGATCGGCCTCGCCATCTGCGACGAGCTGGCCGCGCGCGGTTGGCGCGTCCTGGCACATTCTCGCGATCCTGGCAATCCGCTGGCGGCTGATTTCGCAAGGTCCGATGCCGGCGTCGAGCGGCTGTTCGCCGCTGCCATCCATGTCTCGCCCGACCTCTGCGCCGTGGTGAACAACGCCGCATTGTTCTCCATTGAGGCAGAGCTGCCGCAGCACGAGGCCGATGCGCTCCATGCGGTGAACGTGGCGGCGCCCGTGCGTTTGACGGAACTGCTGGCGGAACATCTGGCCAGACGGAAAACATGCGGGTGCGTCGTGAACATGCTCGATACGCGCATCCTCAAGCATCTGAGAGGCGCAGAAGGGCGGGCCATTTCGCCTTATGCCGCCAGCAAGCTGGCACTCGCTCGCGCCACGCTGTCGATGGCCAGGAGGTTTGCCCCGGCCATGCGCGTAAACGGAGTGGCACCGGGTCCGGTACTGGCCCCTGCCGACAAGACGAATACGGAGAAGGGCGGCTCCATGCTGCTGCCGCGTCGTCCGTCTCCCCGAGACGTGGCTTCCGCCGTCGCCTTCCTGCTGGAAGCGGAAGCGACGACAGGCCAGATCCTGGCAGTGGATTCAGGCCAGGATCTGCTTGCGGACGTCATGGACGCGTGAAGGGCGCTGTCAGACCAGATTGCGTCCGCAGCACTTCTTGTACTTCTTGCCGCTTCCGCACGGGCAAGGGTCGTTGCGGCCGACAGCAGGAGCCGCGCCGGTAGGGGCGGCCGGATTGCGTACCGCGCGCACCGGTCGTCCTGCGACCTGGCTCATCATCGAGGCGAAGACGTCCTGCATGGATTTTGCCTGCTGCTGTGGCGACGAGGCCTGCCGTGGCGACGGGGGCTGCGCGGAAATTCCGTCCGTCTGCTGCTCTTCATCGAACGCGCCCGCATTAGTCTGCATCTGGCGGGCGGCAAGCATCCTGCGCATGTTCATCGCCGTGGTGGCGCGGAACTCGGAGTTGGCCACTTCGGTCTTGATGGTCGTCATCAGGTTCTCGAACATGTTGAACGCTTCGCGCTTGTACTCGATCAACGGGTCGCGCTGGCCGTAGGATCGAAGGTTTACGCCGTGGCGCAGATCGTCCATCGCCCGCAGATAGTCCTGCCATTGGCGGTCTATGCAGCTGAGGAACACGCCGCGTTCCATGTATGGCAGCACCTGCGGATCTTCCGCCGCGCACTTCGCCTCGTAGGCGTCCCGGACAAGTCCGTACACGAACTCTCCGGCCTTGCCCGGTTCGCCGAGAAACGGCTTTATCGATTCTTCGTCCACTGAAACCGGGAAAGTCACGCCAAGCCAGTTCTGGAAATCGTCAAGCCCTTCGCCCTTCGGATCGGACAGGAAACGTTCGCACTGCGTGAGGACGAGATCGTTGAACACGTCGAGGATGGTGCCGTGCACGTCCTCCTGCGAGCCGGTGAGGATGGAGCCGCGCAATTCGTACACGATGGAGCGCTGCTTGTTCATCACGTCGTCGAACTCCAGCGTGCGCTTGCGGATGGCATAGTGCTGCTGTTCCACGCGGCGCTGGGCGGTCTCCACGCTCTTGTTCAGCCAGCGGTGCTCCATTACCTCGCCTTCCTTCATGCCGAGGCGCTGCATGATGCCGCTTATCTTCTGCGAGCCGAAGAGCCGCATGAGGTTGTCCTCGAGCGAGATGTAGAACTGCGAGCTTCCGGGGTCGCCCTGTCTGGAGCAGCGGCCGCGCAGCTGGCGGTCTATCCGGCGGGACTCGTGGCGTTCGGAGCCGATGACGTGCAGGCCCTGCGGTTTGTCCAGCAGAAGCTCGCGGATGGTTTTCTTCTCGCCGGGCAGGCGGTCTTCCAGCCGGATCTGGCTCTTTACCACGTCCGGCGGCAGCGAGACGACGCCCGGGCCGAGCTTGATGTCGGTGCCGCGGCCGGCCATGTTCGTTGCGATGGTCACGGCGCCAGGCTGGCCGGCGAGCATTACGATCTCCGCCTCGCGGGCATGGTTCTTGGCGTTCAGCACTTCGTGCGGGATGTGCGCCACCTTGAGAAGGCGTGAAAGGACCTCTGACGTGTCCACCGTCACAGTGCCTAGAAGCACAGGCTGTCCAGCGGCGTGGCGCTTGCGCACCTCTTCTATGATCGCCTTGTACTTTTCGCGCTGGGTACGGTATATCTGGTCGTTGCCGTCGATACGGCGTATGGGCCGGTTCGTAGGTATGACCACCACATCCAGCTTGTATATGTCCTTGAATTCCCTTGCTTCGGTTTCCGCCGTGCCGGTCATGCCAGCCAGCTTTTTGTAGAGGCGGAAGTAGTTCTGTATGGTGATGGTGGCCAGCGTCTGGCTTTCCTTCTCGATCTCGACGCCTTCCTTCGCTTCCACGGCCTGGTGGAGACCGTCGCTCCAGCGACGCCCGGGGAGGATTCGTCCGGTGAACTCGTCCACGATGTATACGTTGTTGTCCTGGACCACATAGTCCACGTCGCGTTCGTACAGGCAGTATGCGCGAAGAAGCTGGTTGACGACATGGACGCGCGCGGAACGTTCCATGAAATCGGCCTGTGCCACGCGCTTGCGCTCGGCGCGGTCTTCGGCGGACATTTCCCTGTCGCCGTCGATCTGGCTCATTTCCCCGGCCAGGTCCGGGATGACGAACATCTTCGGATCCTTCGGGTTCATCTTGTCGCAGCCCTTGTCGGTGAGCGCCACCTCGCGTGTCCGTTCGTCGATCGTGAAATACAGCTCTTCGCGCAGGCGTATGCCCTCTTCCTTGCGCATTTCGCCGAGCATCTGCAGTTCCACGTCCTCGTGCAGCTTGCGGACGGACGCCTCCTCGAACATGTGCAGCATCTGCTTGTGCTTTGGCATGGAATGGTAGACCTGGTAGATCTTGCGCTTGCACTCCTCCTCGTCGCCGTTCGCGAGCGCTTTCTTTGCCTGGGCTATGAAATCGTTGCACTGCGCCGTCTGGATTCGCACGATGGAGTCTACAAGCGGCTTCATGGCCGTGTACTCGTGGGCGGTGGACACCGTGGCCGGGCCGCTGATGATCAGAGGGGTGCGTGCTTCGTCGATGAGAATGGAGTCGACTTCGTCGACGATGGCGAAGTTGTGTCCGTTCTGCACGACCTGTTCCGGCTCCACCGCCATGCCGTTGTCGCGCAGGTAGTCGAATCCGAACTCGCTGTTGGTGCCGTAGGTTATGTCGCAGGAGTACTGCGCCCGGCGTTCGGCTGAGTCCATCGTGTTCTGGATGCATCCGACGGTAAGCCCGAGATATCTGTAGAGATGCCCCATCCAGGTGGCGTCGCGTCGCGCCAGGTAGTCGTTCACCGTGACAAGCTGCACGTTCCTGCCCGCCAGCGCATTGAGGTAGAGCGGCATGGTGGCGACGAGCGTCTTGCCCTCGCCGGTCTGCATTTCAGCGATCTTGCCCTGGTGTAGCACGATTCCGCCCACCAGCTGGCAGTCGAACGGAACCATGTCCCATGTCAACGTATGCCCGCAAACCTCTTCCGTCGTTCCGACGAGGTGGCGGCATGCGTTTTTGACGAGAGCGAAAGCCTCTGGC
The DNA here is from genome assembly GCA_002373695.1 of Verrucomicrobia bacterium UBA3624. GTDB lineage: Bacteria > Verrucomicrobiota > Kiritimatiellia > RFP12 > UBA1067 > RUG572. The sequence continues at coordinate 115,311 of DFLH01000001.1, forward strand.
AGTATGTGGTCGAGGGTCTCGCCTTCCGCCACGCGCTTCTTGAACTCGGCAGTCATGCGCGGGAAGTCCTCGTCTGCGAAGTTCTTCGTCTGGTACTCGGCCTCGATACGGTTGATTTCCGCCACTATCGGCCTGATTCGCTTTAGATCGCGGGAATTTTTCGTCCCGAAGATTTTCTTTAAGATGTTCATGTGCCCGACAAGTATACCACACCCATGCCGTTTGCGGTGCGTTTTTTTGCGGTTGCCTCCTCGCTGGGCGCGTCAGAGTGCGGATATGGTATAATTGGCAGTACGCAAATCCAGCGCGAAATGGGAACAGATGAGCAACTTCAAATCAATCGACGAGGCTCGGGCGTATTTCTCCGGCGACAGGTTCGCCACCGAAAACGGAATGGCGCTCGACGAATGCGACGAAAACCACGCCGTCGCGAGCTTGGCGCTTGGCCCACGACACCGGAACGCGCTGGGCGGCGTGATGGGCGGGGCGATCTTCCCCCTTGCCGACTTCGCGTTCGCCGCGCTGACGAACGACCGGGAACGCGCGGCCGTCGCCCAGCAGGTGAGCGTCAGCTTCCTCGCGGCGGCCAAGGGCGACCGCCTGATCGCCACGGCCCGGTACAAAAAGGACGGGCGCGCCTCGTGCGTGGTGAACGTGGATGTCGTCGACGATACGGGGCGATCGCCCACGCCGAGAAGCTGCAGTCGGAAGGGAAGGTCGTGGCGACGGACGACTTCTCGCGCGCCGACGTCCAGAATCGCCTCCTCGCCCGCGACCTCGCCATCCCAGACAACCCGATCAAGCCAATTGGTTCGTACCAGCTCAACAATAAGACGGTTGTCGCCGAGATACGGTATCAGAACATGTCGATCTTCGCACGCGACCTCTTCCGCGCCCTTGCCCGCCAACCAGTTGCCCAGTGAAACGCCGCAGGGCAGTGGAATCCTCCCCGCATCTCGCACGTGTTAAAGCTGAAAAGTTTTGCTGCCCAAGTAATACGCTATATATGGTACAATCTCGCCATGAGCACAAAGGAAGAATATGTCACCTTTTTGGCGGCACTTCGCAAGGAGACGGGAATCGAGGCCTTCACGGCTGACGAATCGGGGCTCGTCAGCGTGCGGGTGGACGGCGCCTACAACGTGAACCTCCAGTTCGTGGAGGCGACGGGGAGGGTTCTCTGCTTCGTGGAGGTGACCGAGCTCCCCAAGGACGCGCCGAGGGAGGTCTACCGCGACCTGCTCGTGGGCGGACTTTTCGGCAAGGACACGGCCGGCGGCTACTTCGCCGTGGAGCCGGAGTCGGAGGCGGTAGTGTACAACTATTTCTTCGACCTCGAGACGGCGGTAAAGGATGTGGAGGGATTCGTCTCTACGCTTGAGAAGATTCTCCAGCTCTGCGACATCTGGGCCGAACGCATCCGCCGCGTCCTCGCCGGCGAGCCTGAAGGCACTGGTAAGAGGGCAACTGCCGAGATCGCGGTTCATAACATGATAAGGGCATGAGACGCGAGACGCGAGACGTGTTAGACGCGTCTCAAGTCTCTCGTCTCTCCCCCCCGTCTCGCGTCTAACGTCTCACGCTCCAAATTTGCTATACTACCCTCATGGCGCAACTTGAACACATAGAGGCGATTGAAAGGCGGCTGTGGAGCGCGGCCGATACGCTGCGGGCGAATTCCAATTTCGCCGCGCGGAATGTCTATCGCAAGGTGATGCGCAAGATCAACGACTTCTCGCCCGAGCAGGAACAGAACCTGCTTGCCATCGTCTGGCTCTACCGCGGCGAGACGGCGCGCTACAGAGAACTGCTGGCCGCGTACAGGAAGAACGGCGAGGAAGAGGCGGCGTGGCTGGAGGAGCGTTTCCCGGACGGACGCTACCGCGATGTCGAGGGCTTGGTCAAGGCCGTTTCGCTTGACGAGATCGCGGCGAACGACTGGTCGCTCACGCCGGGCCGCTACGTGGGCGTGGCCGAGACGGACGACGGCGAAGAAGACTTCGCCGAGAGGTTTGCGGCGCTCCATGAGGAACTGCGCGCGCTCAATGCCGAGGCGGCGAAGCTTGCCAAGAAGATCGACGCCAACTTCAAGGAGCTGATGGGATGAAAGGCAAGGAAAAGAAAGAAGTTTCACGTGCGCGCAGGTCGAGCCTTTTTGCGCGTGTTGTGGCGCTCATTGAGGAGGCGCGGCAGAAGGTCGCCACCGTCGCCAACATTGCGCAGGTCTATACCAATTACGAAATCGGCCGGCAGATCGTCGAAGAGGAGCAAGGCGGCAAGCGCCGGGCGGAGTATGGAAAAAAGGTTGTTGAAGAGCTATCTATAAAACTAACTGCTCGGTTTGGTCGCGGTTGGTCTATGCGTTCCCTGGAAACGATTCGGAAGTTCTATCTCCTATACGCGCCAATTCCGCAAACGCTGTTTACGGAATCTGTGGACAACGATTCTCTCAACGGTGTTGAGGAAATTCCGCAAACGGTGTTTGCGGAATTAGGCGGTGGAAAATCCGCAACGGTGTTGTGGAAATCCGACGATAACAATTTGGTAAACAGTGTTTCCCCAATTCCAAAGTTCACCCTCAGCTGGTCGCACTACCTGTTGCTGATGCGAATCGCCGACCCCGTCGAGCGCGCTTTCTACGAGCGTGAAGCCACGCAGGGGAATTGGTCGTTCAGGCGGCTGGAGCGCATGTATCGCACATCGACTTTCGAGCGGCTTCAGATTTCAAAGGACAAGGAAAAAGTCCGCGCGCTGATGAACCGCCCTGCGCCCGACGTTGAGGTGGCTGGCGAAGCGCTGAAGGATCCGGTCGTCACGGAATTCCTCGGAACGCCAGACAAGTATTCCGAAGGCGAACTTGAGGATCGCATCTTCGACCACATCCAGGACTTCATGTTGGAGATGGGCAAGGGGTTCACGTTCCATGGGCGGCAGGTGCGCTGCGTGATCGGCGACCACAGCTATTACGCCGACCTTGCCTTCTACAACCGTTTCACGCGGTCGTTCTTCGTCATCGACCTCAAGCTCAAGAAGGTCGGCCACGACGAGCTTGGACAGATGCAGACCTACATCAACTACTTTGATCGCAAGATCAAGTTGCCGGACGAGAATCCGACCATTGGAATCTTGCTGACATCGGAGAAGGTGGACCAGGCGCTGGTGGAGATGTTCACGCCCGACTCTGAGAAGAACCGCATTTTCGTGAAGCAGTACACAAACGTCTTGCCGTCCAAGGCGGCGCTCAAGCGCATCGTCATCGAGGAAAAGCGCAAGTTCGAGAAGGAAAAGCTTCTCGCCCTCGCCGCAAGGAAAGGCGGTGGGGCGTGAGACGTGTGACGATAGACGCACGGAAGCAGGGCATGAGACGCGAGACCATTAGACGCGTCTCATGTCTCACGTCTTGCCCCCTCGTCTCTCATCTAACGTCTCACGCCCACCCAATCCACCAAAAGGAACCCACCCATGACTGAGATCATCGGCGCATACGGCGGATATCGCAGAACGCTTTCCTTCGGGTTTGCGTGCCTCGTCTATCATGCGACGGAGGTGTTCTGCGAGCGGAACTATTCCTACAAGAACGATGCGCTCGGTAAAACCGTCGGACAGATGATGGGCGCGGCGCGTTCGGCGCGGCAGAACATCGTCGAGGGTTCGTCCCGCGCCGGAACGAGCAAGGAAACGGAACTTCGGCTTTACGATGTCGCGAAAGGATCGCTGGAGGAACTGGCGGGCGACTATGAGGCGTTTCTCATCGGGCGCGGCGAAATCCCCTGGGCGGAAAACGATTCCCGCGTCTCGCAACTAATGTCTCTTGTCCTTGACCGCTACACCGGCCCTCTTTCGCGGCATGACTACGGGAAATACATTCTTGCGATGCGCAGACGCTTTGCGCCGTTTCTCGAAGCGGAAGATCCAGTGGCCGCGGCAAACGCGATTTTGATCGCGATCGACCAGGCCTGTAAGCTGCTGCACCGTCAGATGGAAAGCATCGCGGCGGCGTTTTGCGAAGAGGGCGGTTTCACCGAACGTCTGAGCAAAGCGAGGCTCGAGACGCGAGACGCGCAGGTCGCCGCGCAGGGGGCGCCGAAGTGCCCGAAGTGCGGTAAACCGATGCGGAAGATCATCGCACGCAAAGGGCGCAACGCGGGCAACCCGTTTTGGGCCTGCACGGGCTACCCCGACTGCAACGGCACGCGAAACTTCACGACGGGAACGAGCGGGACATGAGACGCGAGACGACAGACGCGCCAGAGGCGAGGCGCGAGACGCGAGACGTTAGACGCGTCTCAAGTCTCTCGTCTCTCCCCCTCGTCTCACGTCTAACGTCTAACGCCCTATCGCCAGATCGTAGTCTGGAGGCGCCGTGATGCAGAAAATCTCCATACGTTTCTACAATGACCGCGAGGTGCGGGCGGTGTGGGACGATGCGGCTTCCAAGTGGTGGTTCTCCGTGCTGGATATCGTCGCCGCCATCAACCGTGAACCCGACTACGCCAAGACGCGAAACTACTGGAAGTTTCTCAAGGCGAAACTGAAGCAGGCGAAGGATGAGTTGGTTAGTGCCACTACCCAGCTCAGATTGAAGGCGGCTGATGGAAAGCGTTATCTGTCCGACGTCCTTGACGCCGATGGTGTCATTGCACTTGCGAAGAAGATTCCTAACGAGCGCGCGACTGCCTTCCTCGACTGGTTCCTGTACAGCGACAACACGGTTGACGGTCAGAGCAAGAAGAAAGCCTACACGCTTTTTGAAAGCGGACTCTTGAAGAACCTTGAGCCGGGGACGGTCAAGTGCCTTCAGCAGATCCACGCCTATCTGTTCGGCGGGCTTTACGATTTCGCGGGGCATATCCGCACGAAGAACATCTCAAAGGGCGGATTCACATTCGCCAATGCGCTGCATTTTCCGACGACGCTTCCCGCGATCGAGCACATGCCGGAGATGACATTCGGCGAGATCATAGACAAGTACGTTGAAATGAACGTGGCGCATCCGTTCATGGAAGGGAACGGACGTTCGACGCGCATCTGGCTTGATCTGATGTTGAAGCGGTCGCTGAAGAAATGCATTGACTGGAGCCGGGTTGACAAGCGAGCCTATCTTGAAGCGATGCGGGAAAGCGTTTCCGATTCTGCCAAGCTGAAGGAGCTGCTGGCGGCGGCGTTGACGGACAAGATTGACGACCGCGAAATGTTCATGAAGGGAATCGACTATTCCTACTACTACGAGGAGCCGGAATGAACGCCTATACCGAAGACAACCTTGTGCAGAAGACGACGGCGGAGTATCTGGTCAACTCGCTTGACTGGAACGAGAGCGTCTATGCGATGCGGGAAACCATCGCGGCGGTCATCGTTAGCGAAGAACAGAACGAAGACGAGAAATTCGCGAAATGGGGGCTGGACATCCTGCCGCACCGCAAGGTGATGAAGGAGGGGTTTGACGCGAGACGCGAGGCGATAGACGCGTCTCATGTCTCGCGTCTCACGCCTGTAACCTTTGCGGCACGGCCGTGTAATCAACTCGTGAGGAACTGAAAAACATGCCGATCACACTCGATATCTTCAAGGCCGTTGCCAACTCGACCGTGTTCTCCTCCCGCGACATCGTCGTGCAGGGAGAGGGGAAGACTGCCACCGCCAAGCTTGGCAACTTCATCTTCTCCCAGGGCA
>DFLH01000001.1:121053-125624 GCA_002373695.1 Verrucomicrobia bacterium UBA3624
ACAACGCGACGATGGCGGCCTTCAAGGAGGCCCTCGAGAATGAATACGGCTCGCTCGGCACCCACGCCTTCGACACGGTGCTCGGCGCGCGCAGCCAGCTGAACAAGCCGCTCCGCGCCTGCGACGTGCAGAAGACGCTCTCCAGCCTCGTGCCAATACGCCAGAACCGCTTCGTGGGCGAGGTCAACCGCCAGCTCGACATCTCCCCGAAGATGATGGAGCTCTCGGACGACGACCAGAAGGCTGTCCGCAAGATCCTGCACGACGCGCCGTTCGAAAAGGTCGATCTCTCCGCCTGCCATACGTCGGAGGATCTTTCGGCGGCGGCGGCGCGCCGCATCGACGCGGCGATCAACACGCTCCGCAAGGAGAAGGACTTCGGTCTCGAGACGCATACGCTCGACGCGCGAACGTCCGTGGAGACGGAGGCCGGCGCGCGCGAGGCGACGGGCCTCAAGAACCTCTCCACGATCCTCGGCGCGGGGAAGACCTCAATCGAGGACCAGATCAAGAAGGGCCTTCTCGGCGCGGGAATGAGCGTCAACCGGTCCGAAGCGAACAACATCCTCCTCGAAAAGATCAAGACGAACGGCGTGGAGCCGGGCTTCATCTACCGAAACGACTGGTCGCCGGACGACACGCGCGGCATGATGGCCGACATCAACTCCGACGAGAGCCGCCACGCGCTCGACGTGCTCAAGCAGAACGACCCGGCCTTCGCCGCGAAGTGCGAGGGCAAGAGCTTGCGCGACCAGATCATGCTCGCCGGGCGCGCCCACCCCGCCGGCATGGCCGCCGTGGCGGAGTTTGCCATCATGGAGGCGGCGGGGTTCGTGAAAAGCGGCCATACCGACATCGACCATTCCTTCGCGCCGCTCGCGAAGGCGCTGAAGAACCACTTCACGCTCCAGCAGGACATCGACGCCCTCGCATCCGGCAAGGCCGACAAGAGACTGCTGACCGAAGTCAAGCGCGAGTTGTTCGCGCAGATCCGCGACGCCGTGATGGGCGTTAAGAAGGACGACGACTTCTACGGCTTCTCGCCGATCTTCAAGCACTTCGAGGACCGCCACATCATGAAGCTCGACTACAACGAAGGCGACCGCGTGCGCATCAAGGACGCCGCGCATGCGGGATCCTTCCAGCGTCCCGAGCGCATCCTCACCACGCGCAAGCCGATCCTCGGGCAGATCTACCGCCTCCAGACCGCGCACTCCGCCGACTCGATCTCCGCCGGCGCCGTCACGGAGGCGCTCGCGAACGACCTCACGCGCGTCGCGGGCGTCCCCGCGCAGGAACTCCAGATCGTGCGCGGCGAGTATTCCGACGGACACCCCAAGCTGATGCTCCAGGCCAAGTTCGCTGACGGCTACAAGGACATGGAGGCCGGCTTCATCAAGGACGGGCGCGTCGTCTCGCCGGACGGACAGCCCCTCGAAAGCCTCGGCAAGTACAAGGCGTTCTTCCTCGTCACGGCCGACCGCGACGCCGTCGGCCGCCGCGGACAGAACAAGGGCTTCGCCCACGGCAAGTTCTTCGCCATCGACCCCGGCCACTCTCTCGAAGGCAACGGCAAGTACCTCAAGGTCTCCGACGACCTCTCCTTCAAGGACACCTACGGCAAGAGCACGAAGCCGCGCTTCGAGAACTTCAGCGTGTTCGACGACGACACGTTCTTCTCCAAGATGGAAGGCGTCATCAGCCTCCGCGAAACTGCGAACCGAGGCAAGTTCAAGGAGCTCTTCGACAAATACCGCGCCGCATTCAACCCGAACGAGGATGGCATCTCCGACGCCGAGAAGACGCTGCGCACGAAGATCATCGACGACATAAACAAGAAGGAGACCGAGTTCAACGAGTCGATGAAGAAAATCCTCGACGTCTCCGACAACAACCTCGCGCTCTACGACGACCTCGACAACCAGCCGCCGGCCGTGCGCCAGGGTGCCATCGAGACCGTCTCCAACCTCGAGAAGCTCACCTCGCCCACCACGTGGACGAGCAAGAAAGGCAAGGTCGCGCTCGAGCACCTGGAGGTCATCCCCGAGACGCGCGTCCCGTGGAAGGCCGCCCTCAAGGGCGACAACATTGTTTACTTCACCGAGACGAAGATGTCGTACGCGAACATGAAGCAGCTGGAGGACGTGGTCACGACGGCGGGCGCGAAGTTCGAGACGGACGCGCTCGGCGTGACGCGGATAACCGTGCCGGTGGACAAGGCGGAGAAGTTCTTCGCGGTGTTCAACGAGGAGAAAGTGCAGCAGATCACGCACGCCGCGGAGTACATGGCGCGCAAGGACGGCGGCAGCGGGCTCAAGGAGGCGGCGGTGTACAAGCCAGTCCCCTATCCGAAGCCAGTCGCAGACCCGCGTCCGCTGATCGATCTCAGCCAACTTCCACCGTATCTCGACTTCGAGGTGGACGGGCAAGTGTACAAGTTTCCGAAGATACACTTCCAGGACCTCCTGTTCAAGAGCTCGTCCGTACACCGTCCGCGCGACGCGGCGGAACTCCGCGCGCTTCTCTCCGCGCAGGTGAAGCTCGGCAAGGAGATCCTCGGCGCGCTGATGAGCGGCCGGCCCGGGCTCTTCGAGCCCACGAACCAGAACATCGTCGCGCTCACCTACGCGCTCCACGCGGCGGCCCTCAAGAAGGGCGAGTACATGTACCGGGGCTCGTTCACGATCGAGGACAAGAACGGCGACATTGCGCGCTGGCTCGACAAGGCGGAGGGCCTCTACATCCGCACGTCCACGCACGCGAAGCCCTACCAGACGGCGCACGTCGACGGACACCTCAACATGCCGCGCGGCTACGACGTGCCGACCGGCGCGGGCGGGCTCCTGAACGGCATGAGGACGTTCCACTACTTCACGATCCCGGACGAGGACGGGCTCAAGAACGGCGGCAACGGAAACGGCCCGCGGCGCAGGCTCTTCCTCAAGTGCGAGACGTTCGGCATCTTCTGCTCGACGGCCCATGCGAGAATATACGACAAGCCGGCGTCCGTCGCCGATGGCATGAAGACGCGCGGCTACAGGTTCGGCGACGTCCTCGAGTCCATTTTCCACGGCGCCTCGCTCTTCGAGTCGTTTTTCCGGCTGAAGGAGGCTCCCGGCATCCGCAAGGAGAACCTCACCAAGCTGCAGGAGAGCGCCATCAAGTGGGCCGAGAACAAGCTCAGGACGAAATATCCCGAGCTTGCGGACCGTCTCGTGGCGGGAAAAGTCCTCGACGGCACCGGCCTCAACAGGATGATCGACAACATGGCGTGGATACTCGAGCACATGCCGGAAGACGAGGACGAGCGGGCTTGGATCTTGGACGTGTTCGACACCATGTTTACGCCGCTGGAAGGGGGCTTCGGCCATGAGAGATACGGCGACTCCGGAAACCGCATCGGCAACGAGATCATGATCGACGCGAAAGACCTCATGTGACGTTACCGTCGTGCTTTTTCGAAATTTACGAAATTCTCCAGGCCGGTTCTTCGTTGTCGCGCTTTTGGTGTGTTATAATATGTCCGTCGAAAAAGGAAACAGGAAAACGACATGGTTAACGGAAAGACATTTGCGATGTTCTTCAATGCGAGTCCGCGGAAGAACTGGAACACGCACAAGATGCTAGAGGCCGCCAGGGCCGGGGCGGAGGAGACGGGAGCCGAGACGGAACTCGTCAACCTCTACGACATCAAGTTCGCTGGATGCCCGAGTTTCGGCAAAGCGATCCATATGATATAATCTCCGTATGGCCATGAATGAAAAGACAACGGTCGCGTCGCACGATTCGGCGGGACCCGGTTACAGGTTCCTCGTACTGGATGCGCCGCATCTGGCGGCACAGCTCGTGCCCGGGCAGTTCGTGCATGTGAAGGTGCCCGCTCTGGAGGCGAGCGCGTTGCGGCGTCCGTTCTCCGTGTTCGATGCGGACGGTGGCCAGGTCACGCTCCTGTACAAGAGCGTTGGGCGTGGTACCGTCGCGTTGAACTCCGTCCAGGTTGGAGATGGCGTGGAAGTGATGGGGCCGCTTGGCCATGGATTCCCCGAAAAGTGCAACGGCGTGCCGCTCCTGGTCGGCGGTGGATATGGCGTGGCACCGCTGTATTTTCTGGCGAAACGGCTCTTGGCCGGAGGAAGCGGGTGCAAGCCGATCCTTTTCGTGGGGGGGCGTACAAAAGACGATCTGCTGGCTCTGGACAGGTTCGCCGCGCTTGGCGTGGAGATCCGTACTGCCACAAACGACGGGTCGGCGGGCGTGAAGGGGTTCGTGACGGAGCCGCTCGACGATGTGCTTGCATCGTTGAAGCAGAAGAGCGAGCAGTTCGAACTGTTCACTTGCGGACCTGACGGTCTGCTGAAGGCCGTTGCGCAACGTGCCGTCGGTACGGGGAATCCTGGGTGGATATCAATGGATCGTCATATGATATGCGGCGTTGGGGCATGTTTCGCCTGCATCCAGAAAATCAAGCTGCCGAACGGCGAGGTGTTCAACGCGCGCTGTTGCGTCAACGGGCCTGTGTTCAAGGCGGAGGATCTGGTATGGTGATCCTTTCGCGCGGTCATTCCGGTCTT
>DFLH01000019.1 GCA_002373695.1 Verrucomicrobia bacterium UBA3624
GCCTCTCCAAGCCAGAACACCTCGGCAAGCGCGAGCATGCGCGGCCAGACTTTCCAGGCGAGGTCATACTCGTTCCAGGTGTACTCGGTCCAGTTGTTCCCCTGTCCGCCGAGGATATGCGCCTTCGCGTCTTCCGGGACTCCCGCGCAGGGGTCGAACGAATAGCACCGTTCAAGAGTGACCCTGCCGCCGATATACTGGAACGGATCCCCGTTCAGACCCTGGCCGTAGTCGAGATAGCAGTAGCTGCACGGCGTCATGACGACATCGTGCCCGCGCGCCGCGGCCGCCGCGCCCGAGACGAGCTCATGCCCCGCCCCGCTGCGGCTCTCGCGCCAGCTCATGCCGATCGCGCTCTTCGGGATGTCGCCGAGGAGATACTCGTCCCAGCCAAGCGCGCGCTTGCCCCTGTCGGCGAGAAACTTCACGAAATGCCGCGTGATCCACGGCTGGAGCCCGTGGTGATCTCCGAGCCCCTCCGCCTTGATGCGCGCCTGACACTTGGGGCACGACTGCCAGCGAACCTGCGGGCACTCGTCGCCGCCGATGTGGATGACGTCTCCGGGGAACACCTTGCAGACCCAGTCGACCACGTTCTCCATGAACTTGATCGCCTCGTCGTTGCCGATGCAGAGGACGTCCTTCTCGATTCCCCACGCAAGGCGAGGTGTGCGCCCGGAGAGGTTCTCGGGGAAGCATGCGTACTGCGGGTACGCGGCGAGCGCCGCGTAGACATGGCCGGGAAGCTCGACCTCCGGAACTACCTGGATGTGGCGCTCTGCCGCATAGGCGACGATCTCGCGGAGGTCCGCCTCGGTGTAGTAGTACGGCCCGTACTTGACGCCGTTCATCTTGTCGGCGTCCTCCTTCGAGCCGGTGGTCGGCCAGGTGCCGTGCCGCGGGCTCGCGGGGCGAACCGCGCCGTACTTCACGAGTTCGGGATAGCCGGGAACGTCAAGACGCCAGCCCTGGTCCTCTGTGAGATGCCAGTGGAAGCGGTTGAGCTTGTAGCGCGCCATCAGGTCGAGAATCGACTTCACCGTCTCCTTGCCGAAGAAGTGGCGGCATTCGTCGAGGTGAACCCCGCGCCAGCTGTAGCGCGGCGAATCCTCGATCTCGACGATCGGAACCTTGACGCCGTCCTTCCCATCCTTCGAAGCCAGCTGCTTCAGCGTCTCAAGCGCGTAGAATCGGCCGGCGTCGTCGGAAGAGACGACCTTGATGCCGTCCTTTGTGACGGAAAGACGGTAGCCCTCCTTCGCGACCGAGGCGTCCGTCTCGTATTTCACAACCGCACGGACGTCGCCCTTGCATTCGAAGATTCCATCGCCCTCCACGGCCTTGCGCGGCGCGGGCACGAGCTGCAGCGCTGCCGACGCGGATGCAGCCGCCAGCGCAGCCGCCACCATCAAACTTCCTCCTGTGAACTTTTTCATGACGCTATCCTTTCTTCTGGCTATCGCAATCTCCATGCCGCGTATTATACCAAAATTGGCAGTTGCAAAAAACAGCCCCCGGTTCTCGCTTCCAAAGCGGAGCGTGTTCCGCTTTAGTAATACCAAAACGGAATATACTCCGCTTTGGCATTGACTGTGGCGTGATAAAAATGGTACAATGCCCGACATGGACACCAGACAATATCCGCGCCTCTACAAAACCATGGCGGATTCGCATCTCAAGTCCTACCGGCAAATGGTCTTTCTTTCCGGACCGAGGCAGGTGGGCAAGACGACTATCGGCGAATCTCTTGGAGATCTGTACCTCAGCTGGGACGATTCCGACGCCAGGCGAATCATCCAAGAGGGCCAGCGCGCCGTATTCGACAAATACGACCTCGGCATGGCGGCAGAACGGGACAAGACTGTCGTGTTCGATGAAATCCATAAATATTCCCGGTGGAAGCAATTTCTAAAGGGATTCTACGATCTCTACGGCAAGCAGCTTCGAATCGTTGCGACGGGCTCCGCGAGAATGGATGTTTACAAAAAAGGCGGCGACAGCATGATGGGGAGGTATTTCCCATACAGGATGCACCCGTTTTCCGTTGCGGAACTCCTTGACGTGTCTTTGCCCGGAGATAAACTCGTCCGCTCCCCGCACCGCCTTGAAGACGCGGAATGGAACGCGCTCGTCCGTTTTGGCGGATTCCCCGACCCGTTCTCGAAGCGCGACACGCGATTTTCGCGCAGATGGAATTCACTTCGGTTCGACCAGTTAACGACAACCGATATGCGGGACCTTACGAAGATCGACCAGCTGGACGTTCTCGCTGCGCTCGCCAGGATTCTCTCGCTGCGCTCCGGCGAACAACTCGTTTACAAATACCTCGGCAGAGACGTCGGCGTTGACGAAAAGACGGCCAAGGCATGGATCAAGGCTCTCAAGCATCTCTACTTCGGCTTCGAGGTAAAACCCTGGTTCCGAAACGTCGAGAACTCGATACGCAAGATGCCGAAATGGTATCTCAGAGACTGGGCGAACGTATCGGACGAAGGAAAACGGGCGGAAACTT
>DFLH01000041.1:0-60974 GCA_002373695.1 Verrucomicrobia bacterium UBA3624
GGGCACACGAGCCTGACTGGCCTCAATGGTTACAAAGATATCAAAGGCTATAAAAGTTTAAAAATCCGTAAAAGCCTTGAAATTCACAAAAGTCATACGTTCTTTTGTGTATTCTTTGAGAACATTGGGTTGGCCGTCACAGCTTTTCTCTGTGATTCCCTGAGTATTGGATGATCGAAACGAGAAGTTTATATCGAAACGAGAAGTTTATACTAAAAAAACTCAGAGAATTGTTCCGCACAATATTCTCATTTACAATCTCATGTTATTCTGTTACACTCTCCGCCATGGATAAACAGATCAAAAGACATCTCGATAAGCGTCAAATTAGATTGGCGCATGGCAGGCAGGCCCAAGGTTTATTTGGTATTGACAGTGGCATGGATGCGTTTCTCCGCTGGTTTCATGATGATGTTATGATGTTCGATTCAATGGAGTATCGACGTCAATTCTGGCGAGAAGCATGCCGTTATGGTCATACAATAGGCCATAAACCGCAGACAGTAATCGAGTTCACTGATCCATGGCGCCATCCATACTGCACATGGCTTGCCAACATTGCGATTGTGATGGCGGTGATGGGCGTATCGGCTGTCGTGTGGCATCTTGTCCATGTTGTAGATATTCACATACGATGCTTACGTCGCCCAACGTACTACGAGGTTGAACGAGTGCGACGATTAAGACTGGCGGAAGCACGGAGACGAATCCGCAAAAGGCGTACGACAAATCCTTGTCCGACACCAGATATCTTACGCTTGGCGTTCGCGCATGTCCATGACTCGACGGAAAATATGATCAGATTTGGTTCGTTGCTCGAAGATCTTGAGTGTTATGTAGACAATTCCGTGATATGGAGTGCGACAGAAGGGCGAATCGTTGGTCGGCGAGGTGGTATCAGGCAATGGCTTCGTGAAAGGGCGCCAGATCTTGCAGAACGCTACAAGACGATAATGAAGTATAAGGCATTAGCAAAAAAATTCCGCCAGGCAGTCGGGGTGGAGGATCCAATTCCGGCAGTAACGCTATTGCCATCGGATTCCCGGGAAAAGGACGAAGCGAAAAGCGGAGATGGCTCTAGAGAACATTGCACGGAGCGATTTGTTGTTATTCGGCGAAACGGCGACAGTGTGAATGGGGCACATGGACATGAACGCGAAATGGCCTCCAAGGAGACGGCACGGAGTCTACTTGCAATGTGTGAAGGGACGGTGGCTAGCCTTACTGCGCAGTTGGCGCTGATGGTTTCAGAGGGGTTTGTGCCATCCGAGAATATTGCACGGAAAAATGATGAACGGCAAACCGAATGTTTGTTGCGGGCACATGGAAGCAGGAAAAAACTCGCGACGGGTAAATATTTCGCGGAGAAGCGAGGATCAATGCCAGGATAGAGCGGGATAGAAGAAATGTAGCATTTAGTATCGAACAGTATCGGCTAGTATCGAGCCGTATCGGTTGCTACTAGAGCATGATGCCAAGGACGAGGAATAGCATACCGATGGCAGAAAGAACGCCACCGCAGATACGGACACGCGTGGGATCCGATGCAATCCAAGCGAGCAGTTGCCGTATTCTCCATGGATAGAACATGCCGTACATGCCGATGATTGCGCAGGCGTAGGCGAAGACGACGAGCGTCAGGCGCCATGGAGTGTCGCACAGGCGGATCACCGGAAACATTTCGCCGGGGAACAACATGAAAATCGCGCTAACGCCACGGATAGGCAGCAGGTTTGGCATCCACCAGCATGTGAGCACCGTGAGGACAATCGCAAGAATCGGCAACTCCATCGGGAACGCCTTGAGGAACTTGTCAAACACGTCAATGCCAATGGTATCGCACTCATAGGCGGTCCATGCCCAACCTATCGCACATAGAATCCACCCTGCAATCTTGCTGCGGGGGAACGTAACACACAATCGCGCTGCCGGCATCGCGAATAAAAACGAAAACGCGCCAACTGCGAGAGAGGGCAATCCAAGAATGAAGAACCAAGCTGTCATGGGGTCTATTCTACCATATTTCTGTAGACTGGTGCTAGTGCGTCATGGATATGGCGATAGATGCCATACAGCCGGTCATACTGCGAGGCGGCGACAGGATCTGGCATGATTGTTCGATCTACATGCAGACACCTGGCCACGGCATCCTTGACATCCGAAAACACGCCGATGCCCGTGCCAGCCAGCAGGCATGCACCGAAGCTGGCATCACCTGGAACGGGAACCGATACCGGGCGGTTGAACACGTTGCAGACGATTTCACCCCACAACCTAGAACGAGCGCCGCCGCCGATGAGGAAGATTCTGGTCACGGGCAGGTTCATCTCCTGCAGCGTGCCGTAGCAATCGCGAAGGGAAAAGGCCACGCCTTCAAGCAGAGCCCTGCAGAAGTCGCCGCGCGTGTTGGCGATAGAGACGCCTGTGAAACTCGCTCGCAGGTCGGGATCCCAGTACGGGCATCGTTCGCCCTGGAGATACGGATGAAAAAACATGCCATTCGCGCCAATTGGCGAAACGGACGCTTCGGCATCCATGATTGCGTACATGTCAACCGGATGTTCACAATTTCCCCTGCCTCTGTTGGATCCGGTTTTAGCTTCAAAGAAGGTGTCACGCATCCAGCGCTGGCAGAGCGCGGCAGCATTTGTGGCGCTCACGCTGTACCACATGCCAGGGACAATGTGGGAGTAGGTGAGCGTCTTACGGTGCGGGTGGGCGGCGGCGGTCATGGAATTGACGTTACCGGCGGTGGCGAGTTTCAGGATCAGGTCACCAGGCTCAACCGCCCCTGCACCGTAGTCCTCAACAGCGCTATCGCTTGAACCGCATACAACAGGTGTTCCTTCGGGAAGACCGGTCTCGGCGGCGGCCTTGGAGGTCACGTGTCCGGCGATGTCGGTAGGTGCGATGAAGGATGGCAGGGCGGAAGACTTGAGACCTGCAAGTTCGACGAGTTCCTTGTCCCAATCCATTTTCACCATGTTGAAGAAGAGGGTTCCTTGGGCTTCGATACGGTCGGTTGCGGCATTGCCGGTGAGCAGGTAGCGCACGTAGTCCTTTACGAAGAGAACGTGTTCCGTTCTTGAAAGAATGCCGGGTTCATGGGTTCTGAGCCACATCAGCTGCGGAAGCGTCCAGGTCGGGGCCGGCATCTGGTAGGCAGTCTGGAATATCTTGTCGCCAATGTTCTTGCGAAGGGCGGCAGATTCGGCGACGGCGCGCTGATCCGTCCACATGATAGTACGTCGGACCGGTCTGTAATCTGCATCCATTAGCACTGCGTTATGCGTCGACCCGTCCAGTGCGGTGGCGGCGACCGACGAGAGGTCTACGCCCCCGTCCTGCAGCTTGCGAAGTGCGGAACAGAGGGCGTTCCACCAGTCCAGCGGCTCCTGTTCAGCCCAACCGGGGTGGTCATGGTAAGTGGTATATTCCACGGACGCCTCGCCAACGAACGAACCATCCGTGCCGATGGCCGTAACCTTACATCCGCCGGTACCATAGTCTATGCCGAGAAGAATATCCACGTCCGTTCCCTCAATCCATGACCCTGTCGAACAATCCATCGCCCTCGCCGGATTCGCCGGCGTCTCCAGCGTCAACTATGCGCATGGGCTTGACTTTCGGACGTTCGCCGAAAAGAACCGTGCCGAGGCGTATCCAGGTTGCCCCTTCTTCCACGGCGATACGATAGTCGTTGGTCATGCCCATTGAAAGGCGTGGAAATGCCGCGCCGAACCTGGTCTCCATGGCATCCCGCAGTTCGCGCAATCCGGCGAAGACCGGCCTCGTCTCTTCCACCCTGTCCACTGGCACGAAGGGGGCCATAGTCATGAAACCCTCAAGTGTGATGTTGGGGCAGGCCAGGGCATGTTCTATGGCGGATGGCACGTCGTCTGGCCGCATGCCATCCTTTGAGCGTTCACCGCTCATGTTGACTTCCAGAAGGATGTTTGGGCGCGCGCCGATCTCTTCTGCCACGCGTTGGATACGGTCTACTAGCGCGACTGAGTCCACAGAGTGGAACGTTGAAAACAGTTCCAGGGCGGGACGTACCTTGTTCTTCTGAAGGTGTCCTATCAGATGCCAGTCCGGTCCGCTGACGCTCTGTGGCTTTTTCCATGCGGCCTCTTGTACCTTGTTCTCACCGATGATGCGCAAGCCGGCCTCCCACGCCTCGCGTACGACATCTGGGCCGTGCGTCTTCGTTACGGCGACGATCTCAACATCGGCCGGATTGCGACCTGCACGGTTGCATGCCGCCACTACTGCGGCTTCCACGTTTTCCAATATCTTGCTTAACGCTTTCATTTTCTTCTCCAAGCCGGAATTATAGCACAATTCATGTTACATGGGCGTTACGGGCGAAGGATTATGATATAATGGTTGCCGTTGATGAGTGCAGACATGAAAGCGGATGGCATCGTCGAAACCAGGCGCGCGGGCGGCATTTGGAGCCGTTTGCGGCTGGGCGGCAAGTTGTGTCTACTGGTTATTGCGGCGTATTTTGCCTTGGCGATATATGGCGAGGTGCAATATCGCGTGGCGCAAGTGCGCGATGTGACGCCGTCTTACAACGTCGTTCACGAGGAGTTGCGCTACCAGCCGCCGTCATGGGCGCATCCGATGGGAACGGACAATCTGGGGCGTGATGTGGCGCAACGTCTGGTGCAAGGTGCGCGGATATCGTTTCAGGTTGGTATCGTTACTTCCTTCATAGCCATTCCTCTCGGTGTGCTTCTGGGATTGCTGGGCGGGTATTTCGGCGGCAAGGTGGACTCGGTGGTCGTATGGCTATGTGCTACCGTGGCTTCCATGCCAGGACTTCTTTTCATCCTTGCGATTTCGCTTGTGGTCGGACAGGGGCTGCCTGGTATATGGCTTGGTATCGGTTTGACTACATGGGTGGGCGTATGCCGTACTATACGCGCCGAGGTCCTGAAGCACAGGGACCGTGCATACGTACAGGCCGCACGTGTGCTCGGCTACTCGCATGCGCGAATCATGTTCCGGCACATACTACCCAATGTGGCGCATATCATACTCATCCAGTTCTCAGTACGCTTTCCGGGCGCGGTGTCTACCGAGGTGTTCATCTCTTTCCTTGGCATCGGAGTGCAGGGCGAACCCAGTTGGGGAGTCATGATAAACAACGCTCGCCTGCGTCTATGGCAGGGGGTGTGGTGGGAGATGACGTTCGTGACGCTGGCCATATTCGTGCTGGTGCTGGTATTCAACCACCTCGCGGACGAGCTGCGCGACATACTCGATCCTGCCCTGCGGAACGAGGGGTGAGGCGCATGGCTTGGACGGGTGGAAGATCAGGATGCGGCAAGAATGGCGGAACGGCAAGGACGGTTCGCAACGGAAGGTGAATTAATGAGAAACGATCTAGACAGACTGAAGGCGCTGGGAAACAGCGTAAGGGGAACGGGAGGATACGATCCATCCCTGCTGGAGGCCTTTGCAAACAAGCATGTCGGGCGCGACTACTGGGTTACGTTCACGTGCCCGGAATTCACGACGCTCTGTCCGAAGACCGGCCAGCCTGACTTCGCCACGCTCACCATCCGCTACATACCTGCGAAGCGGTTGGTGGAATCCAAGTCTCTGAAACTGTACCTCTTCGGATTCCGCAACCACGGCGACTTTCATGAGGACGTGGTGAACGTGATCTACGACGATCTTGTGAAGTTTCTCAAGCCTAAATACATGGAGGTGGCCGGAAAGTTCGCCGCTCGCGGCGGCATTTCGATCGATCCGTTCGTCAATGGAGGAACTGGCGCTAAGTACAGGGCGCTTGCGTCCGACCGTTTCGCCGCCTGGAGCGGAGTGCGAGGCTGACCGGTCCGCAGCCCGATGGCCGGGGACGCATGGCTTGACAGGCGCATGCGCAGAATGGTACATTTCTCGCCAGCCATGAAGACAGACTTGATGAAGGAACGTAGAATCGCCGGACTGGTGAAGCAGCTACTGGCGGAACTAGGCGAGGATCCGGAGCGCGACGGACTCCTCAAGACGCCCGAACGCGTCGCAAAGTCGTTGCTGTTCCTGACCAAGGGGTACAGCCAGACTCCGCGGCGCGTGTTGAACCAGGCCGTATTCGATGCAGGCGCGAACCACATGATCGTGCTACGGAATATCGAGGTGTATTCTCTATGCGAACACCATCTTCTTCCGTTCTACGGCACGTGTGCCGTTGGATACATAGCCCAGCGCAAGGTGCTTGGAGTTTCCAAGATCGCGCGTGTCGTT
Source organism: Verrucomicrobia bacterium UBA3624 (assembly GCA_002373695.1). Lineage (GTDB taxonomy): Bacteria > Verrucomicrobiota > Kiritimatiellia > RFP12 > UBA1067 > RUG572. The sequence goes on from DFLH01000041.1 coordinate 6,259, forward strand.
GACTGTTTCGCCAGACGGCTGCAGATACAGGAGCGGCTGACGGAGCAGGTGGCGGCGGCGATCCAGGAGACAGCCAAGGCTGAGGGCGTCGGCGTCGTATTCCGTTGCCGCCATCTTTGTATGATGATGCGCGGCGTGGAGAAGCAGAATTCCGAGATGATCACGTCGGCAATGCTGGGAAGTTTCCGCGAAGACGAGAAAGTCCGGCAGGAATTCCTGTCGCTGGTGCGTTGAGGAGTCGTAAATGCCGATATACGTGTATGAGGCGAGGGAAGGGGTCAAGGGGTGCGCGAGATGCGCGCGCGGGTTCGAATTCGCGCAGTCGATAGCCGATCCGAAGCTGACAGCATGTCCAGATTGCGGGGCTCCCGTCTTCCGCGTGATCCAGCCTGCCGGGCTGGGACATTCCAAGACAGACCTGCACTATCGCGCAAAGCGCGCGGGGTTCACCTGCCTGAAGAAGGTCCAGAAGGGCGAATACGAGAAGATGTACTGATTTTCAGGAATGGAAGGAACTGTAAACATGGAAACGACGCGCAGGAACGTGTTCAAGCTTGGAGTTGCCGCTGCTGCGGTGGCGGCGGCGCCAAAGGCAAAGGCGGCCGAACGGCCGACGCAGGGGATGTCATTCGCGACGATGAAGGAATCGTTGCGTTTCACGCTGCCGGCCTTTCCGGGGAAATGCCGTTTCATGGTGGTTGGCGATTCGCACCTCTCGCTGGATGACGCAAGGGGCGAGCCGTTCAAGCAGTATTCCGAACGGATGTCGAAGCCGTACCGCTCGGCGATCCATTTCCGCACCGGGCGCGCGATCGCATCGCCAGACGGCTTCGACTACGCGCTTGCGGAGGCGAGGAAGATGAACGTGGATTTCCTGGCTCTCGTGGGGGACATCGTAAGCTTTCCCTCGGAAGCGGGCGTGGAGTACGTGAAGAAGAGGCTGGACGAATCCGGCCTCAACTGGATGTACGTCTCCGGCAATCACGACTGGCACTACGAGGGCATGCCAGGCACGGAAATGGCGTTGCGCGCCGAATGGACCAGGAAACGCCTCGCGCCGCTCTACCAGGGTGCGGATCCGATGATGGCTTCGCGTGTCGTCAACGGCATCCGGTTCGTGTTCATAGACAATTCCCTGTACGAGATACTCCCTGAGCAGCTGGAGTTCTGGAAACAGGAGGCCGCGAAGGGCGATCCGGTGGCATTGATGATGCACATCCCGCTGTACATGCCCGGATACGGCGCGCTCGAAGCCGGCTGCGCCCATCCCGAATGGGGGGCGAAGACGGATCCCGGCTGGAAGGCGGAACGCAGGCCGCGGTGGCCGGAGGCAGGCCACACGCATACGACGTTCGCCTTCCGGGAGGCGGTCTTCCGCGCGCCAAACCTGCTGGGGGTGTTCGCGGGGCATGAGCACCGGAACATGTTCGCGTTCGACAAAGGCCACGTGCAGTGCGTGACCGCAGCCAACGCGGACGGCTCGTTCCTGGACGTACGGGTGAATTGCTGAATTAAATATTTCTAACATTTCGCCTTGACGGCGCGGCGCCTGTTTTGGTAGACTAAAGTTCGTCCAGCCTAATTAGGCTGGGGAAATCATGAGAGGAAAGAAGATATGCCGCTGTCTCTGACAGGCGTGGGTACGCGCCACAGGATCAAGAGCGTCACGGGAGACGATGCCGTGCGCAAGCACCTGGGTTCCCTCGGATTCACCGAGGGAGCGGAAGTGGAGGTGGTCGCCGAGATGTCCGGCAACCTCATAATCGGCGTTATGAACAGCCGCGTGGCCGTAGACAAGAATCTGGCGCGCCGCATCCTCGTGTGAATCTACGAAAAGCAAGGAGTATCGGAATGACGCTACAGGAAGTCAAGGTCGGTGCGACGGTCAAGATCGCCCGCCTCAACGGGACCGGCCCCGTAAAGCGCCGCATCATGGACATGGGCCTGACGAAGGGCACTGAAGTGACGGTGAGGAAGATCGCGCCGCTGGGCGATCCGATCGAGTTGACCGTGCGGGGCTACGAGCTTTCCATCCGCAAGGACGAGGCGGCGGCGATCGACGTCGCGTGATTTTTTTTGCGATCCGACTTTGCCTAGACTAATTAGTTCTATCGAACTATACGGATTGGGGTGGCCGGTCGCCAGCAGGAGAAAAGAAGCATGTCAACTAAGATAGCACTCGCAGGCAACCCGAACTGCGGCAAGACGACGCTGTTCAACGCCCTGACCGGTTCTACGCAGTACGTGGGCAACTGGCCGGGCGTGACCGTGGAGAAGAAGGACGGCGTTCTCGCCGGGCACAAGGATGTAGTGATACAGGATCTGCCCGGCATATACTCGCTGTCGCCATATTCGCTCGAGGAGGTGGTGGCCAGGAACTACCTCGTGAACGACAGGCCCGACGCGATATTGAACATAATCGACGGCTCCAACCTTGAGCGCAACCTGTACCTCACCACGCAACTGCTGGAGCTGGGTTTGCCGATGGTCGTGGCCGTGAACATGATCGATGTCGTGCGGAAGTCCGGCGACAAACTCGACGTTTCCAAGCTTTCGATCGCGCTTGGGTGCCCTGTGATCGAGATATCGGCGCTTACAGGCGAAGGCACGAAAGAAGCGGCGGAACTGGCGGTGGCCGCAGCCGGAGAAGGAGCGAAGGGCGAGCGGCCTCACGTGTTCACCGGATCGGTGGAGCATGCCATCGCGCACATCGAGGAATCCCTGCACGGCAAGGTCGAGAAGGCTTCCAGCCGCTGGGCCGCAATCAAGGTGTTCGAGCGCGATGCAAAGGCGATCGAGACGCTCAAAGTGCCGGCGGACATAATTTCCCATGTGGAGGGGCATATAAAGGACTGCGAGAAGGAGATGGACGACGATGCGGAGTCCATCATCACGACGCAACGCTACGCGTACATCCAGTCCATCGTGGGCAAGGTGTTCAAGCGTTCGGCGCGCAAGGCGTCCGGCTCGCTTTCGGACAAGATAGACAAGATCGTCACGAACCGCATTCTCGCCCTGCCGATCTTCATCCTTTCCCTGTGCGTGATGTGGTGGCTGGCTGTCGCCGACGGCGGTCCTGGAACGGTTCTCACCGACTGGGCGAATGACGGTTTCCTGGGTGATGGCTGGCATCTGCCGTTCACAACCCACGAATCCACCGCCGACGGCGCGTACAAGGGCATGGAGTTCGAGGATGCCCAGGGCGAGTTTGCCAAGCAGGATGCCTCGAAGACGGCGTGGCAGGACGCATACAAGGAGGCGTACAACGCCAAGAACGGCGAGGATTCCTACGACAAGGCGCTTGAGGCTTTCAACGAGAAGGCCAAGGCCGAATTCAAGCCGAAAAAGGATGGCGACGAGTTCGAAGAAAGCGAATTCGAGGTACTGGACGAGGCTTTGGCCAAGACGGTCGTGGCGAAGGATGTGTTCGTGGAGGACGAGGAGACCGGCGAACCGGTGGCCAAGGAATGCGACTGCGAGAAATGCGCGGCCAAACGCGATGCCGGCGAGGAATGCGACGGCTGCGGGTGCGGCTGCGGCGAACCGGACAAGTGGAACGTGGATTTCGCGGCCTACCAGAAGTCGGCTGCGTATGAAGAGCCCGATCCGTCCGACTTCGGCGTGTGGGTGCCTGGCATCGGCGCGCTCATCGGCGGCGCCCTGGAGAAGATGGGCGTCAGCGAGACGGTGGCGAGCCTTGTCAACGACGGCGCGTGGGGTGGCGTGGCCACGGTGCTGGGCTTCGTGCCTGTGATCTGCGTGGTGTTCCTGTTCCTCGCGTTCCTGGAGGATTGCGGATACATGGCGCGTGTCGCGTTCATCATGGACCGTCTCTTCCGCAAGTTCGGGCTTTCCGGCAAGTCGTTTATCCCGATGATCGTCGGCAAGGGCTGCGGAGTGCCGGCGGTGATGGCCGCGCGGACGATCGAGAGCGAGCGCGACCGCCGCATGACGATCATCCTTGCGACGTTCATACCCTGCGGCGCCAAGACGGTCATCATCGCCATGTTCGCGGCGATCTTCTTCCGTGACATGTGGTACGTAGCGCCGCTCATGGACGTGATTGGCATCGCGATCATCGTTCTAGGAGGCATAGCGCTCAAGAAGTCCAAGGCGTTCGCAGGCGAGGCGGCGCCGTTCGTGATGGAACTGCCCGCATACCACATGCCGACGGCCAGTGGCATCCTTCGTCACACGTGGAACCGCGTGAAGGCGTACATGCTCAAGGCCGGCCTCATCATCTTCCCGGCGTGCGTGTTCCTTTGGTTCATCATGAACTTCGACTTCGGATTCAACCTTGTCGGCGAAGAGGGGATCGACAAGTCGATGCTTGCGACGATGGGCAACTGGATCGCATGGATATTCGCGCCGCTGGGCTTCGGCACGTGGCAGGGTGCGGCGGCGTCCGTCTCGGCTGAAATCGCCAAGGAGCAGGCTACTGCCACGCTGGGCCTTGTGGCGGCCGGCATGGACGGCGCGTCCACGGCGGCTCACGTCTCGAACCTGTTCGCATCGATGAGCGGCTTCCCGAAGCTTGCGGCCATGTCGTTCATGCTGTTCAACCTGTTCGTGCCGCCGTGCATGGTGGCGATAGCGGTGACATTCCGCGAGATGGGGTCGAAGGCGTGGGGATGGTTTGCAATCGCATTCCAGCTGTTCGTCGGATATGCGCTGGCCCTGTCCGTCTACCAGATCGGCATGCTTGTGGCAGGCGGCGGATTCGGCGTATGGACTGCCATAGCGATCCTGGTTGACTGCTGGTGCCTGTGGATGGTCGTCCGCCCTGCAAAGAAGGCAGCATGAACATTGCATCGATACTGGTCCTTGCGGGGTTGTTCGCATTCGTGGGTTTCGCTCTGTGGCGGAACTTCAAGAAGGGTGCGCCATGCTCCTGCGGATGCTCCCGCAAGGAATGCGGCTGCCGTTGCGGCGAAGACCGCGACGGTTCGGCCGGGAGCTGCCATCATGATACCGGTTCGGAGAAGATGTAGAAGGTGGCAATGCGCGGGAACAGCACCTTCAGCAGGGGCGTGAGGCTGACGACCGGCGCGTTGGCCGGCGCATAGATGAACGCTACCGTAACCTTCTCGCCCTGTTCGCCCGTCTGCGCAATGCAGGCGGGCAATTCTTTCCAGCTGGCCACCGTACGCGTCTTGGGTTTCAGGACAGGATCGAGACCTTCACCGCTCCAGTCCTCCTCCACAAACGTAAACGTACGCTTGCCATCCGCACCCAGCCTTATCTCGAACGGCTGGAACAGCCGTCCCCGCCTGTCGCGCCATGCGGAATCTGGAAGGAACGCCTTGTAGAAGAAATGTCCATCGGCCGCTCCGTTCATCTTGAGGACGCTGCCGTCAAGCATCTCGAACGCTTTTGCGATTTCGATCGCTCGCGATACGGTGACTGACGAATCGAAGGCCAACCGCACGTAGAGGTCGCTTTCGGGCGTCGCGTCGGCCTTGAGTTCCTTGAGAATGTCACCAATGTTGGTGGATGTGACGGTTGGTGTTCGCTCCTTGACGCGTCTTGCACCGTTCCAGGACAAGGTTATTTCCAGCAACGTGCCTGCGGGCAGGTTCTTGCTGGCGGTGAAACGACCGTAGGTGGACGACTGGTCGAATCGTCCGTCCAGCTGCAGAAGCGAAGGTCCGTGGCTGTAGAGCGCGAACACTGCGCAAGGGATGTTGGTTGCGGCGACAGGGCGGTTCTGCGCATCGCGCGACCCACCGGTGTAGACGAGCGGCAGCTTGAGAACCTCGCCCTCGTTCTGCTCCTGCTTGTCGGCCAGGAGGCCGGAAAACGTGTAGACGACCGATTCCTTTCCGCCGCCGTATGGTACGGCCGTCAGCGTGAGCCGTTCGCCCTGCGGCCACATTCGCGCCAGGAACGGATCGGTTGCGACGCCCTGCGGAACGCCGATGGATTCGATTGCGGCGGCGATTGCGGCAGGGGAGGCCACCGTCACGCCAAACGATTCGTATGCGCGGTCGGAGAGCGGGCCGATCGCGAAGAACTCCAACGGTTCAGCGGGGCCGATGCCGGTAGCTTCCATCAAGAAGGTGACGGTGCGAGCGGCACGGTCTGCAACCACGCCGTCCGGGGCCTTGCGTTCCGCTTTCCATCGCGCGATGTCGCCGGTACGCACAGGCGTCCATTCCATCGGAGCCCTCGCAGTTTTTTTTTCTGCCATGCAGATAGTCGCCGTCAGAGCTGCGACGCAAGCCAGCCGAAGAATCGTCGGCCGGACGTTCATCCTGCGGTTGCTGTTCCTTTTTCTCATGATCCTCGAGCGCGTGTGTACGATGTTGCGGTGTGCAGACGTGTCCGGTCACGGCAATTGCTTTTCCAGCGTCAACATGATGCCGGCGTTCATGCCAAGCTTTAGCGAACCCTCGCTCCATGATGCGCGTGCGGCGTCTTCGTCGCTTGCGGCGGCAGACACCCGCCAACCATCGGCTATGGAAGGAACGCCGGAATAGTCGGTCGTCGAATTGTTCACGACTATCGCATACGCCTTTCCGTCCGTCAACTGGTGTATGCTCGTCGTCACGTCCCTTGCGCCATCGTCGAAAAGCTGCGAGACCGGACAGACCACGCGATAGAACTCGAAAGCGTTTGAGTCGTATCCGTCTGCGCAGGAATGCACGTTGGCTTCCAGCGGGAATCCAAGCACGTACACGATCCCCCTGCCATATCTGTTGCGGAAAAACACGGGATTGCCTTCATCATCTCGTGCGAGCACCTCCGCGCCGCATGACTTGAACACTCGCTTTTTCGAGTCGACGATCGTGTAGGAGAACGGGGCACGGCCGGGTGGCGCCACGCGGCAGGCCGTACGCACCGGGCGCGTCTCGCGATACTCCAGTTCCACGCCGGCGATCTCTGGAATGCCAGGAAGGAAGGTTTCGCACCATGAGATATATAGCGTCGCTCCTTCTTGGACTTTCTTCACGAGAGCCTTCCACTGGCGTCCTGTCATGCCGCCGCGGCCTCTGGCCACTGGAAGGAAATAGGTGGATGCGTCGCGCAGAGGGGTTTCGACGCTCTGGAATTCGGGCCATATGCCCGCCTGGCGCGCCAGCACCGACGCCGCGTGCGCCGTGGACTCCCCGTCGATAAGAAACATGGCGTCCGCCTTGGGGCGTGGAAGCGGCGGCATGTCAAGGGATCTGTCGAAGTGCGCGAACCTCGCCAGCGCGTCTGCGGCAGGATGCGGTTTGCGGTCGGCCTGCCACAGGCCGAGCTCGGGGCAAGGGTATTTCCAGTCATAGGGGGCGATATCGAACACGTCCTGGTCGAACGCGCACCACCATACGAGAGCCTTGGCGTCTACGGCCTTCAGATTCCACAGTGCGGCGTGCATGTATGAGGCGAGACGATCGCGACTGACCTGTTCCGGACGCCGGACGCCGTGCTCCTCAAGAAACGACGGTTTCCCGGCAACGTCTTCGAGAGCCTTCGTGCATACGGCAGGAAACAAGGTGTTTCGGATCGTGTTGAAAGCGGCCGGAGAGTCTCGTTTCCACAGGGCATAGAGGTGGTGCGGCACGTAGTCGCCGAATCGCGCGCTTATGTCCACGCGCCAGATACCGCTCGTAAGATCGAAGCCGTTGCCGCCCACTACGGCCCGGGACGGATCTGCAAGCCTGATGGTGGAGAGTATGAGGCGTGTCCATGCTTCCGCCTGTTCGGGCGATTCGGCCGCGGCGAGAGCGTGCGGCTCGTTCCCGGCCTCCCATGCCGCTATGGCCTTGTGGTGCCGCATGCGTCTGACGAAATACTCGAGATAACGCGTTTCCCACTTTAGGGCGTACGGGTCGGAATATGGATTCCTGTTCTCCAACGCCGGCGGCAGGAAATTGCGGAATGTCATTTGTCCCGTCAAAGGCGCGACGATCAGCCTCATGTCGTATTGCCGGGCTATATCGCAAAATGCTTCGAAACGTTCCATCATCTTCTCGTCCACGCCGGCATCGCCGGCGGCGGTGTCAGGACGGATGATTTCGTCGGCCGTCAGGCGCGTGTCGCACGAACGGTTCCATCTGGAGCAGTTTGCATGTATCTCGACTATAGGCTGGAAATCGTTCCAGGTTGGAAATACGCGCAGGACGGTGATTCCGGCCTTTTTGAGGACGGCCATGTCCTTTTCGATTTCCTCGGGCCGCCAGTTGCGCCACATCTTCGTGGCGTCTGCGCTCGACCAGTAGTTGACGCCAAGCGCCAGGCGTCCGGATGGAAACAGCGGTTCGGCCGCTGATGCGCACGCCACCATGGCCAGGGCAGCGATAGAGGCCGCTAGATTGTTGAAAGTTGTCATGGGCTTGAATCCTCTCGGTCCGGTCGGTTGTATGATATCCGAAATTCAGCGGTCTGTCAATTCGGCACATTTGTGATATACTGTCGGCATGGACACGCAACCGATTCGAATCGGAATTGTCGCGCTTGGGTGCGCAAAGAACGCCGTAGATCTGCAGGTGATGGCCGGTCATCTGCTGAAATCAGGCTGTGTGCTTGCCTCGCAATCTGACGATGCGGACGTGATTTTGGTGAACACGTGCGCGTTCATAGAGGCGGCCCGCGAGGAGGCCGTTGCCGAGATATTGCGCGCTTGTGAAATGAAAAAGGCCGGGCGATGCCGGGCCGTGGTCGTGGCCGGCTGCTTTGCGCAGCGGTATGGGGATCAGATGGCCGACGCCTTTCCTGAAGTGGATGCCGTGGTTGGAATAGACGCGCTCGACAAGATAGCGGGAGTCGTTCGCAATGCGCTAGGCCGGTCGAACCGTGGCCGGAAATTGGTAGTGCCGCCTGGAATGCCGCGGAAGGTTTTCACGCCGCCAATACCGGGATTGCGTCTCACAGGCAAGGCGTTCGCCTATCTCAAGATCGCGGAAGGGTGTGCCCATCGTTGCGCGTACTGTGCGATCCCTGCAATACGTGGCAATTACAGGTCGCGTTCCGTACGGGCGGTTCTGGCGGAGGCGCGTGCGCTTCTGGCGACAGGCGTGAAGGAGCTGAATGTCATTGCGCAGGATCCGCTGCTGTACGGCGTCGATCTTGGCGACGGGACGGACATCGTCACGCTTCTGCGCGCGCTGGACAAGTTGAATGGCGCATTCTGGATACGCGTCCTCTACGCCTATCCAAGCGAAATCTCCGATGCGTTCCTAGAATGGATGAATACGTCTCCCCATGCCGTGAAATACATAGACGTGCCGCTTCAGCACACCGATCCGAGGATCCTGAAGGCCATGGCGCGCGGATCTGCCGTTGCGGCGACGTTGAACGCCGCCGGTCGGTTGCGGACGGCAGTGCCGGGCGTTACATTGCGTACGACTGTGATGACGGGATTCCCCGGCGAGACGCGTGAAGCGTTCGAGAAGTTGCTGATGGACGTGAAGCGCATGGCGTTCGACCACTTGGGCGTTTTTGCGTTTTCCCCTGAAGATGGCACCGCCGCAGCCGAGATGGATGGCCGTCCGCCGCCGGATGTGGCGGCCAGGCGAGCACGGGCCGTCATGTCCGCGCAGCGGAGGATATGGGCCGGCAAGGCAAAATCCCATATCGGCAAGACGTTTCCGGCGCTTGTGGTGTCGCCGGGCGTAGCGCGCCTTGAAAGCCAGGCTCCTGACGTCGATGGCGTGGTCAGGTTCGGCGGACAGGCCGAGGTCGGTTCGTTTGCGAAGATTCGTATCGTGAAAAGCGAAGGGTACGATTTCGCCGGGGAGCTGGAAGAATGACAGACGGATGGGGGCATTGACATGGCAGTGCTCAGGCAGCTTTCGAGAAGTTCGTTCAAGTTCTTCCTTTCGGGGCACGGCATGTCCGTGAAGACGGGAAAGTACGTGGCTCTTGCGGCGCTTGTCGGCGTTCTCGTTGGATTCGTGACGGTAGCGTTCTACTGGATGATCCGTCTTGCGAAAGTGTACGTGATGGAGGGGATAGGGCACCATTCCTTTCTGTCTGCGCTTCCAGATGGCGAGGTCCTCAGCAATTTCTGGACGTTGGACAACCTGTCGGATCCGCACCGTTGGCTGCTTGTGTTCCTGCCGGCTGTTGGCGCGGTGGCAGGGAGCCTGCTGATACGCCGTTTCGCGCGCGTGGAACATGCGCGTGGCACCGATTCAGCCGTGAGGGCGTTCCATCGCGGCGAATCGATATCGCGTGGTGTGATTCCGGTGAAATCGGTGGCATCGGTCCTTACGGTTGGTTTCGGCGGCAGTGCGGGGTATGAAGGACCGGTTACGCTGCTAGGCGCGGCGTGCGGCAGCGTGGTTAACCGCTGGTTCAATCTTGACAAGCGTGCGTCGCGCATCCTGATGGCGGCCGGTCTTGCGGCGGGGATAGCGGCTCTTTTCAGGGCGCCGTTCGCAGGTGCGATATTTGGCGCCGAGATATTCTATTCATCGAGCGACATGGAGTCTGATACGATAATGCCGTCAGTCGTCGCAGCTGTCATGAGCCATACCATCTTTTCCTGCTTCTACGGATGGGAACCGCTTTTCGCCATGCCGAAATGCATGTTTTCGAACTGGTTGCGTCTTCTGCCTTATCTGGCCTTGGCGTTTGTTGTTGCTTTGGGTGCTCGTTTCTATATCAGTTTCTTCCGCTGGATGGAGCGTTGCTTCTCCGAGAGCCGCAGACCGGTGTGGCTACGCGTAGCGATCGGCGGACTTGCCACTGGAGCGTTGGGTTTTGTGTTCCCCGACGTCTTGGGTTCGAGTTATTCGGTCATTCAGGCGTCGTTCGTATCCGGCGAAGCGAAGCATCTTGCCGCATCTGGTTCGTTGACGGCGCTTGGATTTCTGGTCTTCTTCTTCGTAAAGGTCGTAGCAACTTCGTTTACCGTAGGTTCTGGCGGTTCTGGCGGTCTTTTTGCGCCTGCTTTGGCTTGCGGTGGCGCATTGGGCGCCGCCACAGGGCTTTTCTTCCGGCATGTCCTGCCTGCTTCGGTGGGCATACATCCGTCTGCTTTCGCGCTAGTTGGCATGGCCGCTTTCCTTGCCAGTTCGATACGGGTGCCTTTGACCTCAATAGTGATGGTGGCGGAGATTTCTGGCAATCATGAGCTGCTTCTGCCTACCATGTGGGCGTGCTGCATTGCGTTCTGGCTGAACAACGGCTGGTCTCTGTACCGCAGCCAGGTCCATTCCCGAGAATCGTCCCCTTTGCATTGACCGTGCTGCGGACCGGAGGTTTGACGGGACGACGCCCGTCCCTCCCGATTTGTTGGCGGGGAAATGCCGCAAAAAGATGCCAATTGGCTAAATCCACTATGCACTGGGCACTCGTTGTGATAGAATATCCGCATGAAAAACAACGCTTTTAAGGTAGTTCGCATCACCGACACGACCCTGCGCGACGCGCACCAGTCCCTGTGGGCCACGCGCATGCGGACGGATGACATCCTCAAGATCGCCGAAACAATTGACGATGCCGGCTACTATTCGCTTGAATGCTGGGGTGGCGCCACGTTCGACGTGTGCATGCGTTTCCTCCGCGAGAATCCGTGGGAACGACTGCGCCAGATCAAGGCGGTTTGCAAGAAGACGCCGCTGCAGATGCTCCTGCGCGGACAGAACATCCTCGGTTACAAGCATTATCCCGACGACATTGTCGAGCGCTTCGTGGCGCTCGCATGCGAGAATGGCATGGACATCTTTCGCGTCTTCGACGCGCTAAACGATCCACGCAACCTTGAGAAGGCCATTGCTAGCGTAAAGAAGTACGGCGGCCATGCGCAGGGCACGATTTCCTACACCACATCGCCTGTCCATACCGTCGAGGCATACGTGAAGCTTGCCAAGGAACAGGCGGCAATGGGCATCGATTCGCTCGCGATCAAGGACATGGCGGGCATCCTTACGCCCGGAGCGGCGCGTGAACTCGTCGGGGCTCTCGTGAAGGCATTGCCCGACATGCCGATACAGGTCCATTCCCATATGACGAGCGGCATGGCCGCGGCAATGTATCTCGCAGCGGTAGAGGCAGGTGCAGGGTGCGTGGATTGCGCAATCTCGACCATGTCCAGCTTCAGTTCGCAGCCGCCATGCGAGTCCATGGTGACGATTCTCGAAAGCGAAGGCTACGATACGGGCCTCGACCAGAAGAAGCTTGCCGAGATAAACGCCTACTTCCGCGACCTGAAGAAGACTCGCCAGCCCGCATCGAGCGCGAAGGTCGAGCCGGTGGACGCTGGAGTGCTTGTCCATGCGATTCCAGGCGGAATGATCTCCAATCTCCGCAGCCAGCTCGCCCAGCAGGGTGCGTTGGATCGTCTGCCAGAGGTGCTGGAGGAGCTGCCGAAGACTCGTGCAGACATGGGATATCCACCGCTTGTAACGCCTACCAGCCAGATCGTCGGCGTGCAGAGCGTCCTCAACGTGCTTGGCGGCAAGCGGTACGGCATGGTGACGGACGAAACGAAGCACTATGCAGCCGGTTACTATGGCCGTACGCCAGCGCCAATCGACAAGAAGCTCCAGAAGAAGCTCGTCGGCGACCTCAAGCCCATCACGTGCCGCCCGGCAGACCTCCTGAAGCCCGGCCTCGCCGCGGCGGCAAGGGAGATCCCCGCCAAGCTCATCAAGGCGGAAGAGGACATCCTCAGCTACTGCCTCTTCCCAGAGGTGGCGCTCGGCTACTTCAAGTGGCGCGCCCAGCCGGTAGACGCGAAGGATCCGATCCCTGCCGATGTGGAGATGCAGAAGGCGGCGACTGCCGCCGCCCCTGCTCCTGCCGTCGATGCGGAGACCGTCCGTTTCGCCCAGATCGGCAAGGCGTTTGCCGCGCTTATGGCGATGGCGGGAGGCGGGAAGGTCGATATTTCCGCCGTCAAGCCAGGAGAAGCGGAGCTCTTGCCGCTTCAAGCCGAAGGAAGCGACAAGAGTACCGCTTCCACGAAGGAAACAGGAGGGACGCGCTCCGTCGCGTCCGCCATCCCCAAGGGTACGCCGGTTACGGCTCCGCTCAACGGTACGTTCTACCGGAGCGCTGGACCTGGCAGGCCCGAGTTGGCCAAGGACGGCGACGATGTGAAGAACGGCTCGCCGGTGTGCATAGTCGAAGCGATGAAATTGTTCAACCCGATCAAAGCGACAGCCAGCGGCAAGATCACCTTCCTCGTTGAACACGGCAAACCGGTGACGAAGGGACAGGCCCTTGCAGTCATAGCCTAAGACAGCGAGGGGACGGACCCTTGGCGCAGGTGAAAAACCGACTGATAACGGCCCAACATCTTGTGGCATTTCCTGTTGCTAGACGCAACAGGTTGTGGTATTATACGTAGCGCCATGAGTAAATCAGTTGGATATCAACGATTCTTGCGTGCGGTTCTACCGGCATTTCTGTTGGCGGTTTCTGTCGGTCAGATATATGCATTCACGAATTTCTCTACACAGATTGCCGAGTACATTGGCGAGACCAAGAGCGCCGTGCAATTTGCATTCTCGCTTGGAATCTTCTTTTTGGGCATGGGTGCGGCTTTTTTCGGCAAGATCGTCGAGAGAAACATACGTCTGTCCACGATCATCGGCACTACGTTGTTCATCTCCGGCCTGCTGGTGACGGCGGTTGGCGTCAAGTACAAGTCGCTGGCGCTCATCTATCTTGGATACGGATTCCTGGTGGGCACGGGTACTGGCATCATCTACATTTCCCCGGTGAAGACAATGATGCTTTGGTTTCCCAACGCGAAAGCGATCGCCGCCGCCGTGCCGATCATTTCGTTCGGCTTGGGTTCCACTCTGTCCACGATACTGTACAAGGGGATCCATTGGGGGGACGAGCAGAGTTTCGCGATGTTCCAGCTGCGTGGATTCGAGACGTACGGCATCGTACGCGCATTTGCCATATTCGCGGGATTCTATCTGGTTCCGATGCTTGTTTCGGCCATGATGCTTAGAAAGCCCAAAGTCGAGCAGATGTCGTTTGCGCACGGTTTGCCGCAGTGCGAGTTCACGTACAAAGGGTTGGCTAAGGATTCCTACTTCCTACGGGCCTGGCTGTTCATGTTCCTGAACATCTCCTGCGGGCTTTGCCTCATACCTCTTGCGAAGCAAATGATGGATACGCCGTCAGTGGGGTATCCGGAGAAACTTACCACGTGGGTTATCGCGCTATGCGGCCTTATGAATGGTGGCGGGCGCTTCCTTTTCGCATGGTGGTCGGATCGGTTGGTCCGGCGCGTCAACATCCTGATGATCATTCTGGGCATATCGGCCGGTGTGATGACCGCCAGCTGGTGGCCACCACTGATTGGATTGGCGCTCCTGGTGATCAACGCCTGCTATGGGGCCGGTTTCTCGGTCATACCAGGCATTCTTGCCGATCATTACGGCATGACGAACATATCGAAGATACACGGCGCGGTACTTTCTGCATGGGGCGTGGCCGGTCTTGTCGGCAACCAGGCTGCGATTCTCGTGAGCGACAAGATGGGTTTTGGCCATTCTGGCGTCGTCACGATGCTTGTCATGTTCTATTCGGTGAACTTCCTGAACGTGCTGACGTTGTGCAGATCGCGTCCGGCGGCGGCGAACGGATAAGGGCAATCAGAGGCAACCGAGCATGAGAAAGTTCATCCTGGCCCTTCCTGCGGTGATTTCCGCCTTGCTGCTATGGGCGGCGTTTCCGCCGATGGGCGAGGTGGCTTGTGTCGCGATGGCCCTGGTTCCGCTTCTGGCGGTTGCGCGTTTGTGCGCACCTGGCCGTTCGGCGGCGCTATGGGCCGTTGGCGGTTTCCTTTTCTGGTTTGGAACGCTTTCCTGGATGCCGGCGATCATCAAGAACAACGGCCCTTGGCCGCTGGTCGTGCTTGGATGGGCCGGGCTTGCCGCGCTGTGCGCCGGCTATTTCGCGCTGTTCGGGTGGCTTGCCGCGCGCGTCTGGCGGAGATGGGGCCGGTGGGGGATCGCGGCCGAACCCGTGTTGTGGGCCGGGTGCGAATGGCTGCGAGCGACGTTGTTTACCGGCTTTGCCTGGAATTTTCTCGGGACGGCGGTTGGCCAGACGCCGGCGTTAGCCGTTCCTGCGCGGCTGGGAGGAGTGTACCTTGTAAGCGCTCTTGTGGTGATGGTCAACGGCGTGTTTGCCACGCTCGTCTGCCGCATCATAGCCCAGATGCGTCGTGAACCGCAGGTTGCAGCATGCAGGTGGAAGCGTTCCATGGAAACAGCTTTGCCGCTTGGCACGGTCCTGCTGGCGTTCTGGTTTTCGCAGCCGCATGCAAGGGATCGAGGATCAGAACCCGTGACGCCAGTTCGCGTCGCTCTCGTACAGCGGAACGCACCATGCATTTTTTCGTCCGGCAAGTTGCGCGAGGATCCGCTGGCCGTATACGGGAGGCTTCTTGACGTGGCCGTTCCTGCCCGTCCCGACCTGATCGTGTGGGGTGAAAGCGCCATGGCCGAGTTCGGGCGTGTGGACAGCACGGCCGCCAGGCGAGTGGCGGCGCATTTCTCGAACGAGCTGGGCGGGGCGGCTCTGCTGGCAGGTGGCGACTGGGTGTCGAATGGGCGCTACCACAACGCCGCCGCGCTATATTCCGGCACGAATGCCGCCGTGCAGTGCTATGGGAAGCAGCATCTGGTGCCGTTTGGGGAGTTCATCCCCTTGGACAAGTGGATACCTCTTCTGCAGCGGCTCTCGCCTATCGGCGTGTCCCTTTGGCCTGGCGAGGCGACGGTGTTCAGGCTGCCGTTGAACCGGGAGGGGGGCGATGCGTCCGTGGCCATTGCGCCGCTGATATGCTACGAGGATACCGATCCTGCGCTCGCCAGGAAGGCTTCCCGCCTTGGTGCGCAGGCGCTTGTGCTTATCACGAACGACAGCTGGTTCTCCCGCTCTTGCGAGCCGGTCCAGCACGCGGAGCAGGCCGTGCTTCGCGCGATAGAGACGGGGCTGCCTGTAATTCGCGTGGGCAATTCAGGCGTGACGGGTGTCATCGCGGGCGATGGCCGCGCCAAATGGTTGTCCGACGGCAATGGCAAACCGCTGGTGGACGCTTCAGGCACGATGGTGGAGACTGTGCCAGTACCGTCGGGGCCGACGCCTACGCCATACACGCGGCTTGGCGACTGGCCGATGCTGGCACTGTCTGCGGCAGCTGTTTTTTTCGCGATGCTGAAAGGAAGAGATCATGTCCGGAAAGAATGTGGCATCTGAAAAAGCAATAGTTCTCGCAGCCATCTTGGGCCTGGCCGCACCTGTGCCGTGTGTGCTGGGAGGGGGCGGGCGGCCGGCGGAAACGCCGGCCGGCCAGGAGGACCGGCTCGATTCCAGGGTGAGGACGTTCGTCTATCCCAAGCGGATAGTATGGCATTCGTCTGCCAAGAAGTTCGACGACGGCTGGCCTGCGCGCGCATCGTCCGAAAGGATGGAGAAGCTTCTGGAGAGGAAGTTGGGGCAGGTGTGCGAGGGGCCTTTCGCCACCGCTCGCGGCACCAGGCTTTCAAACCGTGGCGAACCGGCGGGAGTTCTAATCGACTTCGGGCGCGAACTCCACGGCGGCGTGCAGCTTGGAATGAGCCCTGGCGGAACCGCCGGCTCCCGCATACGCCTTCGATTCGGCGAGTCCGTTTCGGAGGCGATGAGTTCCATCGGCGATGGAAAGCACGCGTCAAACGACCATGCGCTGCGCGACTTTGAAATGCCTGTGCCGGTGTTCGGCTCCATTGAAGTGGGAAATACCGGGTTCCGTTTCCTGCGCATAGATCTGGTCACTGGCGGCGATGTGGGATTCGAATTCATCCGTGCCGTTTCGCTGATGAGGCCTATGAAAGCGGTCGGTTGCTTCAAGTCGTCGGACGAACGGCTCAACCAGGTGTTCGATACTGCGGTTCGCACCGTGCATCTCTGCTGCCAGGAATACCTTTGGGACGGGATCAAGCGCGACCGGCTCGTGTGGATGGGGGATACGCACCCCGAGACTATGGCGATCCTGAACGTGTTCGGCGCCGCATCCATCCTGCCTGAGTCGCTCGATTACATGGTGGCCGTAACGCCGCCTGACAAATGGATGAACACGATGCCGACATATACGCTGTGGTGGATCCGCAATGTCGCCGAATGGTACCGCTTCACGGGAGACGAGGGGTATCTGCGGCGCCACGCCGAATATCTTGAGAAGACGTTCGACCACGTGCTTACCGGCATGAAAGGCGGCGAATGGGTGGCGGGCGACTTCCTGGACTGGCCGACGCGGCGCAACAAGAAGGCGGCTGCATCAGGTACCCAGGGGCTTGCGCTTGCCGCCGCGCGCGAGACGGCGTTTCTTGCGGAAGCGGTCGGAAACGGAAGACTGGCAGGAAAGGCGAAAGCCATGGCGGCCGAACTGGAGAAGCTTCGCCCGGATCCATACGGCGAGAAGGCGGCGGCCGCGATGCTTGCGCTCTCCGGACTTCGCGATTCGAAGGAAATGTTTTCAACCGTGCTAGGTGCGAACGGGCATAAAGACGTATCAACGTTCTACGGCTACTACATGATAGAGGCGATGAGCGCCGCAGGCGAGGGACAGTGCGCCCTTGACACGGTGCGCGACTACTGGGGCGGCATGCTGGACGTGGGCGCCACGAGCTTCTGGGAAGGCTTCGATCTCGCCTGGACAAACAACTGCTTCCGCATCGACGAACTGCCAGTTGCCGGAAAGAAAGACATCCATGGCGACTACGGAGAGTTCTGCTATCCGGGTTTCAGGCATTCGCTCTGCCACGGATGGGCGGCAGGGCCTGCGTCCTGGTGCATCAACCGAGTGCTGGGAATCCGTCCCGTCGGCGTAGGCTGCAAGACGGTGGAGGTGAAGCCGTTTCTTGGCGATCTTTCCTGGGCCGAGGGCGCCATGGCGCTTCCGGACGGCAGGTCGGTCGCGGTGCGCGTGGAAAAACGGCATGACGGCACGCTTGATACGCATGTGAAAGCACCGCCGGACGTGACGGTGCTCCGCTGAAGACGGGCAGATGCTTGCGGTCTCGGACGGAGTGTGGTAGACTTCCCCCGATTGCAGTAGGAACGAAAGGATTGAAAATGAAGACGAGCATCGAATCGAAGACGTGGGGACGTTTTGAAGGGCGCGAGGTGCGTCTGTGGCGCCTCGTAAACGCCAAAGGCGTGGAACTCCATTTTTCCAACTACGGCGGACGTCTGGTGAAGGCTCTAATCCCAGACCGCAACGGCAAGCTTGATAACGTGACGCTTGGCTGGGACACTCTTGACGAATACGTGGCCGAACATGGCGGCACCTACTACGGCGCGCTGGTTGGGCGCTACGGCAACCGCATCCGCGATGGAAAGTTCACCTTGGACGGACGCGAATACGTTCTGGAATGCACGAATTCTCCCGGCGGCATCCCATGCGCCCTGCATGGCGGAACACGCGGCTTCTCTCTCCGCTGCTGGGACGTGATAGATGAAATCCATACGGATGAAAAGGTCGGCCTCGTCATGGAGATATGTTCCCCCGATGGCGAGGGCGGCTACCCCGGCAACGTGAAGGTGAGGGCAACTCTCACGCTCGACAACGCGAACGTGTGGCGTATCGACTGGGAGGCTACGACGGATCGCCCTACGCCCATATCGCTCACTGAGCATGCGTACTGGAATTTGAACGGCACGAAAAGCGGCACGACGATACTTGGCCATACGATGCAGATCAGCGCGGACCGCTTCACGCCCTACAACGTTGGCATGATACCCACTGGCGAACTGCGTTCCGTGGAAGGCACGCCGTTCGATTTCCGCCAGCCGCACAAGATTGGCGAACGTCACGATGCCGATGACGAATGCCTGAAATTCGGCGCCGGATATGACATCAACTGGGTCGTGAACGGATGGGACGGCAAGACGCTACGCCACGCCTGCACTCTCGCATCCGAGGAAACCGGTCGCAGGGTGGAGGTGTGGACGACAGAGCCTGGCATGCAGGTCTACGACGGCTACTACCTGCCGGTTCGCAACAGCGGCGTGGCGCTTGAACCGCAGCATTTCCCCGATTCCCCCAACAAGCCTGAATTCCCAACGACAATCGTCGCTCCTGGCCATACGTTGCGAACGGCGATGGAATATCGCTTCCTCTGCGAATAGCCATAACAGCCGAAAAATCAGTGCGTCTCAGGTGGGCGGCCGCCATTCGCTGTCTATAACTTGCATTTTGGGCCGTACAACATTATGTTGTGTGTCGAAAATAAAAAATACACAATATATTGATTTTTCCGCTTGCGCCAGGTGCCAGAATCATGTATCATTGTCCTCGTCGCTGCGCGGAGGGATTCCGATGGTGGGTCTGGGTGGCATGGTGCCGTCCGGCGTTGGAAAGTGCGCGTAGGGACGAGAACAGGACTTAGGACGACATGAACATCATCAAGCGCAGCGGCGAGGAAATGGAATTCGAGCGGGAAAAGATTGCCGCCGCAATCCGCAAGGCCAACGAAACGGTAGAGGATGCCGACAAGTTGACAGAGGCGCGTATCAACCGCATAGCACATCAGATCGAGGACTTCGCACGTACGTACGACCGTGCGTTGAGCGTGGAGGAGATACAGGATCTGGTGGAGACGAAGATCCAGGAGGCGGGAGCCCACGCCGTCGCGAAGAAGTACATCAAGTACCGTTTCATCCAGGAGCTCAAGCGCCAGCACAACACCACGGACGGCGAGATACTTACGCTCATCAACTGCACGAACGAAGAGGCGAAGCAGGAGAACGCGAACAAGAACCCGACCATCAACAGCGTCCAGCGCGACTACATGGCAGGTGCCGTGTCGAAGGACGTTACGAAGCGGCTGCTTCTGCCAGAGGAAGTCGTGAGGGCGCACGAGGCGGGAATCCTGCATTTCCATGACATGGACTACTATGCGCAGCGGATGCACAACTGCGACCTTGTGAACCTCGACGACATGCTTCAGAACGGCACGGTGATAAGCGGCACGACCATCGACCGTCCGCATTCGTTTTCCACGGCGTGCAACATCGCTACGCAGATCATCGCTCAGGTGGCGTCCAACCAGTACGGCGGGCAGTCCATTTCCCTGACGCATCTCGCGCCGTTCGTGCAGGTGAGCCGCGAGAAGATAACCGAGGAGGTGGAGGACGAGCTGAAGCTCGTAGGTGCGACGATTTCCGCCGACAAGAAGGCCGGTATCGTTGAGAAGCGCGTGCGTGACGAGATCGTGCGCGGCGTGCAGACGATCCAGTACCAGGTGGTGACGCTCATGACGACGAACGGCCAAGCGCCGTTCATAACAGTGTACATGTACCTCAACGAAGCGCGCAACGAGCAGGAGAAGAAGGATCTCGCCGTCATCATCGAGGAGATGCTCAAGCAACGCATCCAGGGGGTCAAGAACGAGGTTGGCGTGTACGTGACGCCGGCGTTTCCCAAGCTCATATACGTGCTGGAGGAGGACAACGTCAGGGAGGGGACTCCATACTGGTATCTTACCGAGCTGGCGGCGAAATGCACGGCCAAGCGCATGGTTCCGGACTACATCAGCGAAAAGATGATGCTTGAGTTGAAGGGCGACGTGTACACATGCATGGGCTGCCGCAGCTTCCTCACTCCCGACCGTTTCACCGATGCCGGGATCGGCAACATATCCAAGGCGAAGAACTACGTGCCGGGCAGGCACCGCTACTACGGGCGATTCAACCAGGGAGTCGTGACGATCAACCTGGTGGACATCGGACTTTCGGCGGTCAAGGCCGCCGGCACGGGCGCGTCCGAAGATGCGGTGCTCGCCAAGTTCTGGGATATCTTCGACGAGCGCATGGAGCTGTGCCACCGCGCGCTGCAGTGCCGCCACAACCGTCTGCTCGGCACGCTCTCCGACGCCGCTCCCATCCTGTGGCAGTACGGCGCGCTCGCGCGTCTCGACAAAGGGGAGAAGATCGATCGCCTGCTTTTCGACGGCTACTCGACCATCTCTCTCGGCTACGCGGGCCTGTGGGAGTGCGTCTACGCCATCAACGGCAAGAAGCTCACCGAATTCGAGGGAGAGGCGCTGGGGCTTGACATAATGAAGAAGCTCAACGAGTATACCGCCAAGTGGAAGAAGGCGGAAAACATAGACTACTCCATATATGGCACGCCGCTCGAGTCCACCACCTACCGTTTCGCGAAGTGCCTGCAGGAGCGCTTCGGCATCGTGAAGGGAATCACCGACCGCAACTATATCACGAACTCCTACCACGTGCACGTGACGGAGCCGATAGACGCCTTCGACAAGCTTGCTCTCGAGTCGAAGTTCCAGAAGCTCTCGCCCGGCGGCGCGATCTCCTACGTCGAGGTGCCGGACATGCAGAACAACATCCCTGCCGTGCTCTCCATCATGCAGTTCATCTACGATCACATCATGTACGCCGAGTTGAACACGAAGAGCGACTATTGCCAGGTATGCGGCTTCGACGGCGAGATCCAGGTGGTGAAGGACGACAACGGCAAGCTCGTATGGAAGTGCCCCAAGTGCGGCAATACGGACCAGAACAAGATGAACGTCGCGCGCCGCACCTGCGGCTACATCGGCTCCCAGTACTGGAACCAGGGCCGTACGCAGGAAATCAAGGAGCGCGTGCTGCACGTGTCGTGAGCCGATGAACTACTCGGCGATCAGGACGTGCGACGTGGCCAACGGACCGGGGGTGCGCGTGTCGCTCTTTGTGAGCGGCTGCACCCACCGGTGCAAGGGTTGCTTCAACCCGGACACCTGGGACTTCGCTGCCGGCGAACCGTGGACGGACGCCGTACAGGAGAAGGTGCTGGCGTCCTGTGCCCCGGATTGGATACAGGGGCTGTCCCTTCTGGGCGGCGAACCGTTCGAACCGCAGAATCAGCGAGCCCTGCTTCCGTTCCTGCGTGAATTCCGCAAGAGGTTCCCTGGAAAGAACGTGTGGGCGTGGACGGGATGCGTCTACGAACGCGATCTCCTGGCAGAGAGTCCTTGGCGATGCGAGGCGACTGACGAGATGCTGTCGCTGATCGACACGCTTGTGGACGGTCCGTTCGTGGAGACGCTCAAGGATATCACGCTCGTCTTCCGCGGTTCTTCCAACCAGCGCATTTTGAGCCTTGCGCGAGGTGCCGGTTTTTGATATACTTGCTCACCAGTTTTCCGGGCACGGAAGGGCCGGGTGGCCGTTGCCGTGCGGAAGCGAACGACGCGGAGGTCCGTCCAGGCTTGCGCGCCAAAGCGGATTAACCCAGGGAAAACGGGCAATGTCGCCCGTGGACCCGCAACAGAAAGAAAGGTTCAGAAAGAACATGGACATGCCTACATCGGCCGCTACAGGCCTTACGCTCAAGGATCTCTTCGACGTCGGCCTGCATTTCGGCCACCAGACGAAGCGCTGGAACCCGAAGATGAAGCCGTATATTTTCGACAAGCGCAACGGCATCCACATCATCGACCTCACGCAGACCGTGGCCCTGCTCGACGAGGCTGCCGAGTTCCTCCGCAAGACGATCCTCGACGGAAAGAAGGTCCTGTTCGTCGCCACGAAGAAGCAGGCGCAGGAGATCGTCAAGCAGGCGGCCGAGGAATGCGGGCAGTTCTACATGACCGAGCGCTGGCTCGGCGGCACGCTCACCAACAGCCAGACGATTCGCGGCAGCGTGAAGCGCATGCGCCAGATACAGGCTATCGGCCGCGCCAACAACGGCGAGCTTTCAAAGCACAAGCAGGAGGCTTCCATGCTCCGTCGCGAGTTGTCCAAGCTCGAGAAGAACCTCACGGGCATCGCGGACATGGAGGAGCGTCCGGGTGCGGTGTTCATCGTGGACGTCTGCCGCGAGTTGAACGCCGTAAAGGAGGCGGCCCGTCTCCACATTCCGATCGTGGCCATCACAGACACGAACGCGAACCCCGATCCTATCGACTACGTGATCCCCGGCAATGACGATTCCGTCCGCGGCATCGAGCTGATCGTCAACGGCATTGTCAAGGTCGTGAAGGCCGCCAACGACGAGTATTCCCGCGTGGCAGCCGAAGCGAAGGCGAAGCGCGACGCCGAACGCGCCGCCCGCGAGGAGCAGGAGAAGGCCGAGCGCGCCGCCCGTCGCGAGAAGGCCGCCGCAGAAAAGAAGGCGGCTGCCGAGGCGAAGGGCAGCGAGGCTCTGAAGACGGTTCGCTCCAAGGGCGCCAAGACGGGCGTCTCCAGCGACGTGAAGCAGATCGCGCGCAAGGCCAAGGAGGCCGCCGAGGCCAAGGCCAAGGCCGAACTCGCCGCCGCCCGCAAGGAGAAGGTAGTGGCCGCCGCCGCCGCCGTCAAGGCTGCCGAGGATGCGGTCAAGGCCGCCGATGAGGCGCCTAAGGCCGAGTAAACGACAAAAGAAGAAAGGTTATCCCCATCATGGCAATTTCAATCCAGCAGATCAAGGAACTCCGCGAAGCCACTGCCGCCGGCATGGGCGCGTGCAAGGAAGCGCTAGTCGCTACCAACGGCAACATGGAGGAAGCGGTGAAGTATCTCCGCGAGAAGGGCCTCGCCGTTGCGGCGAAGCGCGTGGACAAGGAGTCGAAGGAAGGCATAATCGCCCTCGCTTCCGCTCCTGACGGTTCGGCGCTCGCTCTCGCCGAAGTCAACTGCGAGACCGACTTCGTCGCCAAGACGGACGCGTTCAAGAAGTTCGTCGACGATGCGGCCAAGGTGGCGCTTGAAGGCAAGGACATCGAGCAGACGCTGAACGACGACTACAAGATGCTTCTCACCAAGACGGGCGAGAACGTGAAGATTCGCCGCAGCGAGCGTTTCGCGCTTGATGGTACCGGCGTTCTCTCCGGCTACATCCACATGGGCGGGAAGATCGGCGTTCTCGTGGAGCTGGGATGCACCAAGCCCGAGAGCGTGGCGAACCCGGCGCTCGCCGAGGCCGCCCACATGCTCTGTCTGCAGATAGCCGCGAATTCGCCCAAGTACGTGAAGCCCGAGGACGTTCCGCAGTCCGAGATCGATGCGGAGCTTGAGATCAAGCTCAACGCCCTCAAGGAGCAGAAGGGCAAGTTGCCGCCGGAACAGGCGCTCGCCGGTATCAAGAAGGGCATGGCCGCCAAGTTCTGCACGCAGATATGCCTGTTGAAGCAGGACTACGTGGCCGATGGCGAACTGACCGTGGAGAAGTATCTCGACGGCGTCGCAAAGAACGTTGGCGACACGCTTTCAGTCAAGCGTTTCGCGCGTCTTCAGCTTGGCGCCTAGGCCATGACCGTCTCCCGCCAGACAGTCGCCCGCGAACGCGCGTCCCTCCAGGACGTGCGTCGTGTGGTTGTCAAGGTAGGGACGCATTCCATTGCGAAGCAGACGGGGCGCCCCGACTATCGGGCGCTCCGCCGTCTGGTTTCACAGCTCTGCGAATTGCGCAAGGCCGGACGCGAGGTCATTTTCGTGTCTTCGGGTGCCGTGGCGGCCGGCGTGGAGGCTCTCGGCCTCTCGGCGCGTCCCGCGCTTGTGAACGACGTGCAGATGTGCGCCGCCGTGGGCCAGGCAAGGTTTATTTCCGAATACGAGCGGCTGTTCGAGTCTCATGGCGTGAAAATCGGGCAGGTGTTGCTGACGCATGCCGATTTCGATGATCGCCGCCGCGCGGCGAACGTGCGCAGGTCGCTCGATCATCTTGTGCGGGCTGGAATAGTGCCGGTTGTAAACGAAAACGACGTGGTGGCGGACGAGGAGCTGAAGGGACTCACATTTGGCGACAACGACTGGCTTTCATCGCTCATCGTCAAGCTGGTGCGCGCCGATGCTCTCGTGTTGCTGACCACGGTAGACGGCCTTCTGGATGCGTCCGGCCGCCGCGTTCCGTCCATAGGCCGGATTCGCGACGCGCTCAAGCTCGTGCATGCGGGCCAGAAGGGTTCGCTTTCCAAGGGCGGCATGGATTCCAAGCTCAAGGCCGTGCAGAACGCCGCCAGGGCGGGTGCGCACGTTGTGATAGCCAACGCGGCCACGCCGCATGTGCTTACGGGAATATTCGCCGGCAGGGACGTGGGCACGTTCGTGCCTGGAAGTGCCATCTGACTCCGGTTCCCATGCGCTGGCGGCGCGACAAGCCGAAAGAGATCGTCCGCCAATGCCTTGAGGCGCTGGCGGACGATCTTTATCCAGACATGCTGCCATCGCAGCGGGCAGTCAAGCAATGGCTATCTTGCGTGGCTGCGTTTCAGGCCGTTTTTTGACATTTACGCGCAACAGTCCGTTCTCAAGCGATCCTGACACGGTGGCCAGATCGCACAATTCCGGCAGGTCTACGCTTACAGCGTAGTTGGGGCGGTCGAACTCCTGGGCGGCCAGCTTGAATCCCGCCGGCGCCTGGTATGCCGCGTGCGTCTTCAATGTGAGGGTACGGCCTTCCACGTGCAGGTCGGCCTCTTCCTTGCCGATTCCAGGCAGTTCGAACGTGAACTCGTAGTCCTCGGGATGTTCGTTCATCCTGACCGTAGGGACGATGTACTTGATGTTTTCGTTGTTCATTGTTCAATTCCTTTCTTGGTTCGTTACCTTGTTCGTTTCGCTCTCACGAGTCAGCCGATCTTGATCCTGTGGGAGGCGACGGCATCGGCGCGAGGGAGTTCTATGCGGAGAATGCCGTTGATGAATTTGGCGTTCGCCTTGTCGTGGTCGACACGGAAGGGCAGCTCTACGCGCCGCGACCATGCAGGCTTGGCAGGCGATGGCTTGCCGTGCTCATCGACCGTATCGGCAGGCTTGTCGGCAATTACCACCGCCTGCGCCTCCAGTGTCAGATCCACGTCTTTTGCCGCTTTGCCTGGCAATTCCACGTCAATGATCGTCGCGTTGTCGTCAAGGTAGACGTTTACGGGCGGAAAGCGTCCTGCCGCGCGGTTGCAGACGTTGCGGAACACCCGGTTGTTCGTGTCCAGCAGGGTATCCAGCAGGTTCCACGGATTCAATTCTGTCAGTGTGCTCATTTCTTGTGTTCCTTTCTTGTTAGGTTCGTACAACGCCAGACATTAAGCAAAGGGCGTGCCAGTGGCACATGTCGAAGAAAAAAAACGTGACAGCCGCCAATGTGTGACATTGCGAACCAAACCGGCGTGGCAATTTGTCACAATGTCACGCGATGTGCAATGGTGCCGTGAGGCAAGGGGAATCCACGTAGTCTTCTGCCGTGCCGAACCTGTCGAATGCGCAATCTATGGCATTCGCAGCATGGGCATCCGAACTGAGGATGAAACGGACGCCCCGTTCGCGGAGGAGCTTACGGAAGAACGGGGATGGATATGCGTCTTCCATCCAATTCCGCGATATGCCTCCTGTATTGACTTCTACGATCTTTCCGGAGGCGGCAAAAGCATCGGCGGTGAGGCGCAGTTCATCTTGGTACCAGCCGGCCGTCTCGTCGAAGTAATGCAGGATGCCATTGAACTTGCGTACGAGATCAGGGTGGCCGATTATGTCGAAGTCGCAAGTGGTGGCCATTTCGCGTTGCGAGGCGAAATAGGCGTGGATGAAGGCCTTCGTATCGCCATCGAACCGGCTCGCTATTCCTTCCGCGAGGAGTTCGGGCGTGTGGTCGACCGGTACGCGTACCCCGTCTGCGACAACGTAATGGATCGATCCTATGATGTAATCGAGGTCGAGCGGATCGTATGCCGACCTGTCTGGGCGCGTCTCGCCAGGGATGAAATCGGCTTCCACGCCGCAGAGAACCTGGATGCGACTGCCATGTTTCGCGGCAAGGGAACGAATTTCGGCCACATATGCTCCTGCCGTGTCCGGCCGGAGCGTCCACGGGTCGCTGATGGGCATCAACGCGTGCGAAGAGAATCCTATTGCGTCGAATCCTTTGTCTAGCGCCGCCATGACCATCTCTTCCGGCGTGTTCCTGCCATCACACCATGTCGTATGCATGTGGTAGTTGGTCTTCATGGCGATCCAGTGCGTCAGAGGAATGTCATCTGGCCTGGCAGATCCGAGAGCTTCTTGCGCGGCCGTTTCACGATCTTCGGCGAGTTGACATCCAGGTCGTTCGCCTCGAGGTTCTTGAGAATCTGTCCGGCGCGTTCTACCACGGCCCTCGGAAGACCGGCCATGGCGGCAACGTGGATGCCGAAACTGCGTTCTGCCACGCCTGGAGCTATGCGGCGCAGGAAGACGACGCGATCGCCATCCTCCTTCACTCGGACGGTGTAGTTCTTTATCCCCTTGAATTTTTCCGCCAGGTCGGTCAGCTCGTGGTAGTGCGTCGCGAAAAGAGTCTTGGCCTTGACTTTAGGGTTTTCGTGGAGATACTCGGCCACGGACCATGCGATGGAGATGCCATCGAATGTTGAGGTGCCGCGGCCAATCTCGTCGAGAACGATGAGGGAGCGCGTGGTGGCGTTGTTGAGGATGTTGGCGGACTCCTGCATCTCCACTAGGAACGTAGACCTTCCGCGCGCGAGGTCGTCGCCGGCGCCGATACGCGTGAAGACGCGGTCCAGGACGCCCATTCGCATGGATGAGGCCGGCACGAACGAGCCGGCCTGCGCCATGATGGCGATCGTGGCCACCTGGCGGAGATAGGTGGACTTGCCGGCCATATTGGGGCCAGTTATGAGCATGATCTGGTCTGTCGTGCCGTTGAGCGACGTCGTGTTGGGGACGAATGGTTCGGCATCTGGGAGCTGTTCGATGATCGGATGGCGCCCGTCGACGATCTCCAGTACGTCCGAGTTGTCCACTTCCGGCCGCACGTAGCCTGCGGCGAGGGCGCGATCGGCGAATGACAGTACCGCATCGAGCGCGCCAATCGCCGAGGCAGTCTGCTGGACTGGAACGGTGCGCATGGCCACCTGACGCACTATATCGCGGAACAGATCGGCTTCAAGCGCGAAGGATCTCGACTGTGCGCCCATGACCTTGCGTTCGTACTCGCGCAGTTCCGGAGTGGTGAAACGTTCTGCGTTCGTGAGCGTCTGGCGGCGTTCGTATTCTGGCGGTGCGGCGATGGCGGCGGCTTTTGATATCTCGATGTAGAAGCCGAATACCGAGTTTCGTCGTACGCGGAGCGTCTTGATGCCGGTGCGGGCTATTTCGTCGGCCTGGTATCGTGCTATCCATTGGTGGCCGTCGGCAGCCATCTGGCGCAGTTCGTCGAGCTCGGAGTTGTATCCGGAGGCTATGAGATTGCCTTCCGTGAGAATGACATTCGGCTGCATGCATATGGCACGATCTATCAGGGCTATGGTTTCGGTCTCCGGGTAAAGCTGTTCGACGAGATTTGCGATGAATGCGACACTCCCGGTCGTCGTCCCGTCCAGCATGTTCCTGACTTCCGCCACCGGGCGAAGCGAATCGGCCAGCGCCCTGATGTCTCGTGCGTTGGCGCGATTGGCGTCGACTTTCGCGATGAGGCGTTCAAGATCGCGCACGCCGCCCAGCCGTTCCCGCAGAGATGTGAGGCTCGTGCGGTCGCGGACGAACGCCTCCACCGCGTCCAGCCGTCCGTTCACTTCGGCGGCTCGGCTGAGCGGCTGGCGTATCCAGCTGGCGAGGCGGCGCGCACCCATCGGTGTGCGTGTGGTGTTGAGGACGCCGAAGAGAGACGCTTCCCTGTCTACTCCGTCTCCCGGCAGGAGGGCCAGGTGGCGGATGGTGCCGGCATCGAGTGCGAGGAAGTCGGACGACTCGCGCAGACGGATGCTTCGCACGTGGTCGATGGCGTGGCGTAGGGTGGTGTGCACGTAGTAGAGCAGTGCGCCGCCGGCGCGGACGAGATCGTTTCTACCTTCCAGTCCGAACCCGTCGAGGGCCGTGACATTGAAGTGGCGCAGCAGTTCCTCGCGTGCCGCGTCGAGGCTGAAAGTCCATGCGTCGGCGTAGGAGATGTTGCACGATTCGTGGCTTGCGGCCAGCGGGCACCGGTTCGGGGAAGTGCAGGCGTCCTCATCTGGCTTGGGGAGAACTATTTCCGCAGGGCGGTATCTGGCGATGGCGTCGTCAAGCTTTTCGGGGGAATTGAACGGCTCGACTGCGAATTCGCCTGTGGACAGGTCCAGCAAGGCGAGGCCGAGGCCGGAGACGGCTGCTATGTAGCAGTTGGTCTCGGCGTCGAGCAGGCCGTCTTCCATGACTGTGCCCGGGGTGACGATACGTGTCACTTCCCGGCGGACGATAGCCCCCTTCTTGACGGTGCGGGGATCCTCCATCTGGTCGCAGAGCGCGGCCGTCTTGCCGGCCCGGATGAGCTTTGCCAGATATGCGTCGAGCGCGTGGTAGGGGATTCCGCACATGATTTGCCCGGCACGTTGCGTGAGAGTGGCTCCAAGGATGGGGGATGCTGCTACAGCGTCTTCTCCAAACATCTCGTAGAAGTCGCCGAGGCGGAACATAAGGATGGCTCCGGGGGGCAACTCGCGCTTGATGGCGCGATACTGGCGTTGCATAGGTGTGAGTTCTTCGGCCATTCTTTCCATCTACTTCCGTGCAATCTCTGTTTTCATCATGCTGGCATTTCCTGCGAGGAAATATTATAGCACAAAATCGCATTGAACCACCTGCAACGCCGCCGGTTATGGTATAATAGCCGCATGAAATTCTGGAACAGAGAAGTGGAGACGATGAGCCGCGACCAGATCGCGGATGTCCAGCTGAAGGGCTTGCAGAAGTCGCTGCGGCGCATATGGACGAACGAGTGGAGCCGGAAGCTGCTGTTGTCTCGCGGCTTCGGCAACCCGGAAGACGTGAAGTCCCTTGACGATCTCGCGCGCCTGCCGTTCCTCACCAAGGACGACTTCCGCGACGCCTATCCTCTTGCGATGAGCACCGTGCCACGTGACGAATTGCGAGAGTTCCACCAGTCGTCCGGCTCCACGGGCACGCCGGTGGTGATGGCCTACACGAAAAACGACCTGAACCAGTGGGCGGA
This sequence comes from Verrucomicrobia bacterium UBA3624, assembly GCA_002373695.1. Lineage (GTDB taxonomy): Bacteria > Verrucomicrobiota > Kiritimatiellia > RFP12 > UBA1067 > RUG572. The sequence continues at coordinate 36,110 of DFLH01000041.1, forward strand.
CTGCATGGCGCGATGCTTCACCATGGCAGGTCTGGAGGCCGGCGACGCGTTCCAGATCATGCCGACGTTCGGCCTCTTCAACGGCGGATTCGGATGCTACCACGGTTGCCGCAAGGCGGGCCTCTTCTGCGTGCCGGCGTCAAGCGGAAACACGGAGCGTCAGATAAAGCTCATGCGCGATTTCCGCGTGAAGGGTTTCTGCAGCGTGGTGAGCTACGTGCCGCGCATAATCGAGAAGCTAGATGCGGAGGCGTCTGGCGACCACGACATTCCTTCGCTGCGCGTGGGCATATTCGGCAGCGAGACGTTCTCGGACGAGATGCGCAAGCGCATCGAGGAGCGTCTGCACATCGAATGCTTCGACATCTATGGAATGACGGAGACGGGCGGCATCGGCACTACTGGCCAGGACTGCCCGGCGCACTGCGGCCTCCACGTGTGGGAGGACCAGTACATCACCGAGATCGTGGATCCGGTCACCGGCGCGCCAGTGCCTGACGGCGAGTACGGAGAGGTCGTGTTCACCTCGCTGACGCGCGAGGCGATGCCGATCATCCGCTACCGCACGCACGACATTTCGCGCATCGTCGGCCGCGAGCCGTGCGCTTGCGGACGTACGCACCTTCGCCTCGACCGCATAACAGGCCGTACCGACGACATGCTCATCGTCAAGGGCGTGAACTTCTACCCCCGTCAGGTGGAGCAGGCGCTCATGGAGATTCCCGGCGTGAAGGACGAGTTCCAGATCATCCTTGAGACGCGCCATGGCATCACGGACGTGACGGTCAACGTGGAGGCGGAACCTGGCGTGACGGGCCATGTCGTGGCCAAGCATCTGCGCGAGCGCCTTGGGTTCCTGCCGAAGGGCGAGGTGTTCCCCGTCGGTGCGCTTCCGCGCAGCGAGGGCAAGGCCAAGCGTGTCATCCGACGGGAGATTTGACGGACGGTGTCTCGTCTTTGCCGAAGACCAACATGTCTGATCCGATCCGCATACTTCTCGTCGACAACCTGATGATCCGAAGGTATGGCAACCTGCGGATGGGGCCGGGGCGCAAGTTGATGTGCGGCGCGATCCGCAACAACTGGCGCCTGTGCGAATTCTCCGATCGCGACATGGCTCGCCTGCTCGCACCGCTTTGGATACGTCCGTGGGGCGGGCGCATCGCTAACGAAAAGCTCGTTCTTACGGCTAGGAACTTCCGCCCGGACGTGGTGTTGATCGGCCATTGCGACTATATACAGAACTGGGCGCTCGAGCGTATCCGCGCAATTCTGCCAAGCGTGCGCATGGCGCACTTCAACGTCGATCCCGTCTACTGGCCGCATATGCAGGACCAGTGCAAGGCGAGGATGGACTCCTGCGACGGAATATTCGTGACGACGGCCGGGAAACCGCTCAAGCAGTGGATTACGGGCAAGAATTTCGTAGCCTACATGCCAAACCCGTCAGATCCTTCGATGGAGAACCAGGACAACGGAGCAAAGACGTCTTTTGCCAGAGACGCCTTCTACGCCTGCAACCCGAACCCCGCAGACCCGCGTGTGGCGTTCATCGCCGAGATACGGAAGAAGATCGATTCTAGAATGCGTATCGACTGGTTCGGGCTCGACGGCAAGCCTACCATATGGGGTGCGGCGTACGAGGAGGTGCTGGCCACATCGAAGATGAGTTTCAACTTCAACCGCAGGGAAGGAGATCTGTGGTACTCGTCCGATCGCATCGCACACCTGATGGGATACGGCATCCTGGCGTACCAGAGCGCGAAGAACGGCCTTCAGCGCTTCTTCACAGAAAGGGAGCTTGTGTTCTTCGACGGTGCGGACGATCTGGCAGAGAAGGTGCTGTGGTACCAGGCGCACGATGTTGAACGTGCGGCGGTCGCGTCGGCCGGACGAACGAAGTACCATGCAATCTTCAACGGAGCACGCGTGCTGAAGTTCATGGTGGAGACATTGCTGGGAGAACGATATTCCGAGCCGTACGAGTGGGCGGAAGAAGTATATAGATGAGAAGCTAGGGCGTCGGCATTTCAGCGGAGTTCCTTTTCTGCTAGCCAATTACAACGGCTTTTGCTATACTACGGCTTCACTTTTCACCAAGGAAGGAACAAGACAAATGAAGATGATGTGGCAGCCGTCCAAGATCAAGCGTGTGCGCAAGATCGGTTTTCGTGCTCGCAAAGCGACCAAGGGCGGTCGAAAGGTTCTCGCGCGCCGTCGCGCGAAGGGTCGCAAGCGCCTGACGCAGGTCTGAGGAATCGCCGCCATGTCCACGCGGCTCCCCGGCACGAAGTACAGGAACGTCTTCGACCGTGGGCGTTCGTTTCGCGGCCGTCTCTTTGTCGCGTGGATGTTGCGGTCGCCTGACGCCGGCCGCCGAGCCGGCGTTGTCGTTTCCAAGAAGAGCTTCCATGACGCCGTGGACCGCAATCGCGCCAAGCGCATATTGCGCGAGGGGTTCAGGTTGGTATCGCCCGAACTGGCATCCGATGTGGATTGGATTCTTGTCGGGCGGTCGTCCCTTTCCGGTAAGCAGACGGGCGACGTGATGGACGAACTACGCTATGTGGCACGGAAATGCGGACTCTCATGATATTTCTGGTTCGCGCGTACCAGGTGACGCTTTCTCCGCTATTCGGCGGGTGTTGCCGGTTTGAACCATCCTGTTCGAATTATGCGATTGAGGCATTGCAGGTGCATGGCGCGTTGAAGGGGTCCTGGTTGACGATACGCCGCCTGTTCAGGTGCCGCCCGTTCGGACCGCACGGATATGATCCGGTACCGCCGAGATGTTGAAATGTTGAGGAATTGCGATGAACAAGAGCGAGAAATTGATAGTCGTGCTGCTCGGTCTGCTGTTGGCCGGATGGATCTGGCATTCGGTCTCCGAACAGAAATCCGCTGCGAAGGCGCAGGTTCGCAAGACTGCAGCCAGGCAGTCTGTCCAGGTTCAGGCAAAGGCGCCCGAGCCTGACGCAGTCAAGGGCGTTAGGGGCGGCAAGGATGGAAAGCCGGCAGCGCAGGATGCCAGGCCCGATATGCCGCGTGCGCCTGAGAAGCTGGATACGCTTTCAAACGATCGGATGGAGCTGACGTTCTCGACGCGCGGAGCTGCTGTCGTAAAGGCGAAGATGCTGGATTATGCGGAGAGGCCGGGAAAGATTTCCAGCGACAATCCGCCTGTAGTCCTTGATTTCTCCGCACACCCCGCGCTTGCGATTTCCGGGGTGCCGGGCGTGGCCGCCGATTCCGACTACGCCGTGGCGGAGAAGACTGCGGACACGATCGTGTATACCAATGCCGTCATCCGCCGCGCAATCGCATTGAAGTCCGATTACAAGATCGAAGTTTCAGAAACGTTCGCGGAGGCATGTCCGCGTGACTCGGCGACGATGCTGTCGCTTGGCGCCATGTCGCTTGGAACGTCAAAGAATGACATCCTTTCGGTCGACTCGTGGATCGTCTCGGACGAAAAGGGGAAGAGCCGTGTGGAGCACCATGGCGAGACGGAGCCTCTCAAGAGCTATCTTGCCGGCGGGCTTGGCGGATGCGGCGGAAGCCGGAATGCGTCGGGGATTCCGGCGACGACATCTGTCGACGTTCCCGGAGCGCGCGAGTGGCTGGCCGTGAAGAACCGTTTCTTCGTGACGGCGCTGGTGGGATTGCGGGGAGATGCTGGTTTTTCGGCTACGGTCGATAGGGACGTGTCCAGGCACGAGTACGTGCCAAAGACCGTTTCGGTGGCGTTGAAATCGTCGTCGCTTCCTGAGAAGCGCACATATACGCTCTACCTCGGGCCGAAGAAGCAGGATCTGCTGTGGGGCCTGGGCCTCAAGGATGTGATGGAATTCGGCATGTGGCGGTGGCTGTGCTATCCGATGGTGGCGGTTCTCAACTTCTTCAATTCCATGATCCCGAACTACGGCGTTGCGATCATCCTCCTGACCGTGCTTGTGAGGCTGCTCTTCTGGCCGCTTACGCACAAGTCCACGATCGGGATGCGCAAGATGCAGGAAATCCAGCCGCTGATGAAGGAGATACAGGCCAAGTACAAGGACAATCCACAGCGCATGCAGCAGGAGACAATGCATCTTTACCGCGAACACAAGGTCAATCCTCTGTCCAGTTGCTTGCCGATGCTCGTGCAGATTCCCGTGTTCATAGCGCTTTTCAACGTCTTGCGTTCCACGGTCGAGCTCCGCTATGCGCCGTTTTTGTGGATTTCCGACCTGTCCGAGCCTGAAGCGCTGTTTGCGAGCTGGTTTCCGTTCGGAGGATTGAACGTGCTGCCGATCCTCATGGCGGCGACCATGGCGCTCCAGAGCGCGCTCACCCCATCGTCAGGCGACAAGAAGCAGCAGCAGATGATGATGGTAATGATGCCTGTCATGATGCTGGTGATGTTCTACAACTTCCCAAGCGCGCTTTCCCTGTATTGGACGCTGAGCCAGGTGTTCTCGATAGCGCAGATGTGGTGGATACGCAAGAAGTACGCGCCTGCACGGGTGAAAGATGGAGTGGTGGTGCCCGATGCCGTCGAGATGCCGGTTACGCGTCAGATGCGGCGGCATGGGAAGAGTTGAGAGTTGGAGGAAAAAAGATGATGGAAGTGATTTCTACGGAAAAGGCGCCGAAGGCGTTGGGGCCGTATTCGCAGGCGGTAAAGGCAGGCGGCTTCGTCTGGTGTTCGGGCCAGATTCCGGTCGATCCTGCGGTCAACGCGGTGACTGCCACGACCATAGAAGGCCAGACGAGGCAGGCGATTTCAAACCTCAAGAACGTGCTGGAGGCGGCAGGGTCGGGATTGGACAAGGTGGTGAAGACGACCGTATTCATAAGCGACATGGACGATTTCGCCGCGCTCAACGCAGTCTATGCCGAACTCTTCGGCGAAACCAAGCCTGCGCGCAGCTGCGTCCAGGTGGCGCGGCTGCCCAAGGACGTAAAGCTCGAGATCGAGGCGGTCGCCATAGATGAATAGCCGTAGGACAGCGGCTTTCGCAGTCTGCCGTTGGCTCGCGACGCATGAATTTGCGAGCGACCTTCTGCCGGAGGATTGCGCGGACCGCGCATTCGTCCAGGATATCGTCTATACTGTCATCCGCCGCTTCCGTCCTCTCCGTTCCGTATTGGGGATGCTTCTCAAGAAATGGCCGAAGGGCGAGCTTGAGGCGCTGGTCCTGGTCGGCGGCGCTCAGATCCTGTACATGCCGGACGTACCCGATTTTGCCGCAGTTAACGAGACTGTTGCGGCAGCGAAGGCGAGCGGGCGCGAGAAACGCCTGGATCGCGTGGTCAACGGCGTATTGCGCAATCTGCTGCGTCGGCGGTCGGAATTCGAGAAACATCTGGCCGATGCATCTCTCGCCGAACGCGAAAGCTATCCCAACATGCTGGTGAAGCGCTGGACGGAGCGTTACGGAGAGGCGAACGCGGAGGCTCTTGCGAAATGGCACAACAGGCCTGCCGACACATGGCTTGCCTTGAAGGATCTTGCGGACGGAACAGGTGGCTTCAAGCTTTTGCCGCATGGGCGCAAGGTTTCCGAAGTCAAGGGATTCGATGAAGGCGAGTTCGTGGTCCAGGATCCGGCGACAGCCGGTGCGATAGAGCTGCTGGGGTTGGTTTCAGGGCAGTCGGTGCTTGATTTCTGTGCGGCGCCTGGCGGCAAGACTGCCCAGATCGCCTGGCGGCTTGGCGGCAATGGACGCCTTGTCGCGCAGGAGGTGAATCCAAAGAGGCTTGCTCGGCTGAAGCAGAACATGGCCAGATTGCGTCTAGATTGGGTGGAGACGGTTCAAAGCCTGTCCGGCGAGACGGCGTTCGACCGGGTGCTTGTCGATGCGCCATGCTCCAACACCGGCGTCCTGCGGCGGCGTCCTGACGCCCGCTGGCGCTGGAACATGGATCATTTGAAGCAGCTTGTCGCGCTGCAGGCGCAAATTCTGGACGAAGCGGCGGCCTTTGTGGCGCCTGGCGGCAGGCTCGTATATTCCACATGTTCCAACGAACCAGAGGAAAACGGTGGGCAGATGGCCGAGTTTCTGGCCAGGCATAGTGATTTCACGGAAGTCGCCAGACGCGAATCGCTCCCGTTCGAGACCGATCGTGACGGGGCTTTCGCCTGTGCGCTGGAAAGGCGGGGACGATGAATCGCGCCTGGTACGTCCTGCATGTGAAGCCGCGGACCGAAAAGAAGGTTTTCGCATATCTTGAACGGTACGGCTATTTCCGGTATCTGCCCCTGATGGTCAAGATCACAAAGGTGCAACGGCGCAAGGTCCGGCGAGAATTGCCGCTTTTCCCGGGCTACGTGTTCACCTGCCTCCTGCCAGACGAGCGGATCAGGATGCTGCAGACGAATCTTCTGGTGCGTACGATCCATGTGCCGATGCCACGCGAGATGATCCACCAGCTGCGGCAGATCAAGCGCGCCACGCGAGCGGTTGGCGCCGAGATGAAAAAGCTGGCGAACACGTTCAAGGAAGGCGACTACGTGCGTGTGACGGCCGGGCCGTTGCGGGGCACCGAAGGGTATGTCAAGTACGACGGTACGCAGGCTAGCATCTGCCTGAACGTGGAGATACTTGGTTCTGCCGTGGAAGTGAACATCTCTCCTGGCGACATCCAGAAGATGTCCTGACGTCTCGTCGGCGGACCGACCACGCGCGGACAGTCAGATTGTGCTATACTGGTGCGCATGAAAACGACACTAGGATTCTTTGGCGCCGGAAAAATGGCCGAGGGCATTCTCGCCGCCGCCGCATTGCAGAAAGGTTTCGATCCGTCCGCCATATTGATGGCAGAGAAGATTCCCGCCCGTGCCAGGGAACTCGAGAAACGGTACGGCGTCCGGACCACGCCAGATGCGCGGGAGGTCGCGAAGACGGCAAGGACGATTTTTCTTGCCGTGCGTCCGCAGGATCTTGCCGCGCTTTCCGCCGACGTGAAGCCGTTTCTGACGAAGAAGACGCTTGTGGTATCCATCGCCGCCGGGAAGTCGATCGCTACGCTGAAGAAGGCGCTAGGGCGTGAAGTGCGCCTTGTGCGAGTAATGCCAAACCTCGCCCTGCGCGCGCGGGAGGGGATGTGCGTGCTTTGCCCTGCCGCCAACGCCACGCAGGCGGACGTGCGGCGAGTGGCCGGGATACTCTCCGGCGCGGGCCGCACGACCGTTCTGCCAGAACGGAATTTCGATGCGGTGACGGCGCTTTCTGGGTCTGGCCCTGCATTCTTCGCCTTTATGGAGCAGGCGATGGCAGAAGGCGGGCGGGCGCTCGGCCTGCCTGAAGATGCAGCCAGGATGCTTGCGGAACAGACGATGCTGGGCACTGCCGCCTATCTGCGCCAGAGCGGGGCAGGCCTGGACGCGTTCATATCCGGCGTCGCCACGCCTGGCGGCACGACGGCTGCAGGCATGGATGTCATGAGAGCCAGCGACTTCAAGTCTGTCGTCGCCGCCACGCTAAAGGCCGCCGCCGACCGGTCCAGGGCCCTGGGCCGTTGAGGACTCCGGTTGCGCCTCCTTGCAAGTTTCGCATACGCTTCGCAGTTGCCGCACGATTTTCGGATGCGTCTCAATCAGCCGTTCGCGCGGTGGTGGCGGCGGTATTCGCCGGGCGTGATGCCGCGCTCGCGCTTGAATATCTTTGTGAGGTGACTCTGGTCGAAGAAGCCGGTTTCGGCTGCAATCTCCGAGACGAGCTTGTCGGTCGTCTCCAGCAGCTTGCGGACGGCGTTGAGCCGTATGGTCGTGAGATAACGCCCCGGCGAGATGCCGAACGTTAAGGTGAACTGCCGCCTGAAGTTTATGGTTGAGGTGCCGACGAGCCCCGCCAGCAGATCGAGGGATATCGGTTCCGCGTAGTGTCCTGCGATGTAGTCGGTTGCGGGTTTCAACCGGCCGTGCCATTTGGGGACGTCCAGGGAAGGTCGCTTGAAGTAGATGCACGTCGTGCCGATCAGTTTTCCCTTGCGGTCGAAGAGGGGATACACGTTCGACGTCTGCATGTCGTTCGTCCTGTCGGCATTGTACTGGCCGCCGCATGTGAAGATCGGCGTGCCGGTCTCGCGGACCTTGCGGTCGCGCGCGAGATACCTGTCCGCAAGGACGTGCGGGAATATGTCGTTGCTGCATTGTCCGATGGCGTCGACCTCGTCGTGGATGTTGCAGAAGTCGCAGTTGCGCTTGTTGAGCGCCATGATGCGATCCTTGGCGTCCTTCATGTAGAAGGCGACGTCCGGCAAGGCGTCCATCATGGCCTTGAACGTGGCGGCGTTCGGTCCGACCTTCTTGAAGAAAGCGGTCTGCATCTTGATTTTGTCGTTTCGTGTCACGGCTTTTCCTTTGTCAGAAAGGAAGGATCGTATTTTACAAAAAAATCGTCACATAGTACAATCAGAACTCGCAATGATGTGCGATAATACCACCATCGTGCGCTACAGGTGGAATGACTTTGCGGGCGTTTGCCGTGGTGCGAAAACAAGAAAGGAAATGTGATGAAAGCGACATCAGGAAAAGGGTGCATATCTCTTCTGTCCATGGGGAGGGTGCGAGTCTTTGCATTTACGGTAGCATTATCCACATGGGTGGCATACGGTACCGTCCGGACGGTAGAGGTGTCGTCATATGACGAGGCTACGCATACGGCTGAGGTGACGATCGGTGCAGGCGACGGGACGAAGGGCGACGTGAAATATCTGTTCGCGGCATTTGGCAGCGCGGATCGAGGCGCGGCGCCGGGCGATTGGGAAGACGTCCGGTACGTGAGGACCGTCTACGCGTCCACTGAGCTCGAGACGCTGGAGTGGACGCTGCCGGATGACTGGCAGACCTCGTCAGGAGCGCTGAGGTTCTTCCTGGAGTCACCGAACGGCCCGCGCAAGCAGGAGGGCTTCTATCTTGCCTCGTATGGCGTGGGCAGCGGCTACAATGCGCCGACAAACCATCCAAACGGCACGAGTTTCCTGCAATGGATCGACACCGGGATAAAGGCAAGTTCGGACGTGTCCATCACGATTGAGACGTCGGTTGCCTCTACGGCGGGAACGGCGCCGTTCGGGGCGGCGTATTCGTTCTTCGCGTTCGCGGGCAATGCCGCCGCCAATCCTACCTACTACTCGTTCGGACATTCCACCATGCCCACAACGACGAAGTACAATCCAAGCGGGGATGACGGCGTGCACCAGCTCAAGCTTGGGAAGGACGGCTTTTTCATAGACGGCGTGCGCATTGCGGATGCTGCGTCGGACGCGAAGTTCAGCACGGCGTTCGCCGCGAACAACACCATCTGGCTTTTCGGGCGCAACAGGACAGACGTCAATACCACGATCACGTCGTCCACCACGGATGCGCAGGTGCTCAAAATGGTCAACGACCTGAAGCTGGGCTGGTGCCGGATATGGTCTGCGCAGATCGCGACGAACGGGGTGCCGGCGAGGTCGTTCGCCCCGCGCAAGGTGGGCAACGTGCCGGTGATGTGGGATTCCGTCACTGGGACGGCGTTCCGCAATGCAGGGGGAAGCCACGATTTCCAATACGCAAGCCAGTCGGTGACGCCGTCCGACGGCGTCCTGGAGACGAGTTCGGAACCTTACGTGCTTGCGCCGAGGATCGAAGTGGCAGGGATGGAGGCCAGGAGCGTCATCCTTGCGGTTCACGGGGATGGCAGGGGAGGGGCGCTGTACGCCGTGCGGGGGGCCGTGGACAGGGGGCCGTCTGCCGGCTCTTCCGATTGGGACGATGCAATTGCAATCGGCGTGATTCCTCCTGGCGCGACGACGTACACGGCCACGCTGCCTGCGGCTTGGTGGAAAGCCGGCGGACATGCGCGGTTCTTCGTTGCCGGCAATACGGCGTACGACTTCGAGCTTGAGTCGCTTTCCTCCACTGGGAAAGGCAGCTATACGGCAGGGACGAGCAATGACGGTCCTGGTGATCAAGGGTACCAGTACGTCGACACGGGAATCGTCCCGAGCAACACGACCACGATCGCGATGCGCGCCTGTTTTCCGAAGGACATGAACATGGCGCCATTCGGGCATGCCAGCCGATACTATTTCTTCCTGACCAAAGACTCCATTTGGAGCGCGTTCTCCATCCTGGCCGGCAGCTCCAATACCGACAATGCCATGAGCGCCAGCCTGGCAGACGATCCCGGCCTTGCCGTGTCGGACGGCAATGCCCATGAGATCGTGTTTGGCCCTGACGGTGCTTCCGTGGACGGGAAAGACTGGTGGAAAACCGTGAAAGGCACGTCTCCTTCCGCCACCGCCGGAATCATGAAGCTGAACCAGACGATGACGCTGTTCGCCCGGCGCGGATGGGATGCCACCGGTGCGAATTCGATAACGAAATTTGGCGCCTGCACGATCTATTGGACGAAAATATGGAAGGACGATGCGCTGGTACGCGACTACATCCCGGTGGAGAAGGATGGCGTGGGATACATGTACGACAAAGTGACGGGAACGCTTTTCGGCAACGCCAACACGACGTTCGGAACGGCCGGAACTGAAGACGGCCCGGAACCGTTCGTCAAAGGAAAGGCCGTCGTCTCTCTGCCTTCAGACGACGTGCTGGCGGTGTCTGGACGGATTTCGCTGAACAGAGGGACGTGTATTGCCATACGGTAAGAGGCATGACGCGGAGAGAAACTTTTGATGAAAGCGACACGAAGGAAATTCTTGGGCGGGATGGCCGCCGTCGGTTCGATGGGCTGGCGCGCGTTCGGCGCGCCGGCGCGGAAGCAGCGGAAATACTTGGACACCACTTGGTGGGATCCTTACGTGGAGAATATCACGGACGTGGATACGTACCTGCGGCGGAAGTTCAGGCAGGACGTCACCGACAAGACGACCGGAATCGGCATCGCGGAGATCAGGAAGGAGCTTTTTGACCTTGTGAAGACGAGCAAGGCCGCTGGCGATCCGTGGCGGATGACCAAGGCGAAGTGCTTCGCCCACCAGATCAGGCGCCAGTCCATAGACGTCTCTCCGCTCGACTGGTTCCCCGCGATTGCGATCTGGAACCGTGACGCCCGTCCGTTCTACAACGGTGGGATTCTCTGGAGGCGCCGCGACGAGGTCAACAAGCGGTCAATACCGAAGAAGATTCGCGACGAGTGGGAGGCGCTCAAGAAGAGCGGGAACTGGTGGGTGGGGCAGGACTTCTGCCACTCCGTGCCAGATTGGCGCGTCATTCTGGCGTTGGGATTCCCGGGCATGAAGGCGCGACTGGAGAGGTACGCAGTCAAGGGCGATCCGTTCTACGATTCGCTGGTCATCGCGATGGACGCCATCCTCGCGGGAATAGACAGGTTCATTGAGCAGGGGAAGAAAAGATTAAGTGCGCCTTCGGCGCCAAGTGGCCCTGTAGAGATTAAGTCGCCGCCTTCGGCGGCTTTAAGTGCTGCTTCGCAGCTAAGTGGCCCTTCGGGCCTAAGTAAACTTAGTCGCGAAGCGACACTTAGGGGCGAAGCCCCACTTAGGGCCGAAGGCCCACTTAACCACTTGGGGGGCGAAGCCCCACTTAACCGCTTAACCAAGGAAATCGCCTGCCTGGAGCGGCTGCGCAACGGCCCGCCGCAGACGGCCTATGACATGATGATGTTTGTCTGGATATACTTCTTCTTCTCCGAGCACATCGACGGCATACAGTGCCGCTCGCTCACGGAGCTGGATGTTTTCCTCACTCCGTACTACGAGGCCGACCTCGCGGCCGGGCGCACCACGGAGGCCGAATTCCGCGAACATCTGAAGCACTTTCTCTGGCAATGGGGATCCATCAACAACTACTGGAACCAGCCTGTCGGCTTCGGCGGAACGCGCAAGGACGGATCCAGCGAATTTAACCATGTCTCCAAGATCATTCTCGACGTTGTGGACGAATGCAATCTCACCACACCGAAATTCTTGGTCAAGATCGCGCCGAACACCCCCGACTGGGCAATGGACAAGCTGCTCGACATGGCTCGCCGGCACAGGTCGGTCACGTTCGTCGGCGAAATGTCCACTGCACGGGCGCTAAAGAAGTGGTACGGCGCCAGCGACGAGGATTGCCGCACGATGGTGATGCGCGGATGTTACGAGTTCAGCCTGGCCGACAGCGCCAACAACACCGGCGTGGGAGCCGTGAATTTCCTCAAGATCGTGGAACAGATGCTCGACGATGCCCGGCAGGGCAAAGCTGACTGGCCAGACTTCGAGGCCTTCAAGGCCGAGTTCCTCGCGCGTCTGGTGAACATATCCTCCCGGACGCTTCCGGTCATACGGGAACTTGAGAAAGTGCTGGAGGAAATCAACCCTACCTGTTGCATGACACTTTCCACGGAACATGCGCTCAAGACCGGACAGGACGCTTTCTCCAAGGGGTGTCCGCGAGGCAACCATTCGTCCATATGCCAGGTTGGCGTGGGCACTACGGTGGACGCGCTTCTTGCCGTCAAGGAGTTGGTCTACGAGAAGCGGGAACTCACGCTCAAGGCGCTCGGCGAGATCATGGCGGCAAACTGGGAGGGACACGAGAAACTGCGCCTTCGGATGTTGCGTTCCAAGCGAAAGTGGGGCAACAACGATCCGGAGGCCAACGCGCTCGGCGCGACGCTTCTTAAGGCGTTTGGCGATTGCATAAACGGGAAACCGAACTCCAGGGGCGGGGTGTTCCTCGCATCGGGGCACAACGCGCGCGGCTATCTTAGCTTCGGCAAGGGGACTGGCGCCACGCCAGACGGCCGCAAGAAGGGCGAGGAAATGAGCAAGAACCTCTCGCCGACAATGGGCGCGGACACCGAAGGTGCCACGGCGCTCGTTGCGACGCTCGCTTCGTCCGACACCACGGTTCTGCCGGAGGACTATCCGCTGGACGTGATGTTGCATCCGTCCGTGTGCGCCGGACAGAAGGGCTTGGAAGTAATGAAGGCGCTCGTGCGGGAGTATCACAAGAACGGCGGCGGTGTGATCCAGTTCACCGTGTTCAGTGCGGAGGAGCTGCGCGACGCGCAGGCACACCCGGAGAAGTACGAGAACCTCCAGGTGCGCGTGTGCGGATGGAACGTGCGCTGGAACGACATGTGCAAAACCGAGCAGGATGCCTACATCCGCCGTGCGGAAAACATCATGCAGGCGTATTGAAAACCGGGAGGGTCGCGCTTGTCACTACCTCGCGTCGGGCGCGAGCGTGCCGAGAAGATAGGAGCCGTCGGAGGCGCGACGGCCGTAGTTCGAGAGGCACAGGGGATGCTCGATCCCCTTGGCGTCGGGGAATGACACGCGGACGTCGCCGGACGTCGACGCGAGCTTGACGGAGAACGGCGTGGCGCGCGTATCGTCCCAGACCAGCGGCTTCTCGCCGGGAAGGAGCGCGCGAAGGTCGAACGGCACGTCCTTCTCCTCGAGCACCTTGCCGTCCCGCTCCACGAACACGCGCAGGCGGTTGTAGGAATGGTAGGCGCGGGAGGTCCCGACGTTGGCGAGCGTGAACGATGCCGTCGCGCCCTCGGCAGTCCGCGCCACCTTCGGGCTCCCCAGCACGATGCGGTAGCCCAGCGTGGAGATGGCGCGCCTTGCGGAGGCGTAGATTTCCGGCGAGGGCGTCACGAACGTGCGCGGCGCGGCGCCGTAGCGCGGGTCCGGCTTCCCGTTCACCCGGTCGATGATCGTGAAGTTGTGGAGCGAGATGCCGGCGACGTGCCGTTCCGCGAACTGGTCGGCCAGCGCCGCATACGGCACGAGATCCTTGCTGTAGGGGCGGATGAAGTAGGCGAACTCGCCCGTGACGTAGGAGTCGCCCCACGTGTTCGCCGCCCTGTACCGTGCCATGGAGATGACGTTTCCGTTCTCGTCGAACATCACCTTCGGGTTGTCGATGGTGTGCGTCCGGTGTTCCCAGCAGTCGATGAAGAAGCCGAGTCGTCCGGCGGCGTTCCGCTCGCGGAACAGCCGCCCCACGTGTTTCATCGCGCGGAGGTACTGCGGATTCGTCGGGTGGGCGTCGTAGTTCTTGCGGCTGGGCAGGTGGAGGGTCTCCTGCATCGGCGCGATGAGGAGGATGTCGGGGAACGCGGAGAGGTAGGCGTCGATGTAGCCGTCGAACACGTCCGTGACCGGATAGCTTCCGTTCTTCACGGCTCCCTCGCCCCAGTAGCCGAAGTAGCGCATCTCGATGCCGTACACGACGTCGCGCCGCTTCACCTGCGTGCCGGTCACGTTGCCGTCCAGCCAGGCCGAGAAGGCGTTCAGGAGGGCCCGGAACCGTTCAAGCAGGAGCGGCGAATCGTAGTCCGGCGTCAGGCCGCCGCCGTACGACGCGTCCTTCATCATCGGATGGTCCGTGGCGGCGAGCTCGCGGTAGAGGTATTCCGGGACGGTGCAGCGCTGGCCGTCCAGAAGCGGCGCGGAGGGGTGTCCGCCGCCGCACATCCAGGCAAGGCCGGGCGTCAAGCGGGAATGCTCCTTGACGCATTGGACGAACAGCGGCTCCAGTTCCTTGTCGAAGAGATACTCTCCCTTGCCCCGTTCGAGCCTGTTCCACGTGTAGCGCATGTTGCGCAGCGGCTGCACGTCCTTGTACGGCGACTCGTCGAACGTCTTGACGAGCTCCCTCTGCATCTTTCCCTTCATCGTCACGCGCGGGAAGAGGCGCAGGATGCCGCCGTTCGGCACCGTGACGCCCGCTTCGAGCATCGGGGCGAGGTTCGTCACGGCTCCCGACATCATCGCTACCTGAATGACAACTGTGCAGCAAACAATCACTTTCCGCATTATGAACTCCTTGTCTTGAACGGGTTGAAAATTACGGTGAAACGGCTCGGTGTGTTTTGCGATAGGCGCCGGGCGCCATGCCGCGCCACGACTTGAATATCTTCGTAAAGTGGCTCTGGTCGCAGAAGCCCGTGGCGAGGGCGATGTCGTAGATTCCAAGGTCGGAGCTTTCGAGGAGGCGGCAGGCGGCGTTCAGCCGTTGCTGGATGATGTATCGGCCGGGGCGTACGCCGATGATCTTCATGAACATCCGCTGGAAGTTGGAAACGGACATTCCGGCCTCCGCCGCCAGCTTCTCGACGGAGAGCGGCTTGGCGATGTTCGCGTTGATCTTTTCGAGGATCGCGTCGAAGCGGTCCTCCCATACCGGGCCGACAGGCGCCGTGGCGTCGCGATGATAGGTGCAGATCGTGCCGACGATCGTGCCGTCAAGTCCGTACACGGGATGGATGGAGAGGATGTTCGCGCTCGCCGAGAGGTTCGCCACCTTGGCGTAGCGTCGGTTGACGATGGGCTTGCCGGTGGCGATCACCTCGCGGTCGCGCGCCATGCAGAAGTCGGCGTAGGCGCGCGGAAAGAGGTCCGAGCTGCGCTTGCCGATGGCGGCGTCGGGGCTGGGGATGTTGCACAGCTCGCAGTTGTAGCGGTTGATGGCGACGATGCGTCCCTTCGCGTCCTTGATGTAGAACGCGGTGTTGGGGAGCGTGTCGAAGACCGTCGCCAGCGTGGTGACGTTTGGCCCGCATTTCGCGAAGAATGTCCGCTGAATCTCTTTTTGCCGCCTTGTCATCGGCGGAAAGTATACCACAGTCGCGGAAAGTATATCACAGTCCTGGCATGGATTGACACTTTCCCAGACATAAAAATACAAAACTCACGAACGGCTTTTTGCTAAAATGCCAACAATTCCAAAGAAGAAGGAGCGTTCACATGAGGAATTCATTTCTGTTGATGTCTATTGCAACCGCGTCCGCGCTGTTCGGCGCGGCGAGGCCGTTGTCCGTTGGCGCGCCCGACAGCAGCGGGAACGTCACCGTCACCATCGGCGGCACGGGCTCGGGCGACCAGGCGCTCATCGCCGCGTGGGCGAATGGCGACAAGGGCGACGATCCGCTGGACTGGGCCGAGTACGCCGATGCGGGAACCGTCGCTGCATCCGACGCGTCGAAGACGTTCCAGATCCCGGCGGCGTGGCGGGCGAAGTCAGGCGCGGTCAAATTCTTTCTCATGAGCGGCCCGAAGCCGTATGGGACGCGCTACGACTACATCACGCGTCCCGACTGTGATAACGGCGGACTCTACATTAATACGGGCATCGTGCCGGACCCGACTGTTGATATCTCGGTGAAGTTCCAGTCACCCCAGTTCAGCAGTGGTGCCATGGTCCCGTTCGGTATCCACAAGGTCGTCACCATGTTTTCGGCTGGCGGAAACAACGACAATATGCACTTCTACTTTTTCGGTGCGGGTAACTCGAGAGATCCTTCCATGGGAATGCAGATCGGAGCCGACGACACGAACGTCTTCGGCGAGAAGCCGCCGAAGGACAACGTAAATCCGCACACGTTCCGCCTCTGCCGCGACGGCATCTTCATCGACGGCTACCGGCATCTCGGGCCGTTCAACCCGAACCATTTCACGAATACCACGACAAGCGCGATCGCCCTCTTCGGCAGAAGCGGCTCCTGGAAGCAGAGCGGCACGACCTGTTCAATCTATGGCGCGACCATCATCACGAACGGCGTGCTTGCCGCCGATTTCGTCCCCGTCGCCGCCCCAAGCGGGTATGTGCAGATGTGGAATCGCGTGACGCGGCAGTATCATGCCCGTAGAGGTTCGCAGAAGGATTCGCTTACATTCGTTGCCGGAAACGACATCGGCCCCTATCCGCCGGACTGCGGAACGGTGGAGAGCGTTTCCGCCGCGCTTGGGCTTGGGCCGGATATGTCGGTTCTTTCCCGCAACAGGCAGGACTGCACGGTGACGCTGGGATTGAGCGCGAGCCATGAGGCGGGGCTGCTCTTTGCCTGTTCCGGCGCGGAGGATGCCGGAACCGCGTGCTCCGCGTGGACGACGAACATTCTGGTGCAGAAGGTCGCCGCAGATGCAGCCAACGTCACGGTAGCGCTGCCTGATTCCTGGTGGCGCGAGAAGCGTCAGGTTCGCTTCGCGTGGAAGTCTCTTGCGGGGCCATACGACTACGACGTCGCCTATCTCCATTCGGATCACAGCGGCGGCGCAACCAACTTCTGCCGCACGGGATGGATTCCGACGACGAACACCTCGATTCACGTGACGGCCAAGACGGAAGAAGGTGCCTGCCCGTTTGGCGTTCAGGGTTATTTCTATCTCTTCCTTAATAGTGGATCTCCCCCAAATTTCTTCTATGGGTACTGTGACAAGAAATTGACGACAGGCATTCCGTGCGAGAACTCCGCCGAGTTTACCTCTCAATTCCATGAGTGGTGGCTGGGGCCGACCGAGGCGCGCGTTGACGACCTGGTGGTAGCAACTTTCTCCGGCGCCGTGTCCAATGCAAACGCGACGGCCAACATCTGCCTGCCGTTCCGCGCCCTCAGTGCCACGTACCATCGTGAGGTCACCAAGACGGGAAATGTCGAGGTCAAGGGGGCGAAGATCTGGGAGGGCGGCGAGATCGTGCGCGACTTCGTGCCGTGCGTGAAGGACGGCGTTCCCCAATTCTACGATCATGTGCGCGGCGGGTACTATCCGAGCGTGACGTCCAAGCCGTTCGCCGCTGGCGAAATCGTCGCGCCCGACGGCGATTTCGTGACGTGGTCACCGTCGTGCTCGCTCGCAAGCGGATTTACCGTCATCTTCCGATAAAGGTGTTTAATGAACATTATGTGGTTGATGCTGGCGGCGACGCTTTCGACGGGGGTGCAGATCCCCGAAGGCGGCGTGCCGGTGAACGGCGGCGGCCACCAGTACACGACGCGCACGGAGAAACGTCCGGCGACGATCGCCGACGAAGCCGCCTACCTCAAGTGGAAGTGGCGCACGAACCTTGCCGACCCGAAGACGGGCCTTGACAACGACGCGCTTCGCGCGGGCGTGGTGAAGATCGCCAAGGAGTCCGGCTGGAAGGCCGGCAAGGAGGACTGGTACGATGTGGCCGCGCGCTGCTTCGACTTCCTCGTGGACAACGTGGCGATCGGCTTCTCGAAGTACGATGGCTTCCCCGCAATCTCGGCGTGGGACCGGCACCGGCGTCCGATGAAGGCGATTCTTTGGTCTCATGCTGCCGATGTGGACGACAAGTATTTCCCCGGGCTTCGCGCGAAGGTCGCGCAGATGCGCAAGGAGGGGCGTGCCACGATCGGCAAGGACTTCGACCACTCCGCGCCCGACTGGGCGGACATCCTGAAGATCGGTTTCCCCGGCATGAAGGCGCGCGTGGACTCCTACGCACGGGACACGCCGTTCTACCGCGCCGAGAAGCGGGCCGCCGCCGCGATGATGCGCTTCCTCGACCGCCTCATCGCCACGGCGAAGGCCCATCCCGACGCCGATTCGTACTGGATGAAGCGCGAGATCGCGTCGCTGGAGCGCCTCCGCACGGGGCCGCCACAGACCGTCTTCGACGTGATGGAGTTCACGATGGTGTACTTCATCCTCTCCGAGCCGCTCAACTACTTCCAGGTGCGCACGTTCGACAACATCGACGTCCGCTGGTGGCCCTACTACCAGGCCGACCTCGCGGCGGGCCGCACGACCGAGGCCGAGTTCCGCGAGGACTTCCGCCACTTCCTCTGGCAGTTCGGGTCCATCGACAACTACTGGGGCCACCCCATCTACCTCGGCGGCACGAACAAGGACGGCACGACCGCCTACAACCCGCTCTCGCTCGTCATTCTCGACGTGGTGGAGAAGACGGCCCTGCCGACGCCGAAGTTCCAGCTGAAGATGGCGAAGAACACGCCGGACGAGATCTGGTGGAAGGCGCTCGACATGCTCCGCAAGCACGCGCCGCTGTGCCTCATGAGCGAGGAGAACATGGCGCGGTCGATGAAGCCCGTGGGGCTCACGGACGAGGAGTGCCGCGACCTGCTCATCTGGGGCTGCTTCGAGTACCTGCCGCGCGCGAAGGGCAACTGCACGAGCGCCTGCCGCGTCTTCCTGCCCCAGCCGGTCACGGAGATCCTGGCGAAGGCCGCAAAGGGCGAGTTCGCGGCCGCCACGTTCGACGACTTCAAGCGCGAATATTTCCGCATCCTGCACGACAACACGGACCGGGCGGCGGAGATTCTTCGCGAAAACGAGAAGCACCTTGCGGAGGTCAATCCTGCGCTCGTGCTCTCGCTCGCCGTCGGTTCGGCGCTCGAAAAGGGCGTGGACGCCTTTTCGCTCGGCTACAAGTACAACTTCACGACGATCAGCGAACTGGGTTTTGCGACGGCGGTCGACTCGCTCCTCGCCGTCAAGGAGTTCGTGTACGACAAGAAGATCGTCTCGCTTCAGGCGCTCGGACAGATCCTCGACGCGAATTGGAAGAATCACGAGGAGCTGCGCCTGCGGATGAAGAACTCGAAGCTGAAGTGGGGGTGCGGCAACCCGGAAGCGGACGCGCTCGCGAAGGAGGTCATCGAGGGCTACACGTCGCACGTCATCGGCCGGCCCAACGGGCGCGGTGGCGTGTTCGTGTGCTACGGGCTGAACGCGCGCGCGTATGTCGACGGCGGGCACATGACAGGAGCGACGCCCGACGGGCGCAAGAAGGGCGACCACATCTCGAAGAACATGGCGCCGAGCGTCGGCGCGGAGACGGAGGGCATCACTGGCTCCATCAAGAGCTACGGCGCGATCGCGCCCGAGAACTTCCCGTGCGGCAGCATCTACGACGTGATGATCCATCCCGCCACCGTCGCGGGGGAGAAGGGGCTGCGCGTGTTCCGCACGCTCGTGGAGCGGTTCTACGCGGGCGGGGGCGTGGCGATGAACATCACCATTGTCTCGCCCGAGACGCTGCGCGACGCGCAGAAACATCCGGAGAAGTACGAGAACCTGCAGGTGCGCGTGGCGGGCTGGAACGTGCGCTGGAACGACATTCCGCGCAGGGAACAGGACGAGTTCATCGCCCGCATCGAGGTAGTCGGCCGCGGTCTGTGAAAAAAGCTGGGATCGGTCGCGCTAGTCGCGACCGATCAGGCAGTACTCGGTAGGGATTGCGATTTGAAGCAGAGAAGGAGCATTCACATGAAGGTGTCGATTCTTTTGATGTCTCTTGCAACCGCGTCCGCGCTGTTCGGCGCGGCAGGGGCGTTGTCCGCCGGCGCGGGCGAAGAGTACGGCGGCGCGGCGGTGGAGTTCCATCCCTGCCGCGTGACGGGCAAGACGATGCCCAGCGCGTGGGTGGTGGCGAACTCGGGCGAGATCGCGCAGGCGGACGAGAAGGGCCGTTACGAGATCGTGTTTCCCGTGCAGGGCGTCTACTGCCTGAAGGCGATGAAGGACGGCTACGGCGAGGCGGTGCGTCCGTGGCTTGTCGTGCCCGCGCGGGCGCCGGTGGACCTGCCGCTGTGGGCGCTGCCCGACCCGAAGCGGCGCGTGGTGCACGGCAACCTGGGGCATCCCGCGCAGCTCACGATCACGGATTCGGGGCAGCCCGTGCGCGGGTTCGACTTCGCGGGCACGCCCGTGGGCGGCTATCCCGCCCCGAAGGGCGTGTGGCACCACAGGAACCGGTATTTCTGGACCGCGGGCGAGTACGCGTTCACGGCGACGGGCGAGGTGAAGATCGTCGAATCGCTCGATTTCCCGCAGCTCCGCAAGCGCGGCTGGTACAAGGGCGACTTCCATGCGCACATCGTCCACGGCGAGAACTTCTACCGCGCCAACCTCCAGCAGATGAACTTCATCTGCCGCGCCGAGCGCTACGACTGGATATGGCTCTCGCAGGCGCACGCGAACGACGAATACCCGCTTGACTACGGCCGGCTCTGCGAGTACCTCTCCGACGACAGGCTCTTCCTCCGCATCAACAACGAGTTCCCGAAGAACATCTACGGACACTACGGCTGCGTCGGCGTGCCGCCGCTCTCCCCGAAGGATTACGGTCCCGGCTACGCCGAGCAGAAGGTGACGAACCTCGAACTCGCGGAGAAGACGATCTACGCGCGCGGGGGACTCGCCGTGCCCGTCCATCCGCTCTGCGGAGACGTGGTGCGCGTGGACAAGGCGACGGGGCGCAAGACCTACGGCATGATCAACAACGAGCTGGTGCTCTGGCTCCTCTGCCGTCCGGACATGGTCCCCGTGGTCGACTTCTTCTACTTCCCCGAGGAGCGCGCCGAGAAGTTCTGGTACAGGCTCCTCAACAGGGGTTACACGCTCGCCTGCTCCGGCACGAGCGACGCCGCCTTCGACGTGGGGCGTACCCCCGGCGACTCCCACGCCACCTACGCCAAACTCGACAAGGTCGACGGCGACTCCATCGTCCGGGCGTTCAGGGAAGGGCGCACGATGGTCTCCTACTTCGGCGCGGGCGTGATCATCGAGATCGACGGCAAGACGTCGGGCGACAAGCTGCTGCCCGGCCCGCAGACGCGCACGCTCGCGGTGGACGCCTACGCCGATCCCGGAAAGGCTTTCACCCTGCGCGTGATCCGTAACGGCGAGGTGTTCGAGGTGCGGAATTTCACCGCGCCGGCCGACGGACACTTCTCCTTCACGCGCACGCTCGTGGAGAAGGAGAACGCCTGGTACGTGGCGATGCTCAAGAACGCCGGCTCGAAGGCTCCGCGCGCGGCCGCCTCGCCGATCTACTTCCGGGGACCGGACTTCCAGCCGCCCGAGGTCGTGCCGTTCCCCCGTCCGCTTCCGCAGAACATCAAGGACCGCCTTCTCTTCCTCACCCCGCAGGAGGTCGACACGGACGCCTGGTACGAGGAGCTTAAGCGCCTCCTCAAGGAAGCGGGCGCCAAGAGATAGCGGCGTGCGAGTGAGGGAGATTTTTCAAACATGCAGGATTGGAGAAAGAAGATGAAACTGAAGAAGATTGTGTCGGCAGCGGTCTTGATGCTGGGGCTCATGGCTGCGGCTGGCGGGGAGCTGTCCGCCGGTGCGGGCGAAGAGTACGGCGGCGCGGCGGCGGAGTGGAAGCCGTCGTTCAAGGCGCGGGGCTTCAACCTGCAGGGGATGCGCCTGGCGGGGCCGAACGTCGGGTTCAAGGAGGAGCATTTCAAGTGGATGAAGGAGTGGGGGTTCAACTTCGTCCGCATGCCGCTCGACTACCGCTGCTGGGTGAAGGACCGTAAGAGCGCGAACCGCGAGATCATCGACGAGGCGGGCCTGAAGCCGCTCGACGAGGGCATCGCGTACGCGCGAAAGCACGGGATTGTGGCGATGATCTGCCTGCATCGGATTCCGGGCGAATACTGCGTGGCCGTGGATCCCGAGCCGGGCAACATCTACAAGGACGCGGACTGCCTGCGCGCGGCCGTCCTGCACTGGACGATGCTGGCACGTCGCTACAGGGACGTTCCGCGCGAGGAGCTGTTCTTCAACCTGATCAACGAACCGGCCCGGCGGCTCGGGACCATCGAGGACTACGAGCGCGTGTGCCGCGTGCTGATCGCTGCGATTCGCAAGGAGGATCCGAAGCGCTTCATCGTGATCGACGGCTGGGATGGCGGGAACGTGCCCGTGCCGGGGCTTTACGGCGTACCCGGCGTGGGGCAGGCGGGGCGCGGCTACAAGCCCGCGTCGTTCACGCACTTCGGCTTCAACATCGGGGATTCCGTCAAGGACGACAGGCCGCAGCCGTATCCGCCCGCGTGGCCGCCGCCGAAGGATCGTCCCGTGGGGAGGTTGTGGGGACCACGGTGGAAAGACCTGCACGAACCGTTCACGGTGCAGGATGCGCCGGCGGCGGACTACAGGCTATGCCTGCAGACGGTGTCAGGGCCGGTGACGGTTTCCGTTCAGGCGGATGGCGCGGAGGTCGCGTCGTTTGCGCTGGAGCCGAAGGAGGGCGATCCGGCGTGGTCGGGGCTTAGCCGGTATCAAGGGAAGGGTGCGCTACGCGGAACGTACCTCAAGCCGCTCGCCTTTAAGTTGGGGCAGGCGGCAAAGGAATTGTCGATTCAGGTGGTGAAGGGGGATTGGGCGCGGATGCGAAAGCTGGTGGCACGCGGGGTGGGTGGCGCGGAGGCCGCTCTGGATATTGATGGGAAATGGGGGAGCGAGCAGCGGAATGTGGCGTGGAGCCGCAGGTTTGCGGGGTGGGAAACGGCAGAGCCGTTTCCGATGAGCAACGGGCGAGACGCCCGTTGTCCCAGTGCATGCTTTGCGGATGAGGGCATGAACGTGATCTTCAACGAGGGGCTGAACGTGTGGGAGGAGCCGGTGAAGAAGGGCGTGTGGTGCGTGGTGGGCGAGTTCGGTTGCGCCAACCACACTGCACACGCGGATTCGCTGCGGTTCATGGAGTCCAGCCTGCGGCTTTTCAACAAGATGGGGATGGGATGGTGTTGCTGGGGCTTCATCGGTTCGCGTTTCGGCATCTTGAATTCGCATCGCCTGGATGTAAGGTACGAGGATTGGCACGGGGCGAAGCTCGACCGCAAGATGCTGGAACTCCTTCGCAGGCACGGCGCGTCCGCACGGAGGCAGCGCGGCGCGCTCGATACCACATGGTGGGATCCGTACGTGCCGAACATCACGGACACGGACACCTATCTGCGCCGCAAGTTCCGCCAGGACGTGACGGACAAGGCCACGGGACTCGACGTGCCGGGATTGAGGAAACTGCTCGCGGAGATCGTGGCGGCTGGGAAGGCGTCCGGCGAACCGTGGTATGTCACGAAGGCCAAGTGCTTCGCCGCGCAGGCAGAGAAGATGTCCATCGACGTGTCGCCGCTCGACTGGTTCCCTGCGATCGCGATCTGGAACCGCAACGACAGGCCGATAAGGGACGTTCGGGTGAAGCGCGCGGGCGAGGTCAACGTCCGCTTGCTGCCGGACTGGGTGCGCAAGGAGTGGCAGGCGGGCAACAAGGACGGCACGTGGACAATGTGGCAGGACTTCGACCACTCGGTGCCCGACTGGCGCGTGATCATGAAAATTGGCTTTCCGGGGATGAAGGCGCGGCTGGAGAAGTACGCCGTCGCGGGCGACCCGTTCTACGATGGGCTACGTATCGCGATGGACGCAATCCTCGCAGGAATAGACAGGTTCATTGAGCAGGGGAAGAAAAGATTAAGTGCTGCTTCGCAGCTAAGTGGCCCTTCGGGCCTAAGTGCGCCTTCGGCGCTAAGTGGCCCTGTAGAGATTAAGTCGCCGCCTTCGGCGGCTTTAAGTGCTGCTTCGCAGCTAAGTGGCCCTTCGGGCCTAAGTAAACTTAGTCGCGAAGCGACACTTAGGGGCGAAGCCCCACTTAGGGCCGAAGGCCCACTTAACCACTTAGGGGCCGAAGCCCCACTTAACCGCTTAACCAAGGAAATCGCGTGCCTGGAGCGGTTGCGCTCGGGGCCGCCGCAGACGGCCTACGACATGATGATGTTCGTGTGGCTGTACTTCTTCTACTCGGAGCACCTCGACGGCATCCAGTGCCGTTCGCTCTCGGAGCTCGACGTGTTCCTCACGCCGTACTACGACGCCGACCTTGCGGCGGGGCGCACGACGGAGGCCGAATTCCGCGAGCAGCTGAAACACTTCCTCTGGCAGTGGGGCTCCGTCAACAACTACTGGAACCAGCCGGCGGGATTCGGCGGCACGAACGCGGACGGCACGAGCGCGTTCAACCACGTTTCCAGGATCATCCTGGACGTCGTGGACGAATGCAATCTCACCACGCCGAAGTTCCTGGTCAAGATAGCGCCCAATACGCCCGACTGGGCGTGGAGGAAGATGCTCGACATGTCGCGCCGCCACCGCTCGATCTCCTTCATCGGCGAGGAGCCGGCCGCACGGGCGCTCAAGAAGTGGTGCGGCGCCTCCGACGAAGACTGCCGCACGATGGTCCTGCGCGGGTGCTACGAGTTCGACCTCGCCGACAGCTGCAACCGCACGGGATGCGGGTACTTGAACTTCCTGAAGCCCGTGGAGAAGATGCTGGCCGAGGCGGCTGCGGCGGGCGCGGGGC
>DFLH01000041.1:61115-64935 GCA_002373695.1 Verrucomicrobia bacterium UBA3624
GGCGGGCGCGGGGCGCCCGCCCTACAAAAACGGTCACGCGGGACGCGTGACCATACCGGACGACGGTAGGGCGGTCGCCCCGCGACCGCCGGATTATCCCGATTTTGACTCCTTCAAGGCCGAATACCTGCGGCGGCTCGCCGAGACGACGGACCGCTGCCGCAAGGTGGCGTTCGAGTTCGAGAAGGCGCTGCCGGAGGTGAACCCCGCGCTCCTGATGACGCTCTCCACCGAGCACGCGCTCAAGACGCGCAAGGACGGCTTCGCGAACGGCTGCCCGCGCGGCAACAACACCGGCATCCTGTCGGCGGGGCTTGGCACGACGGTGGACGCGCTCCTCGCCGTGAAGGAGATCGTCTACGAGAAGAAGGAGATGTCGCTCGCGGAGCTCGGCGCGGTCCTGGCGGCGAACTGGAAAGGGCACGAGGCGTTGCGCCTGCGGATGCTGCGCTCGAAGCGCAAGTGGGGCAACAACGACCCGGAGGCGAACGCGCTCGGCGCGGCGCTGATCGACTGCTTCGCCGTGCAGCTGGACGGCAAGCCCAACTCGCGGGGCGGCGTGTTTCTCGCCTCCGGACACAGCGCGCGCCAGTTCATCGAACAGGGCAGGAAGACGGGCGCGACGCCCGACGGACGCCGGAAGGGCGAGGAAATCAGCAAGAACCTCTCGCCCACGATGGGCGTGGACACCGAGGGCGCGACGGCGCTCGTGGCGACGCTCGCATCCTCCGACGTGACGAAGCTGCCAGGCGACTACTCGCTCGACGTGATGCTGCACCCGTCAGTCTGTTCCGGCGAAAAGGGCCTGGGCGTCATGCGCGCGCTCGTCGAGATGTTCCACAGGAACGGCGGCAGCGTGATCCAGTTCACGGTGTTCAGCGCGGAAGAGCTGCGCGACGCGCAAGCGCACCCCGAGAAGTACGAGAACCTGCAGGTGCGCGTGTGCGGCTGGAACGTGCGCTGGAACGACATGAGCAAGGTCGAGCAGGACGCCTACATCCGCCGCGCCGAGAACGTGATGCAAGGAATGTGAAGATGAATAGGTTAGGTTTGAGTGTTGTCGTTGTCGTGGCCGCCGTGTCGGCTTGGGCGCAGGCGGAGGTGTCTGCGCTGGAGAACGAGGACAAGGCGTACGGCGCACTTCATGAGCGGATCGTCGCGCGCATCCGCCTGTGGCCGGGGCTCGCGCCGCACGAGACGGAGTGCAGCCGTGGGCGCTTCGCCTACGATGCGAAACGGAAGGTGTGGCGCCGGTACGACGTCTCCTGCCCCGAAGTCGTGATCCTGCGCCCGACCGGAACGCCGCGCGACACGATGGTGGTCGTGATGCCGGGCGGCGGCTACCAGACGCAGCACACGGGCCACATCTGCCGCGACAGCAAGCCCATCCTCGATTCCGGACGTTGGGTGGCGGTGCTCCACTACCGCATTCCGCGCCGGGCGGGGCGGAACATCTACGACGCGCCGCGCGAGGACGGCGCCCGCGCGGTCCGCATCCTGCGCGCCAACGCCGCGAAGTACGGCTGGTCGCCCGAGAAGATCGGCGCGATCGGCTTTTCCGCCGGCGCGCACCTCGCCGCGATCTCCGCGACCTCGTCGCAGGATGTCTTGTACGACCGCGTTGACGCGGTCGACGACCTCCCGGCCCACCTCAACTTCGCCGTTCCGGTCTACCCCGCCTACGTGCTCGACGACGGCAAGGACAGCCCGAACGCGCGCCGCGGCGACGGCGCGGCGATCCTGCCGGAGTTCAAGTTCGACGCGAAGACGCCGCCGATGTTCATGCTGCACGGCGACAGGGACAACTATTCGCCGATGGCGTCCGTCGCGATCTACACGGAGCTGCACAAGCGCAAGATTCCCGCGCAGCTTTTCATCTACGCGAACGTCGCGCACGGGCTCGGCGACAAGGTGAACGTGAAGGGGTGGCAGCAGCGCATCGTGGACTGGATCGTGAGCATCGGCTTCTGACGCGAACAGGTGATTGCCACATGCCTGTCGAAATGTGGTATACTACCAGCCATGAAAACACCGTTGATGCTTGATACGAAGCGGATGGCGATCTATGACGGGCCGGGCATCCGCACGACGTTCTTCGTGAAGGGGTGCCCGCTCAAGTGCGTGTGGTGCCACAACCCGGAGTCGATCAGCGCCAAGCCCCAGTGGGCGCGTTTCCAGCACCTCTGCCAGCACCATGAAAAATGCACGATGGACGAGGCGACGTGTCCTACGCGCGCTCTCAAGCTCTACGGGAAGCCGATGACGATAGACGAGATCGTCGCGAAGGCGCTGGAGGACAAGGCGTTCTACGACCAGTCCGGCGGCGGCGTGACGCTCTCCGGCGGCGAGCCGCTCTTCTTCTGGGAATGGGCCGCGCGGCTCTTCAAGGCATTCAAGGCGGCGGGCCTGCACACGTGCATGGACACGTCGCTCTACGCCCCGCCGGCGGCGATCAACGCGCTCATGCCCGTCACCGACATGTGGCTGCCGGACTACAAGGCCGAGGACGACGCGCTTCACCAGAAGCATACCGGTGTCTCGAACCGCATCATCAAGAAAAACCTGGAGCACCTCGTGGCGGCGAAGGCGAAGCTGGAGGTGCGGTGCCTCGTGGTACCCGGCTGCACGGACGGCGATGACATAGCCGCGCGCCACCGCTACCTCGCATCGCTCGGCATCCCGAAGACGTCCGTGGTGGATCTCGAGTACTACGACTACGCCCGCTCGAAGTACCTTGCGCTCGGCATGAAGGACACAATGCCGAAGAAGAAGTGAAGAGTGAATAGTGAAGAGTGAAGAGTGAAGAGTGAAGAGTGAAGAGTGAGAGGTGGAGGGTTGATTTCATGAAAACGACGCGGAAGAGGTTTCTGGGCGGGATGGCCGCCGTCGGTTCGATGGGCTGGCGCGCGTTCGGCGCGCCGGCGCGAAAACAGCGAGGCTACGCCGACATGACGTGGTGGGACCCGTACGTGGAGAACATCACGGACACGGATACCTACCTGCGCAGAAAATTCCGGCAGGACGTCACCGACAAGACGACGGGCCTTGACGTGCCGGGCCTGAAGAAACTGCTCGCGGAGATCGTGGCGGCGGGCAAGGCGTCTGGCGAGTCGTGGCGCATCACGAAGGCGAAGATATTCGCGGCGCAGGCGCTCAAGATGTCCATCGACGTGTCGCCGCTCGACTGGTTCCCCGCCATTGCCGTCTGGGACCGCAACGACCGGCCCGTGACGAAGGTGACGAAAGGCGATCGTGCGCGCGAGGTGAATGCGCGCATGCTTCCCGACTGGGTACGGAAGGAATGGCGCGCGGGCAACCAGGACGGCAGCTGGAACATGTGGCAGGACTTCGACCACTCGGTTCCCGACTGGCGCGTGATCATGGCGCTCGGCTATCCGGGCATGAAGAAGCGCCTGGAGAAGTACGCCGCCCCGGGCGACCCGTTCTACGAGGGGCTCATGATCGCGATGGACGCCATCCTCGCGGGAATAGACAGGTTCATTGCGCAGGGGAAGAAAAGATTAAGTGCGCCTTCGGCGGCTTTAAGTGCGCCTTCGGCGCTAAGTGGCCCTTCGGGCCTAAGTAAACTTAGTCGCGAAGCGACACTTAGGGGCGAAGCCCCACTTAGGGCCGAAGGCCCACTTAACCACTTGGGGGGCGAAGCCCCACTTAATCGCTTAATCAAAGAAATCGCGTGTTTGGAGCGGTTGCGCTCGGGGCCGCCGCAGACGGCCTACGACATGATGATGTTCGTGTGGCTCTACTTCTTCTACTCGGAGCACCTCGACGGCATCCAGTGCCGTTCGCTCACGGAGCTGGA
>DFLH01000041.1:65057-68733 GCA_002373695.1 Verrucomicrobia bacterium UBA3624
GAGTTCCGCGAGCAGCTCAAGCACTTCCTCTGGCAGTGGGGCTCCATCGCCAACTACTGGAACCAGCCCGTGGGTCTCGGCGGCACGAAGAAGGACGGCACGAGCGAGTTCAACCACGTCTCGAAGATCATCCTCGAGGTGATGGACGAATGCGACCTCGCGACGCCGAAGTTCCTCGTGAAGGTTGCGCCCAACACGCCCGACTGGGCGCTGGACAAGATGATGGACATGGCGCGCCGCCACCGCTCGATCTCCTTCATCGGCGAGGAGCCGACGGCGCGCGCTCTCAAGAAGTGGAGCCACGCGAGCGACGAGGACTGCCGTACGATGGTCGTGCGCGGCTGCTACGAGTTCGGCCTCCGCGACAGCGTGAACGGCACGGGCGTCGGGCACGTCAACTTCCTCAAGCCCGTGGAGAAGATGCTCGCGGAGGCGGCTGCGGCGGGCGCGGGGCGCCCGCCCTACCAAAACGGTCACGCGGGACGCGTGACCCTACCGGACGACGGTAGGGCGGTCGCCCCGCGACCGCCGGATTGGCCGGACTTCGCGGCCTTCAAGGCCGAGTACCTGCGGCGGCTCGCCGACGTCACGGACCGCTGCCGCAAGGTGGCGTTCGAGTTCGAGAAGGTCCTGCCCGAGGTGAACCCCGCGAACCTGATGACGCTCTCCACCGAGCACGCGCTCAAGACGCACCGGGACGGCTTCGCGAACGGCTGCCCGCGCGGGAACAACTCGTCAATCCTCGCCGTCGGTCCCGGCACGACGGTGGACGCGCTGCTCGCCGTGAAGGAGATCGTCTACGAGAAGAAGGAGATGTCGCTCGCGGAGCTCGGGAAGGTCATGGCGGCGGACTGGAAGGGCCACGAACCGCTGCGCCTCAGGATGCTGCGCTCCAAGCGCAAGTGGGGCAACAACGACCCCGAGGCGAACGCGCTCGGCGCGGAGCTGATCGACTGCTTCGCCGGGCAGCTGAACGGCAAGCCCAACTCGAAGGGTGGCATCTTCCTCGCCTCCGGACACTGTGCGCGCCAGTTCATCATCCTCGGCGAGAAGACGGGAGCGACGCCCGACGGACGCCGGAAAGGCGAGGAGATGTCGAAGAACCTCTCGCCCACAATGGGCGCTGACACCGAGGGCGCGACGGCGCTCGTGAACACGCTCGCCGCGTCCGACGTGACGAAGCTCCCGGCAGACTACCCGCTCGACATGATGCTGCACCCGTCTGTCTGCCACGGCAAGAAGGGCCTCGAGGTGATGAAGGCGCTCGTCCGTCAGTTCCACAGGAACGGCGGCAGCGTGATCCAGTTCACCGTGTTCAGCGCGGAGGAGCTGCGCGACGCGCAGGCGCACCCCGAGAAGTACGAGAACCTGCAGGTGCGCGTGTGCGGCTGGAACGTGCGCTGGAACGACCTCTCGAAGAGCGAGCAGGACGCCTACATCCGCCGCGCCGAAAACGTGATGAAAGGATATTGAGAAGAGGAAAGAATTTCCCCGATGCGCCCATCGGGTGCCGCCGTGCCGCATCCCTGAAGAATATGCTATACTGTCCCGCATGAATATCAAGCGACGTGAGTTTATAAAATGTGCCGCATGTGCATTCCCTTTCCTGCGCGCCTCTGCGGCCAGCCCCAACGGCAAGGTGAACATGGCGTTCGTAGGGATCGGCAACCAGGCAGGCCGTGACTTCGAGATGTTCGCCTACTACAAGGACATCGTGAACGTTGTCGCGTTCTGCGACACCCAGATGGGCGCGGTGCATACGGAGCGGGTCTTGAAGCTGTTTCCGGACGTCCCCCGATACCAGGATTTTCGCAAGATGCTGGACGAACATGCGCGTGACATCGATGCGGTTTGCATTGCGACTCCCGACTTCTCGCATTTTCCTGCGGCGATGCTTGCCATGTCTATGGGCAAGGCGGTCTACTGCGAGAAGCCCATGGGCAACTGCTTCCGCGAGATCGGTATCATGGCTGATGCGGCAAGGCGGCACAAGGTAGTCACCCAGATGGGCAATCAGGGCCATTCCGACGCCAACTACTGGCAGATGAAATCGCTCGTCGAGCATGGCTGGCTGAAGGATGTCACTCTGATCAACGCGTTCATGTGCGCCAACAACCGCAGATGGTTCAAATGGGGCGGCACGATGAAGAACATGCCTGGCGAAGAGGCGGAACCAGCGGATATGGACTGGGATGTCTGGCTCTCGCAGCGGCCGTTCCGTCCGTACAACCACAATTTCATCAACGGCGACTGGCGCTGCTTCTACGAATACGGCACAGGTGCGCTGGGAGACTGGGGCGCCCACATATTCGATGCCGCGCACGAGTTCCTGAAGCTGGGACTGCCGTCGAAGATCGAAACGCTGCAAAACGACCGCCGTACGGACGTGGTGTTCCCTATGGCATCGACAATCGCGTATACGTTTCCCGCACGCGGTGACGGCTTGTCGGAATGCCGCCTCGTATGGCATGACGGCGCCGGAAACTTCCCCGCGATGCCGGAGAATGTGACGGCAAAGAAATGGCGGCGTAGGGATTATGGGGCTGAATTGTACCTCAAAGACGGGCGCGTGCTTGCCCGTGCCAGCCATGGCGCACCCCTGGAACTCGTGGCAGGCGGCGATCCTCGCGATCCTTCCGTCAAGGGCGCGCTGCACGATTTCCCGAAGGGGTGCAGCGGACATTACCTGAACTTCCTCAGGGCGGTAAGGGGAGAGGAACGGGCAAATTCCGACTTCTCGGTGGCCGGACCACTGTCCCAGGTGCTGGCGCTCGGCGCTCTTGCGCAGCGGCTGGCGGCACCTGTTCTGACGTTCGACCGTTCCAAGTTGCGCTTTACGGACAACGACACCGCCAACGCGCTGCTGGACGGGCCGCCGGTACGCAAGGGCTGGGAAGAGTTCGCCAAGCTGTGAGTCGAGTCAGTAGTCGACCGGGCGGCGAAGCGCCTTCTTTTCGGCGTGCGCATGCTTGTCGTCGAGCATCTTCTGCTTCTGCCGGCGCGACCGGCGGCGTTTCTGCCGCCGTTTCTTTTCGCGTTCCTGCTGAAGTGCGGACTTCCGTCCCTGTTCGCGTTCGAGTATCTTCTCCGCCAACGCCCGGCGCGCCAGCCACCGGTTGATTTCGCGCGAACGGTTTTCGCCGCAACGCACCTGGATACCGCTGGGCAGATGGAACAGCCTCACGACATTGGAAGTCTTGTTCGTCTTCTGACCTCCGGGACCGCCTCCAAGGATGAACGACTCCTCCAGGTCCTCCTCGTATACAGAGGCCTGCGACATCAGGTCCTTGATCCTGGCAACTGTCTCCGGCGTCATCATGTTGGTGGCGGCATTCTATATTTTCAGACGGCACTTGTCAACCATCCGCGATCAAATGGTTAAACGCAAGCCGCTCTTGCGTCTATCTCCGCAAACCACAGTTCAAACCTCATTCCCCCGCCACCATTCTCTGGAGTTTACCCATTTTTTGAGCGTGGAAATGCGCCGCACCCGCATGGATAAAGGCTGAAGAGCGTTTCGGGATGTGGTTTTCGGCGTTTCGCGTCCGAAATGGCTATCCGTCGTCGGTGTCGAAGAGCTCGGCGAAGCCTGGCAGGAGCTGGATCGCCGGGACCTCTGGAGCTTTGATGCTGGTCTAAAATGATTTTGGTGCTGGTCTAAAATGATTTTGGTGCT
>DFLH01000040.1:0-63552 GCA_002373695.1 Verrucomicrobia bacterium UBA3624
GACGCGAAACGCCGAAAACCACATCCCGAAACGCACTTCAGCCTTTATCCATGCGGGTGCGGCGCATTTCCACGCTCAAAAAACGGGTAAACTCCAGGCTACCGGGAGCATCTTTCGCGGATTTGCATGCGTTTTTGCGTGCTCGCATGGTGGGGCGAGGTGTCCCGCGTGACCGCACGGGAGGGGCGCGCTCGGCCTCTTGCGACCGCTTCGCGGCTCGGGCGAATTCCGTCGCGACCGTGGTAGGGCGGTCGCCCCGCGACCGCCGCCCGCTCCGCCGCCACGTCCGCATACACGACAATTCAAACCGCCGGAACGGTCCGGCATTTCAAAAACGCGGGAGAGGATTGTGCCCCTCTTTCCTTATCCCGCAAACAAAACAGGGGCAAAAGGAAGTAAAAATGAAGAGACTTATGATGGCTGTCGCGATTGGTGCGTTGGCTCTTGCAGGCTGTGCTGACTGTGGGGCAACTTGACGCTCTTGAGAGAATGAACGTTCAGTTCAACATTCGTGAATCTCAGGCGTGGTTACGGGCAGCGAGACGTGGCTGAATACGAACTGCAAAAAGAATTGTACGAACGCATCCTTCCCAAGCGACTTTCTTCGCTTGTATCCAATGTGGCCGAAATCATGGATTTTTTCGCAAGCAACGATTCCATTTCCGAAGCTGACAAGCGAACGGCTCTATGCAGGGTAAATGATCAGCGGTCGCTTGTGCCGCTTGTAAAAGACAATTGGATTGGACGTCTTGTCGTGGACGCAATTACCGACCAGCAGCTGCTGTCGGAAATAGCAAGAGACAAGTCATTGAATGACGAAACGAGACTTGCCGCAGTCAACCGTATTGACGATGCCATGCTTCTTTCGGAAATTTCCATGGGAGAGGAGGAATCCCCTTGGTGGTTTTTCCATAGTCCTAAAGTCGGCGAGCGGGCATTGGCGAGGATTGGCGGCAGCGGACTTATAGAAGCCATTGCGCCAGAACTGCTTCAAAAATGGCTTGACAACTCATTTAAGGATGTCAGCTTTCCAAGTGGCACCTTGCAGGTACGAGCCAATGATGATTGAACGTCGCGCAATGGGTGTTTTTCAGGATCCCCTCGTAGGCGCACTGGATGTGACGCCGAATCCCGCGCACCCTTCTAGCGACCAGCGACCGCCACAGTCCACCTCGTCCGCTGCTGACGGCGTACGGGCGCATCCGCGAATCATGCAACCACAAAACCGGGACATGCGTCCCGCGTTGCCAATTCACCAGACGCCGTTTGAGCGCTTTTCGTACAATTCGCCGCCGAGCTTGCGGGCCGCGCGCGTGAGTTCGGGGTATGGGCGGTCCACGACATCGACGAAGCCGATCTGGTACGCCTCGCCGTCGCCGCGTCCCAGAAGCGGCTGGTCACGGTACTGGAACCAGTGGCAGCCGACGATCAGCGGATGCTGTAGGCAGCCTTCCACGAAGCGCGTGAAGCTGCGGGCGCGTTCCGCCTGGTCGCAGACAGGCGCGAGTCCAGGCTTGAACATCCCCCTGTCGTAGCAGCCGAAATGAAACTCTCCCACGAGGATCGGCTTCTCCGCGCCCTCTTCGAACATCTTCTCCGAGAGGTTGTACACGGAATTGGCGTACGCGTTGACCGTGACCACGTCGCAATGTCTCGCCGCCGTGCGCCAGAGGACGCCCGCCTGGCGGAATCCCACGAACCGGCTGCCGAGATAGAGCTTCCCCGGCGCGGCGCGCGCAAGTTCCTCGCGGCAGATGCGGAAGTAGAGATCGAGGTACGATGCGGCGACATTCTCGCCGACGTCGGGAATCCACTTCTGGAACTGCAACTCGTTGTCCACAAAAAAGCCGATGCACATCGGATCCTTCGCAGCGTGCGCCAGCGCCACATCCTCTGCAAAACGCGCACGGATGGCCACGCGGAAGTTCTTCTCGAAATCGGGATCAGCAAGGTCGTAGATGTGGAACTTCGGATGGCGCTTCACGCCCTTTGCCCGTTCGAGGACGCTCATCACGTACGGTTTCTTCGACTTGAGCGACAGCTCCGGCGCGCTCCAGTTCCCTATCGTGTTGATTCCCCACGAGTCGAAGCGCTTCAGGACGAGATCGTAGTAGCCGGCGGCGAAATCCTTCCGCCCGAATTTCTTCTCAAGGTTCCAGAGCGTAAATGGCATCTTGCCGTCCGGAGGAACTTTGCTTTCGTACCAATACGGATGGAGGCTGCCGTCGGTGACGTCCGTCATCGTGCGCGTGACGTCCACTCCCACCGAGAAGAAAAGCGTACCGTCCGGCGTGACGAGCCACCACTTGCCACCAACCTTCTCCGCGCGGAAGTGACCTGTCGCTTTCAGCTTCGGGCCGTCCTTCCATCCCCCGAAACGGTCCCACGTCTCGGACGCCGGCTTCAAACGGGCAAGTTCTGCCGGAAGGTCGTCCGCCAGCTCGCCGTCGGAACGGATCTTGAACCGCCAGTCCCCGTGCGCGAACTGCCCGTACTTGTCGACGAAAGGGCAATACTTCGCCGCATCTACCTTCCTCGGCGCATCCGGCTCGCCCTCCAGGCGCAAGTTGGAAATGCGCAGGTCGGCGAGGTCGTCAACCTCGTCCTCATACGGCCACTGCATCTGGAAATGGACGGATGTCACATGCGCCGTATCGATGACATAAGGCCCTTTCGCGCCTTCCGGCGCACCGTAGATGCCGATATGCGGCAACATCAGGCGCATCGTGCCCGTCTCGCCCGGATTGAGACCTATGCCGGTGTTGATCGAACGGTTCTTCTTGAAGATGGCCGTTGCGTGGTCGCCGGAGTCTCCCGAGACCCCGCCGGCCGAGACATGCATCGTCAGACGCGACTGCCGCGTCCGCGAAAGGTTCTCCACGTCCACGGCGAGCCATCGCGCGCCGGACATGTCGGTTCCCTTCTGCGACTCCCACTTGATTCCCGTCCCCCATTCCGCGCTCGGAAACTTCACGCGGACGCGATTCGTCCCCTCGCGCACCACGATCGCCTTGTGGACGGTCTGGAAGTCGTCGAGCGTCAGCGCCAACGAGGTGACGCAGGCCAAGAGGGAAACAGCAATGAAAACCCGCTTCATTTTCTCGAACCTCCTTCTCCTTGATACCGAATTCCGTACATCCGTTCGCCCATCGCGCGAGCCGCTTCCACGAGCTTGGGATAGACCCTGTCGCAGACATCCACGAAACCGATCTGGTAGTTCTCGCCGTCACCTCGTCCCACGAGCGGCTGGTCGCGATACTGGAACCAATGCGAGCCGATAAAGAGCGGATGGCGTAGCGCACCCTCCACGACGCGCCGGTAGTTCCTCCCCCGCTCGCACTGGTCGCCCACGGGACACAACCCCGCCGAAAACATCCCCCTGTGCATCGTTCCGAAATGGAACTCCGAATGCAGGACGGGCCTGTCAAAATTCGGCGCGGCATAGTCGCCATCGGTAAAGACAGCCACGCTGTTCACGTATGAATTGACGGAAATCACATCGCACCATTTCGCCGCCGCGTTCCATAGCGCGTCAGAGTTGCGCAGGCTCTTGAACCGGCAGCCGAGATACAGCTTGCCCGGCGCGGCTGCGGAGAGCGCCTCCTTGCACGCCTTGAAATAAGGTTCGTAGTAGGCGCTGTCCGACGGAAAAGCCAACTCGTTGTCGATGAAGAACCCGATGCACATCGGGTCGTTCGCCGCCTGCGCGGCGGCCGAGCCGGCCACGGCCAGGGCGTTGGACACGGCCTCCTTCATCTTCTCCGCGAACGTCGCGTCGAGCGTGTCGTAGAACCCGTCCGGGAGATACGGCAGTCCCGAGGGTTTCGCCACGGCCGTCAGCATGTACGGCTTTCGCCCAAGCTTGGTCAGATCGCCGTCGGACCAGTTGCCGATCGTGTTGATGCCCCATGAATCGAACCGCCGCAGGACGAAGTCGTAGTAATCGGCCTTGAAGTCCGCCTTGCCGAACTTCTCGCGCAGGTTCCACGTGGGGAAACTCATTGACGACCGAGCCGAGCTTGCGTACCAGTCTGGATGCAGCGTCCCGTTCGGCGCGTCGCTGTCTGTCT
This sequence comes from Verrucomicrobia bacterium UBA3624, assembly GCA_002373695.1. GTDB lineage: Bacteria > Verrucomicrobiota > Kiritimatiellia > RFP12 > UBA1067 > RUG572. Next base: position 4,071 of record DFLH01000040.1, read on the forward strand.
TGACGACATTGATGCCGAGCGAATAGAAGAGGTGCCCGGACGGCGTGACGAGCCACCACTTGCCATCCACCTTTTCAGTGCGGAAGTGTCCCGTCGCCTCAAGTTGCGGACCTTCCGACCATCCGCCGTATTCATCCCATGAACTCGGTGCTCCCTGAAGTTTCCCCTGCTCGTCGGCGAGATCTGCGCGCAACTCGTCGTAAGACCTAACCTTGCCCTTCCACTTGCCGTGCGCGAACTGTCCGAACTTGTCAACAAACGGAAGATACGCCCCCGGCGCCACGCCACGCGCCCAGTCGGGGGCACCTGTCAGGCGGACGTTGGAGATACGGCAGTGGATCAGATTTGAGAACTGCCCCTCGTATGGCCATACGATCAGGAACGCGATGTTCGTTATCGCGGCGGTGTTGAGCGTCCTGACGCCCTTTGCGCCGCTTGGAAACGAATAGATCGACTGATGCGGGAGCTGAAGCTTCAGCGTGGCCTTTTCGCCTGGGTCAATGGCGATTCCGGCATATGCTTCGCCCTCTGCCGCCTTGATCTGAAGGCACAGCCGCTGCTGGTGGTCGGCAAGGCTCTCGACGTCGGCGGCGAGGTATCGCGCGGAGGACAGGTCAAATGAAGTCTTTCCCATCGGAGGAAGCATGCGGAGACCGGATGAATACTCGGCGCTCGAACTCCGCAACACGACTGAGTCGCCAGGCCCGAACGTAAGGCGGCCGTTCTGAATCGCCTCGACCCTGTCCCGCGCGAGCGAAAGTTCGTCAACCGCCGTTGCCGCGCAGATGAGCGGGCAAGCGACTACTATGGTTAGGCAGGCCCTCATCGCGCGAGACGTTTGCAGTGACTCAACGGAAAATGATCGTGAAACCGCCCTTCACCTGGCACTCGTAGCATCCGATATCGATCACGTCCGCAAACACGCGCGGATTCCCGGCAAGATCGACAGCTGGCAGGAGCGTCAGATCAGAAGTCGTGCCCTTGTTCACAGCCGCGCCAGCGGAGTTGAGCGTGAAGTCACCGTTCGCGAAACTCTTGAAAACCGTGAACGCCGTCGCGTCGTCGATGTTGTTCGCGTAGGTGCCATGCTCCGTGTCCATCTTGATGGATGTGTATTTATCCTTGCCGGTTTCATAGTTTCCGACGATGATGTTGTTGCGGAGGCGGCCATACCAGGTCGTGCAGTGGACACCGGCCGAGTCGTCCTTCAGGGAACCCTCCACCGTGTTGGCTACGATGGTGTTGTTCTCGATCTGCGTGTTGTTGTTGCTGCCGCCGAAGCGAATGCCGGCCGCGCCGTCCTTTGGCTCGTCACCGCTGGTTATGTAAGTGTTGTAGACGATCAGGCAGTTGGACACCCGTGCGTTTTGTGCACCGTAAGCGATGAACACGGCACCGCCGGCAAGCCCTTGGTTGGAGGAAGTGCCGAACACGACATTATTGGAGATCACGCAGTGGGTGAGCGTGGCCGCGCCGGCAATCGCTACGGCACCGCCGGCACCGTTACTACCATCGGCAACGGCGATACCGCCTCGAATCACGCAGTTGGAGACAACACCGGTCACAAGACGCAGGTTGCCGCCGTTTTCGTTCCTGACGCGACCGTCCTCGATAGTGATGTTCTCGATGCGTCCGGCCGCGTTGTTCATTTCAAGGGTGCGGTGGTAGTAGGAGTTTGTCGCCACTGAGGTGTTGCGGACGATTACCGCTTCCGGCGTGTCGCCGAGGCCAAGCAGCGTTAGCGCCTTGTTGAACGAAATCTGGTCTGTCGTCTCGTAGATGCCCTCGCCAATCAGCAGCGTGTAGCCGTCGAGCGCCTCGGAGACGGCCGTTTTCAGCGAGGAGTAGCCTGTCGCGGGGCTGTCGTAGGGGAATGCCTGTCCGGACGTGTTGCCGGCAGTAACGTAAACCGTAGAGGACGCCACGCGCACGTAACCATCGTAAACCATCGTGGCTGTCTCGTCATTCTCGCATTCGCTGTCCGCCGTGATTGTGACGGTATAGATGCCGGGGTTGGCGTAGGCGTGGGAAATCGTCGATCCCGAGGTCGATTCGGTCGCGGAACCGTCGCCGAAGTCGTAAGTGAACGTAACCGTATCGGGATCGGCGGAGTTCTCGACGACATGCGTGAACGTGACTGTCGTGGGGGCGAATGCCTGGCTGTAGGTCGCGCCGTCGATGCGCACGGTCATGTCAGGCTTCTGGTATTCGTAGCAGCCGATGTCGACGTCGCCGCTGGCGCGCGGGTGGCCGGCGAGGTCGGTCGCGGAGGCAGACGCGCCACGCGGGTCGGATATGCCCGCATCGACAAGTGCGCCGCCCGGAGCAGGGGAGTAGTCGCCATTTGCGTAATCCACAAAGGCGGAGTCGTCGGCGAGCAGAACAAGCGTCGGGTAGGCACTTGTCGTGTGGCGGCTGCCATTCTCCGTGACTGCGTTGTTCAGAAATTCGGCTGAAGAGTTCTCCGGCATGTTGCCCGTCCAGTCCTTGTTTGAATCGCCGTCCGTGTTTCCGTAGATGACAGTGTTGAAAATGTGTTGCGTGTTGTTCCACGCCCAAACACCATATTTGTCATTGTCAACGACGGTGCAGTTGTAGAGGTAGGATGTCCCGCCCAGCAGGATGCCTCCGCATTCGCTGCCCTCGACGAGGCAGTCCTCGACGCGCGCCGACGAGCTGTAAACGCAAAGGCTGCCGCCGTTGTAGGCCGACGTATTGGCGCCGCCGACAAGGTGGCAGCGCGACATCTTCGCTGAGTTGTCCATATAGACGTTGGAGCCTTTCTTATCGGTAGCCGTGACGGTGCCGCCGGAAATCACACAGTCCTCAAGTGCGCCGCTGCCGAGCATGCGGATGTTGCCGCCGTCGTTCACGGCCGTGCCGCCTGTAATGACGCTGTGAACAAGGTTGCCATTGTATTGGAGGACATTGCCGCCGACATTGTCGCTAATGCCGCCGGTGATTGTGCAGTCGCGGACGGTGCCGGCGTCGAGATAGACGTTGCCGCCGCGCTTGGTGGCGTGGCCGCCGGAAATGACGCAATCGACTACGAGCGCCCCGCTCGAGTTAACGTAGAGGTTGCCGCCCTCGGTGTTGGCGGAGCCGTTCTTCGCCGTGCCGTCGCGTATGACACAGTTCGTCACCGTGCCGCCAGACATCTCGATGGCGCCGCCCTTGTCGGCCTTGTAGGTGCCTTCGCCGACAATCGTCACCTTCTCTACCCATGACCCTGCGGCCATGCGGAGGGTGCGGTATGTACCGGCAGACTGAATCACGACATCATCACGTGTTGCGCCCTCGCCAATGAGCTTGGCTTTTAGGTTCGGCCCCCACTGCGTTGTCGTCGAGTAGGTGCCGACGGCGACATGGATGACGTCGCTTGCGTCGCTTGCGGCGGTGATCGCCGCATCGATCGTGGCGAACGGTGTCGCGGCGGAACCGTCGTCGCTGTCGTTGCCGGTCGTGGCAACGTAGTAGTCGGTTGCCGCTGCGGACACGGCGAACGCACCTATGAATAGAAGGATCAAGGATTTTCTTGAGGCCGTCATAATGCCCTCCTTTGGTGGTCTTCTCGTAGCGCGACTAGTATAGCAAATGTCCGAATGGCGCTTGCATCCAAAACCGAACGAAAAAACAAGCCTAAACCGCACATTGATGTTGCGCGGGCGGGCTGTTCGTGATACAATTGCAGCGTAATGGAAACGATCCTCTTCATCACCGACCTTCTGGCAGGTTCGCGGATATCCGAACTCGCCGGCGTACGTGCCGTTGCCGCAGAGAAGGGATGGCACGTCGAGGAGATCGAGCTGTACCGCCTCAAGCAGCCGATCAGAACCGTGCTGAGGTATTGGAATCCCGTGGGCTGCATCCTCGAAGGGTCGTCAAACCTTCTGCCGCCGAGCAAGACGTTCGGGCGGCTCCCACTTGTCCACATCGATCCAGACGACCGAGCAATGAAGGATGCGCACGTCTTTTCCATCGAGAACGACGACACGACGATTGCCGAGCTCGCGCACCGCGAACTTGCGAAGGCCGACTGCGCGAACTTCGCCTTCGTCGGCTGGAGCCACCGCGTCCGCTGGAGCCGCCGGCGCCGTGAAAGCTTCGCCCGCATCCTCTCCGCGTCGGGGCGCAGTTGCGCGACGCTCGAAGACCCCTGGACCTTCGGCAACAAGAACGACCTGGTCGTGCGCCTCAAGCCATGGATCGCCTCGCTCCCCAGGCCATGCGGCATCTTTGCCGTGAATGACGACACTGCCGCCGTCGTGCTTGACGTCTGCCGGGAGCTCGGACTCGCCGTGCCGGGCGACATCGCGGTAGTCGGCGTCGACGACAATCCGCTGGTTTGCGACAACCTCCATCCCTCCCTCTCCAGCGTGCGTCCCGACTTCAGGAAGGCCGGAACACTCGCGGCGCGGCTACTGGCAAGACGAATCAGCAACAGGAACATGAAACCGCAGCGGATGGAATACGAGCCGCTCGGCATCACATCCCGTCTCTCCACGCGTCGCCTCGCCGTTGTCGGCAAGCGGGTCTCCGACGTGCTCGACATCATCCGACGCGAAGCCTGCTCGGGGCTGAAGGCCGCGCAGGTCGTAAAGGCGATGGGCGTAAGCGAACGCCTTGCCGAAACCAGGTTCAGGCAGGCAACGGGACGACGCATTACCGAGGAAATCGCCGCCGTCCGGCTTGAAAGGGTCCTCGAGCTGCTGCGCGACCCGAAGCAGGACATCGGCCCGATCGCCAATTTGTGCGGATGGATATCCGATGCCTATCTCAAGCGGCTCTTCAGACAACGGTTCGGCATGACGATGCGGGAGTGGCAAAACCGAAACGCGGGAGAACGCGGATGAGCCCCGTACTCTCCCTTCAGCGACTCGCACTTCCGCTCACGTTCGCGCAGCTCGCCTTTGCGACGAACACCTTCGTGACGGGCTATTTCCTCTCAAGGTCCTCGACGGCCGCATTCCATGCGTCGCTTCCTGGATCCATGCTGGCCGTGACCGTCTCGTCCCTCGCGATCTCCGCGCTCGGCTACTCCGGAACGATATTCGCCAGTCGCCACGGTTCCGGCGACGTGCCGGGCGCAGTCGCCGCGTTCAAGGCCGCGCTCGTCTTGGTTGGGCTGTCCGTCCCGTTGTTCTTCGCCGCCGTACCGTTAGGACACGCCGTCCTCGGAATGTTCAACACGTTGCCGGAAGTGCTCGCCGCAGAATCGGCGTACTACGATGTGCTCCTCGTGAACGGATTCTTTACCGCGCTTGCGGCGGTGCTTGGCGGATATTTCACGGGCCAGGGGAAGACGCGTTTCGTTGGCGCAGTCACCATATTCGGGTTCCTCGTCAACATCGCACTAGCCCCGGTCTTCATCGACGGACAGTTCGGACTTCCCGTGCGCGGCGTGGTCGGCGCCGGATGGGCCGCGACGGTCGCGCACGCCGTCCTGTGCCTGATCCTCGCCCTGACGATCCGCCTAAGTCCAGTCGCCGCGTCGGCACGGCAGATGTGCCGCGCCGACTTCGCCGAGATCCTGCGGCTAGGAATTCCCAGCGGGGTCAGGGCCGTGATAGACATAGGCGGCTTCTTCGTGTTCACGGCCGTCCTCGCCGAGTGTGCGCCCGCCGCCGTCGCCGCAAGCACGGCCGCCTTCGCCGTCAACGGAATCTACCAGGCATTCCCGCAGGGGCTTGCGCAGGCGCTTGAGATCACGACGGCGCGCAGTCACGCGGAAGAGCGCAGTGCGGCGCTCCGTCCCGCCGTGCGGTTGATCTTCGTCTACACGGCCATATTCTGCGGCGTTCTCGCTCTCTTCGGCACAGGCCTCCTCGACGCATTTGCCGCGCATGGCAACGCGGACTTCGCCAAAGCGTTCCGCGTGTCGGCAGGCGCGCTTGTAGCGATCCTGATGGCGAAAGCGCCATTTGAGTCGCTCGTGCAGATCCTGCAGGCGCATATGCGCGGGCGCGGCGAAACCGCCACCGTCTTCCGCATCCAGTTCGCGACCTCGGTCGGCTTCTGGATTCCGCTCTTCCTCGCGACAAGGGCATTCTACCCTGGCATGACGGCTTACTGGATCACGATGCTGGTTTCCTCCCTCGTCGCCGCCACCGCGCTGTTCGTGTGTTCCCCGCAGAGAAAGATGATCAGGTTATGAGTAGATTTTGATATACTACCTCCAACAGCTATGTCAGACATCATCATCGAAGGGGCGAAGGTGCACAACCTGCGCGATATCGACGTGCGCATCCCGCGCAACTCGCTTACCGTCGTCACCGGACTCTCCGGCAGCGGCAAATCGTCCCTCGCGTTCGACACCCTCTACGCCGAGGGCCAGCGGCGCTACGTGGAATCGCTTTCCGCATACGCGCGGCAATTCCTGGATCAGATGCAAAAGCCGGATGTGGAGCGCATCGAGGGTCTGTCCCCTGCCATCGCCATCGAACAGCGCACGTCTGGCGGCAATCCGCGCTCCATCGTAGCCACCGTCACGGAAATCCACGACTACCTGCGCCTCCTCTACGGCTCCGTGGGCGTGGCCCACTGCCCCAAATGCGGCCGACCCGTCCGCCGCCAGAGCGCCGAACAGATCGTAGAGACACTCCTGAAACTTCCCGCCGGAACGAAGTTCATCATCTACGCCCCTGTCGTCAAGGGCCGAAAGGGCCGCCACGAGGAGACGTTCGCCGATATCCGCCGTGCCGGATTCGTGCGCGTGCGCGTGGATGGCGCCACGTACCCCATCGAGGAGGTTCCCGCCCTCGACAAGAAGAAGAACCATTCCATCGACGTCGTCATCGACCGCCTGGTGATTCCTAAGAGTGAAGAGTTAAGAGGGAAGAGGGAAGAGAGTGAAGAGTTAAGAGGGAAGAGTGAAGAGGGAAGAGGGAAGAGGGAAGAGAGTGAAGAGTTAAGAGGGAAGAGTGAAGAGGGCGTCACAACTCTTCACTCTTCACTCTTCACTATTAACTCGCAGTTCGTCACTCGCCTCACGGACTCCGTGGAGCTCGGCCTCAAGACCGGCAACGGGCTCATCTCCGTCGACCGCCTCGGCACGGGCGAGACCACCTACAGCGAGAAGAACGCCTGTCCCGACTGCGAGCTTTCCTTCGACGAGCTGAAGCCGCGCTCGTTCTCATTCAATTCGCCGTTTGGCGCGTGCCCCACCTGCGGCGGGCTCGGCTCCATCTACTTCTTCGACGAGGACCTCGTGGTGCCCGACAAGACGCTCCCCCTGCGGGAGTGCATCCACCCGTGGCGGCGCGCCGGCCACATGGCCATAATGTACTACAACGAAATCCTGGCCCGTATCGCCAAGCAGTACAAGGTGAAGCTCGACACGCCCTACGAGAAGCTCCCCGCCGATTTCCGCCATAAGCTGATGCACGGTTTCGACGACGACCTCATCCTTCCCTGGCGAAAGGAGGACAAGCCTTTCGCCGGCGTGCTGGACTCGGTGAAGCGCATGATGGAGAACGCGGAGAGCGACGAACGCCGCGAGAAGTTCGAGGCATACCAGAGCGACCGCCCCTGCCCCGCCTGCCACGGCACGCGCCTCAGGCCGGAATCCCGCGCCGCCACCGTCGCCGGCAAGACCATAGTCGATGTGATGGCCATGCCGGTGAAGGACGCCTTGCGCTTTTTCCAGACCATCACGCTGGAACCGGCAGATGCCGCCGCCATGAAAGATGTCCTGAAGGAGATCGTCAAACGCCTCGGCTTCCTCAACGACGTCGGCCTCGACTACCTCACTCTCGACCGGCCGTCAGGTTCGCTCTCCGGCGGCGAGATGCAGCGCATCCGCCTTGCCTCGCAGATCGGAAGCGGCCTCGTCGGCGTACTGTACGTGCTTGACGAACCTACCATCGGGCTACACCCCCGCGACAACGAACGCCTCATCGCCATGCTGAAGACCCTTCGCGACCGCGGCAACACGGTCGTCATCGTAGAGCATGACGGCGAAATGATGCGCACGGCAGACTGGATCGTGGATCTCGGCCCCGGCGCAGGACGCGAAGGCGGCCGCGTGATGTACCAGGGCGACTACGCCGGCCTTCTGAAGTCAGGCACGTTGACGGCGGATTATTTGACGGGGCGTAGGCAGATTGCAGATTGTAGATTGAAGAATGAAGATTGTAGATTGAAGATTGTAGATTGTCGCGCGAAGCCCAAAAGAAAATCCAATCTCAATCCTCAATCTTCAATCCTCAATCTTCAATCCTCAATCTCAAATCGCCATTGGCTCACCATCAGCGGATGCACGGGACACAACCTGAAGAACATCACCGTCCGCTTCCCGCTTGGCACGTTCACCGTCGTCACGGGCGTTTCCGGATCGGGCAAGTCGACGCTTGTGGAAGAGACGCTGAAGTGCGAGCTGATGCGCCGGCTCTACCATGCCAAGGCCACGCCATGCAAGTTCCGCAAACTCGCCGGCGTGGAACATATCGACAAGGTCATCGAAATCGACCAGTCGCCCATCGGGCGCACGCCGCGCTCGAATCCGGCCACGTACGTGGGCTTCTTCTCGGACATCCGCGACCTCTTCGCCAAGACGGAAGGCGCGCGCGCGCGCGGCTACACGGCAGGCAGGTTCAGCTTCAACGTCAAGGGCGGACGCTGCGAGACGTGTGGAGGCGACGGCGTACGCAAGCTGGAGATGAGCTTCCTGCCGGACGTGTACGTGACCTGCGAACAGTGCGGAGGACGGCGGTTCAACAAGGAGACGCTGGAGGTCACATACGGCGGCAAGACGATCGCCGACGTTCTGGACATGACGGTGGCCGAAGCCTGCGAATTCTTCGCCAAGGTACCACGCCTCGCCGCCAAGCTCAAGACGCTTGCGGACGTGGGACTCGGCTACATCGGCCTCGGGCAGCCCGCCACGACGCTCTCGGGCGGCGAAGCGCAGCGCATAAAGCTTGCGACAGAGCTTTCGCGCCGTTCCACCGGCAAGACGCTCTATCTGCTCGACGAGCCTACAACCGGCCTCCACTTCGACGACATCGCAAAACTCATGAAGCTGCTGCTGAAGCTCCGCGAGGGCGGCAACACCGTCATCGTGATCGAGCACAACGTGGACGTGATGCGTTGCGCCGACTGGATCGTCGACCTCGGTCCGGGAGGTGGCGATGCCGGCGGCAACCTCGTGGCGGAAGGGACGCCCGCCGACATAGCGAAGAACCCCGCCAGCCTCACCGGCCGGTTCCTGTAACCGCTGTCAAAGCCCCATCCAGCGGCGGTAGTCCGCGAACTTTATCTTCTTCTCGCCCGTAAGCTTCTGCGTCGGCCCGCCGTAGAGATAGTGGCTTGAATATTCCTTGCCCTCCACGGCATAGCGTATCCTGACCACGCCCTGCCCGGAAAGCTTTATCGCGCCGGCCTTGGCGACGGCATTCGCTCCACAGGCGAAATCGCCGTCGAAGAACGTCTTGCCCGTCTCGGCGTCAATCATGACGGCATGGCCGTTCACCGGCTTGAGCAGATCGTTGACGACAAGAACGTCGCCATTCTCGTCAACCATCACGAGCACGTTCTGCTGCGCCCGCTTGATGTATTCGTATGCAAGCTTTCGCCGCCCGTAGTAATCCACCACGGAATCCGATATTATCGGCCACCCGTCGCGCATGTTCCACCATGTCATGCCCGTCTTCTTTTCGAACTTGCGCGAGCGGCAGTGCTCTACGATGAATTTCATGCCTTCGGCCTGCGCACACTGGCTCTGCAGGGCGAACCCTTCCAGATCCGTCTCTATCTCGCCGAAGAGCATGTGCATCTGCAGGATCATGCGATGGTTGCGGCAGCCTACGAACTTGTTGCGGGCGAGGTCGTTTTCGAAGACGCACACGCCGCGCTTGATCCACTGGTCGTTGAAGTCGAAGACGCCGGCCGGCGGTTCGCCGGGAACCAGCTCGTTCGAGAGATATTCGCCCGGCGTGTAGGGGACGTAGCGGACGTTCCACATCACGTTCTTCTCCTTGGGGCTGACAAACGGTTCGTGGCATTCCGGCGAGAACATCTCGCGTATCGATTCAACCGACGGACAGCCGTGGCATCCAAACTCGCTGTAGAACTTCTCGTGCGTTGCCGTAAACAGCTCGCCCTTCCACCAGCGGCGGTAGTAGTGGCCTTCGACAGACCTGGTCCGTCCCGCCACCACGTCGGAATCGACGTACGGAGAACTCGGCAGATATGGATGCGTGGGATCGAACTCGCGAAGCACGTCTGGAAGCAGGCGGCGGGAGAAGATGTCCCGGTTGGGATCCGCGCCGTAGTTGCGCCACGGCCCCAGGCGGAACACGGAATCGTTCTCGTTGTTGCCGCAGAAGAGCGCAAGCGACGCATGGTTGCGCAGGCGCTTGACGACCGATATCGTCTCCTTGCGCATCAGCTCCTGCAGTTCAATGTTGTTCTGCGGATACTGCGTACAGGCGAAGCAGAAGTCCTGCCACACCATCACGCCGTTCTCGTCGCACCAGTCCCAGAACATCTCCGGCTCGTACAGTCCGCCGCCCCACACGCGGATCATGTTGCAGTTCGCCTCGCGGATCAGCTCGAGCGTGGGTATGATGCGATCCTTGTCGCGGCAGTGGAGCGCGTCAACCGGCACCCAGCTCGTACCACGGATGAAGCACGGCCTGCCGTTCACCACGAACTTCATCTCGCCAGGCGTCTTCGTCGCGATATCGTAGTCGGAAAGGATGAAGTCAACCTTCTTGACCCCGATCCTGAAGCTCTTTTCCGCGAGCAGGTTTTTCGTGGCGCAGTCCTTCCATTCCACCTTCACGTCGTAGAGCGCCGGTTCGCCGAAGCCCTGCGGCCACCAGAGGTCGGCATTGGCGATTCCGAACCAGAAGCGGGGCGTCCAGTGCAGCACCTTCTTTCGCGGCCGTGCGACAACCTTGCCCTTCCGCGACACCGTCACCTCTATCTCGGAGCTGTCAAGCCGGCGGAACGGCCCCTCCAGCCTGAGATCCAGCATGTATCGCGCCGAGCGCTTCTCCGCGTCCAGTCCAAGCAGGGCGCAGAAGTGGTCGCGGATCCGTTCCGTCTTGCGCACCACCAGTCTCGCATCGCGGAAGATGCCGGCTGAAATGAAACGCGGCAGGATGTCCCATCCTATCATGTGCGCGGGCTTTCGGAACGCCTCCAGCTCGGACGTAGACCCGGCATTGCCTATCGGGGCGATCTCGCCGTACTGCGATTCGACCACCGGCGAACGAAAGAGTACGGCCAGTTCGTTGACGCCCTCGCGGACGTTCTTCGTCACATCGAATTCGTGAGGGATGAACATGTCCGCCGCCTCGCCGACCTTGCGCCCGTTGAGGAATATGTCGCAAAGCGTGTCCAGGCCGTCGAACTCAAGGATCGCCTTCTCGTCCTTCGCCACCTTGCCTAGCGTGAACGTCTTGGAATACAGCCACTGGTGCCCTTCGTACTTGCGGACGGAATACTGGTTGTTTGCGTAGAACAGGTTGGGCAGAAGTCCTGCCGCGCAAAGATCCAGCTCGTAGCACCCGGGAACCTTTGCGGGGATGGACAGCACCTCGGCCGGCACGTCTTCCAGCGTCCTCACGCTCCCCTGGTCTGGCGTAGGCCAACCCTTGAGCTGCCAGTCTCCATCAAGCGGCACCACCGCAGCAGGCGCATCCACGGCAGACAGCAGGAATCCCGCAGCCGCGAACATTGCTTTGATTTTTGCGTTCATGACAACCGTCGCTTCCGTCAGTCCTTGGGGGGGCCGTAGAATTCATCGTCGCCTTCGTCGTCAGGATTCTTCTCAAGCCACTCGTCCAGCTGTTCGGGCGTCTTGATGCCTTCCTCCCCGGTGTAGAACTCGATGTTGTCCGGCAAGACCGACTTTGCAGCTTCGTTTCCCGAAACCATCAGCTCCTTTATGGTCTCGACCGCCACGGAATGCCGCATGTTGTTCAGTTCGAAAAGCATCGAGTCGATGGCATCCGCATCGTTGATGACCTTCGACGCTTCGATCAATATCTTGGACCGTTCGCGATCTCCCAATTCGAAATCGGACAGGGCCTCTTCGTACTTCTCGATGGCCGACTGGACGACATCCGGGTCGCTATCGCCAAGGAATCCCGCTATTTCGGGCAGACACGACGAGCCAAACCATCCCAACGCCTCGATTGCGGCCATCTTTATAGATTTGGGAATCCCGTCCGGCCATTCGTCGGACGCCTGAAGCGCCTGGACAAGCTTGAGCACACGCGGCTTGTTTTCCGCGTCTAGCGCCGCACGGATCGCCTCAATCGTCTTGCGCTGCTCTTCGTTCAACTTGGCTTCGTCATCATCATCAAGCGAAAACGTCGGTTTTTTCCTGGCATCCTTCGCCTCGACTGTACGGATTCGCTCGCTTTTGCGTACCCTAACCCGGTTTCTGCGGTCGTTCCGCGTAACGGGTTTCCCATCTGCCACCGCCACAGAATTTCCATTATCTACAGGTTTGCTGGCAGATTTCAAACTAAAAGCCGCAATCAGCGCTATGCACAACACTCCTGCCGTGCAAACAAGCGCAACTAGTCTCCAATTCTTCATATATGTTATTATATGCGCCGATCGATCTGCAATGACATGTATCCAGAAAAAACACGTGACGCGCGACAGGGATCCGCCTTGCACGCCGAAATCACAGCCCTTCAACCGTTTCGATCTTTCCATCGCCATCGTCGTCGGAAAGGTTCACGTCCACCATCTCGCACAGAAAACCGCCGTCGAGCCTTGAGTTTGCGACATATACCACGATGCAGGCGTTCGCCCCTTCCGTCCTGGAGGCCGCAAGCGTCTGGGTCCTGCCCGAAACGGTCACGGTTCCAATCTTGCCGCCGAGCGTGACGACGCCTTTCGCGCCGAACTTGCACGTGACTCCGCTCGCCAGCTCCAGAAGCGGCTGCTTCGCGCCGGTCGCAAAGACGGGAGCGGAAAGATCCGTCCTGAGCCAGACGTTCTGCACCGCCTCCGCGAATGACGCGCCATCGCCCGCCGGTTCCATGAAGACGCATCCCACGCCATTCTCGTCCTTCCCTATGGACAACAGCCACTCCTCTTTGTCATTCGGAGCCCACGGGATGGAAACCGGCGCTATAAAGCTGTCCGTTTCCGCGTCATACCGGTCAAAGGCGGGTGCGGAAAACGAATACGTCTTGCCGCCGGTCAGCAGCTTGCCGCTTGCTTTTCCGGCGGCGGACACGGTGAGCGTGATCTGCCCCGCCGCGTTCGTCTCGCCGCCGGCGAACGTGAAGTACGCGCCGTCGTAGGTGCCGTACGCCCATGCGGGAAGCGCCGCAACGCCAACGGTTATCGTCGCTACTTCCTTCCGTGTCCCCTTGGCGGCGGTAAAGACGACCGTGTTGGTGGCGGCCCTTGTCGCGATGCCGGAGACGGAATACGCTTTCGTATCCCCGTCCTGGACGAGCTTCAGCCCGGCGGGAAGTCCCGAAACCGTCAGTTTCCAGCCGTCGCTTGCGTCGACTTCAGGCAGAATCAGCTCTGGATCCAGCGCAACGCCGGCGAAAATCGGATAGGCGTCCGGCTCGGGACTGAGGCCAGCGATAGCGTCCGTCGTCTTGTTGGCGACGAACACGGAGAACTTTATGGCTGCCGCCGCGTTCGACTGGTTGACGGCCTTGAGCGCGACCGTGTAATAGCCAGGCGCGATCTGCGCCCTTGATGCCGCCGAATACACGAACCTGCCCTGCGCCGCATCGAGCGTCACGCCCTTGGGAAGGCCGGTTGCGGTCAGCCGCGGAAGCGAAGCCGAATCCACCGCGAAAGCCTGCTCGCAATCCTCGGCAGGGTCTATCTCCCACGTTTCATCAAGGCCGGAGACGGATATCCCGTCGTCGTCCTTGGCGACAAAGCCGCCGTAAAGCGCGGGACTGGCGCTGGAGAACATGTCCTTCCTGAATACGAACGACGCGGCCGCCGTGCGGAAATCCACGCCATCGGTCGCGGCAACCACATCGAACGGCATTTCTTCGTCTTCATGCCACCCCGCGAACACGTTGCCCGCCGCCGGCCTGGCGCCAAGCCTCACGGTCGCCCCCGACGCATACACTCCGGAGCCGGACACCGTGCCCATGGAGCCGTCGAAGCTCTCCACGTCCAGCCATCCGCTGCCGCCGTCTTCGACAACGAGCGCATGTTCGCTCGTCGCCCGCTTGCGGTCGGCGTACGTGACCTGCACCTTGACCGTGAAACGTCCAGGCTTGTTCGGCGTCCCGTACACCACGACCGTCCCGGCCCCGTCTTCGATGGAAACGGCCGGTTTCAGACCAGATGGAAGCCCCGAAACCGATATCGCGGTTACATCCGAACCGCTTTCGGAAGGATCGACGGCAAAGCCGATCCCCTCCAGGCCGTCGGCCGGGCAGTAGCCGCCGGTCGCCAGTCCGTCAAGGTCGGAGAAGTCGATGTTGGCCTCGTTCTTCGACTGCGGCTCGTCCGGAATCTCGTCGGACGCATTCTCAAGCACCACGAACTTGACGACGCGGACGAACGTGTATCCGCTCGCGTTCTTGGCGGACACTGTCGCGTACGCATATCCAGACTTCGCCGTCCTGCCCACAGTCCCGGAAATCAAGAAGGTCTTGGCGTCGAACCTGAGGCCGCCGGGAAGACCGGTCACGGAGACCGTGGGCAACGACCGCGTCGAAATCAGGTCCGCGACCAGGTTGGTCGTGAACGCCTCGCCCCTGGCTACCGCCACTACGCCGGGATCGTCCACGAAAAGGACGTCGTCGCGCTTGTGCAGAAACTCGGCGTTTATTTCCGTCAGGTCGTTGGTGCCAATCACGTATGCAAGCGACGGATTGAGCGCGGCAAGACCATCCACGCCCGCGACGCCCGACCATCCTGCGAACGTCCAGTCCTTCGCCGGCGTCGCCTTGAGCGTCACCTTCGTCCCGGCCTTGAAGCTGCCGCCCCCCGTCACCTTGTTGCCAGCCTCTTCGGCGTCTTCCGAAAGGATCGCGGCGACAGCAGGAAAATCCTTGACGCTGACGAACGCAGTCGCCGTTCCCGTGCGATAGCTGTTCGTTACGCGACCCTGGGCGTTCGTGGTGGCGGAAACCACGATCTTCGCGGCGAACGTAAGCGTGTAGTCTCCAGGCTTCGTCGGCGTGCCGGAGAGCATGAACGGGGCGGACCTGTCGTTGTACTTTAGCCCTGCCGGCAGCCCCGACACGGCAAGCGTGTCGCCACGCGCGAAATCGACGGCGTTGGAGAATGAAATCGGCGTCATGGCGACGTTCGGCGTGAGAACGCCATAGTCGTTCTCGACATGTATGTCTTCGTCCTTGTAGTTCAGGATCGTCACCGTGAAATCGGCGGCATCTGACGCGCGCGACACGTTCGTGCCAGTGGCCGTCACCGCGTACCTGCCCGGCTTCGGCCTGCTTTTGACCGTCGCCGGATCGTATGACAGTACGTATTCTCCCGGCATGTCCGCAGAAGGCGCGCACGTCATGCCAGCCGGCAGGTTCTTGAACTTCAGCGTGGGCAGCGAACCGGAATCGACGACAAACGGAAACTCGGCCTTCTCCGCATCCTCCGTGTCCACGACGATCTCCATGCCGTCAAGCGCGCCGACATCTATCGAATCGTCGGCCTTGGGGATGAATGCCGCCAGCCATTCGAGATCGTCATCCGCCATGATCGGCACGGCGGCCGCAGGCTTGCGATAGTCGTCGGCGCCTGTCAGGCGCGGCGCACCGACGGCATCGCACCATCCCGCGAACACGTAGTCCCTCCCCGCCGTGGCCGTCAGCCTGGCGCTCGCGCCAGGCGTGTACACGCCTCCTCCGGAAACATTGCAGCCGGGCGCGTCTTCGGGGTCAAGCACTTCTGCGGCAAGATAGACGCCCGGGCTGTCCCCCACCACGATCTTGCGGCTCAATGTGGCGGTGGCGATTTCTTCAGTCTCCCAATCCTCGTATGTGACCTTCACGGACACCGTGTATTCGCCCGCCTTCGAGAACATGCCTTTGAGGATATAGGAATAGCCGCCGTATTCGTTCGCGGCCCTGACCGCCTCTATCCCAGGCGGCAGGCCGGAAACCGCCGTCACTCCTACATTGCCGTCATTGTCGTATTCGCCGATCGCAACCTCGTCCTCCTCCAGGATTACATCGCCTGCCGCATGCCCTTCCAGTACGGCAAAATCTACGTTGCCGTCGTAGTCCGCCGGATTCAAGTCGGCGACCGTAAACAGCATGCTGGCGGTCCACACCGTGTTGTCCGTGAATATCACCGTGCACTTGACCAGATATTCCCCCGCCTTGGAGGCCGTTCCCTGGATGTAGTAGTCCGTGTAGCCGTCCTCCGTTTCCGTCACGAAAGAAAGCCCGGTCGGCAGCCCTGTCACGCGGACGGATTTCACCTCCGCGCCTTCCCTGTACATGCCGAAGAATTCTTCGAGATATTCGTCCACTTCCTCGCCTACGGAAATCTCGGCGTCATTTCCGTAGACGTACTCCGAAGCCTCGTTCTCCACGCGGACGTAGAATATCTGGCTGAAGGAATGCCCGGAAGCGTTCTTGGCGGACGCGACCACCTTGTAGACGCCGGGGGTGGTCGGCGCTCCCGACAGCGTCAACGTCCTGCCGTCAAATGAAAGACCTGGCGGCAATCCCGCGATCGTCACGACGGGAAGGGAAAGGGAGTCGAAAGAAACTACAGCGTCGATGGCGTTCGTCAACAACAGCACGGGCCTGCCGGCGGTATCGACATCGTCTGCCACCATGTCGAAGATCTCGAAAAGGTCGAACGACATCCTGTCGTCCTTCGGCTTCACGAAACGCGCATACAGCGTCACGTCATCATCCCCGACGACGTAGCTTGCCGCCGGCGTCCGCCAGTCTGCCGATTGCGCCAAGACGACCTCGTTTGAAAACGCGCCCGTCGCCTCGTCGTAGGATCCGTACCATCCCGCGAAAGACCACCCGGCACCGGCCGTCGCCTTCAGCGGGGCGGACTTGCCGGCGGCGTACTCCATGGCGTCCCTTCCGCCCACGGTGACGGATGCGGCCGCATCCGTCTGCGGTGCAACGACCGTTACGGTTGCGCTCCAAAGCCCTAGGGCAGAAACCACACATGCCAGAAACACACATCTCTTCATCTTGCGAGCCTCTTCTCTCTGCATCACGCCTGCCCTTGAATATATGCCTTTGGGAAACGGCAATGACAGGACTCGCGACATGTTTTAGACGCCCGTTGAACGGATCTGCAAATCGTACCGCCAGGCGTGCCGATGGCCCGGACGCGGTGTCCGGGCCCATGGTTGACTGACCTGGGCACAACGAAAGTTGACTTTGCCGGGCGAGGGGACAACAAGTTAACCACTCCGAGTGAACTTGAGCGAACGCGGGCGAGTGTCCGCCGGAGCGAGAGGAAATGAGGAGGCCGGGGAAGGGTCCAACAAGCCCGACCTCAAATGAAGGAAAAACAGTAATGAAGAAACTGATGATTGCTGCTGTTACGGCTGCCGTGGCCGGCGGGGCGTTTTCTGCGCCTCTCGTCTATGACTACAAGGCGTCCGTCAAGCACATGTACGAAAAGACCCAGCGGGTTCAAAATGCGGACTTCTATGTGAAGTACGTCAAGTCCTCGAAGCTCCAGGGCTATTTCATTCAGGATGTCGACAGTGCCACGTTGCTCTCCCAGACAGAGCTCGCCGGTGCGGCCAACAGCCAGAAGAAGGGCTTCCTCGTCCTGATCAACAAGTCTGCGGAAAGGGCGTATCGTCTCCCGAAGATCATGCCTGCCCAGCTTGACGTAAAGGCTGTTGCCACCAAGGTTGCGGTTCGCAATGGCGCGGCAGTTTCCGCCAAGCTCATCGCCGAGGCCTATTTCTACGCCGGTCCTTTCGCGGCCTTCCCGGATGCGAACAATCCTTGGGATGCCTCGCAGGATGACGGTTTGGACTATATGGTCAACAACGGCGCTGCGAATGGCGGTCCCGGCGTCCGCGCTTACGGCACGGTCGGTTCCACGCTCTACCTGTTCGGCCAGCACAACACCTACAACCGCTTCGACAACACGCTTGCTCAGCCTGCGACGATTTGCGCGTTCGGCGATGCCTGGATGAACGGAGCCGGCTTCGGCACGATCGGCACGGCTACCGCTTCGCTCTGCTGCGGCTGGGCGACCACGGCCGGCGGATCTTCCGTCAGGTCCATCAGCGGCAACCTCAAGGGCGGTCTCTTCCTCTGCTCGATCGGTGGATATCTGGCCAACTCGGCGGCCGGCTACTTCGCCCTCGGTCTTGAGGATCTCTACAAGAGCGACAACGGCAATGCCCTCGGCAAGGCGGTTCAGGGCGACGTGAATACTGCCGAAGATCCGTTCGACGAGAACACCTGGGCGGATGGCGACCTCGCGCTCTCCACGACCGATGCCGTCAGCGGCTCCTGGACGCTCAAGCCTGCGAGCAGCAGGTTCGCAACGGTACCGCTCACGGTTGCCGAGCAGGCGTTCTTCGCGAACTATGGCAATGCCAACGTTCCTGGCGTTCTCGAGGCCATCAAGGGCGCTTGCCAGGCTCTCGACAGGAACTACAGCCTGACGACCGCCACCGAGCCTTCCGCTCTCGCTGGCAAGAACACGTCTGGCCTCATCTCGCCGAACTTCCAGGCGCTCTACCTCTAATGGCGGGGATTGGTTAGATCGTTGATCGATAGAACCAAGGGCGGGCTGCCGGAGCGTCAAACCTCTGGCAGCCTGTGCCTTATAAAAAGGACGGGGGAAAGAAACAAGAAAGACAAACATCCTTCCTGCCATGAGAAAGTTTCGCATTCCACTCTTGTCGGCATTGGCCGCATGCATGTTCGGCTGTTCCAGCGAGCCGGGAGAAACCGACCGCGAGCGTTTTCCCGATCTCACGGGCGTTCGCATGAAGGTCGAGGAAACCGGCGTCGAGAAGAAGATCGGCGATCTGAAAGCCGGCGATGTGATTGTCGCGGTTGACGGAATCGCATACACCAAGCAAATGTTCGATGAAGAGAGCGCGCTAATGATGCAGCAGTTGAGGCGGCAAGGCAAGTCCGCGCAGGAGACGATGAGCGCTCTGTCCCAGGCGACGCCGCTTTTCCCGCTGCAGTTCGTCAACAGGTATCTGCTCATTCTTGACGGACAGAAGCGGAGAACGCCATCCCGCGAGGCGTTGCAGGACGCATACACGAAGAATCTCGAAGGCCTGAAGAAGTCGAGGGGAATGACACTCGAGCAGATCGAGGATGCGTATCCCTCGACGAACAAGGACATGATGTACCGCAAGATCGCGGAGGAGATCTACGTAAGGCTTTACGCGGCCACGAACATCGCCCCGGTGCGCGTGGTGGACAGCAATCTCGTGGCCGAGGTGAAGGCGGCGATAAGGCGAAGCGAGGAGGAGTCCGCCGCGACGAACGCATTGATTCTCGCGGAACTTGAAAATCTTTCGAAAAAGCTGGCTGGAGACAAGGAGGCGTTTGCCGCCGCCGCGAACAAAGGCGACGTTGATCCGGAAACGCAGCAGGGAAGCGGCGGATACCTGGGGTTTGCGGAGCGCGAACAGATAGAGAACAAGGAGGTCGCCGCCGCCGTGTTCGCGCTGAAGAAGGTGGGCGACATAACCAAGCCCGTAGTCGAGGAGGATTCGGCTTTCATCATCCAGCTTCTTTCTGTCACGCCGACTGTCACGAACGCGTCCGGGCGCGTGGTGCAGGGCGAGATGCGCGAGACGGCGCGCATCTACCGGGAACTCGAGGGCAAGCCAGTCCAGATGTCGGATGCGGAGATATGGAGGGAGACCGACCGGCAGATGCACGCCCAGGGGCTGTCCAACAGGATTTCAGACCTTACGACGAACGGGACGTTCAAGATCGTGTATCCCTACGGGGCGAATCTTTTCTGACCGGAGCTGGGAACGCAATGCCCGACGCGAAAAAGAGCCTGTTGCAGGAACCGGCATGTGCGGCAGGGTCACGCGTCCCGCGTGACCGGGCCTTGCGCTTGATCCGAAAGTCATCTGTCATCCTGCTCGGAATTCTGTTCTTTGGCGTGGTTGGCTGTTCCGACAAATCTGCAGACGAGCCGGCGACGCCGTCCGTCCGTCCGTCTGTTGCCGTCCAGGCGGCCGTGCCAGCCGCCAACGGGCAGGGAAACGTCTTTTCCTTTCCCGGCGCGACGTCAAACGAACTTGCGCACATGAAGGCGTGCTTCGAGGCCATCGACGAGGGGCATGATGCGTTTGCGATCCGCCATGCGCGGGAACTGATGGATTCGACGAACGTCGAGGTGCGCCTCCAGGCCGTAGAGGCGTTCGGATGGATCGGAAAATACGCCGTAAAGGAGCTTGCCGAGATGATGGCCGATGCGGACGAGGAGGTGTCCTCCGAGGCGTTGCGCCAGTGGGAGATGGCGTTCGACGGGTATTCGAGCGAGTCCTCCAAGATGCGTGAGATCGAGAGGGCGGCGGATCTTCTCAAGGCGCAGCATCCGCTCGAGGCGGTGATGATGAAACTGGCCGAGCTGGAGGACTACAACGCGGTCGAAGTGCTCCGCAACATAATAACATCCACGAACGCCACGCCCATCGCCGCCGAGGTGGCGCGTTCAGAGTATGTATCCCTTACGGGCGAGCCGTTCGTTGACGCGAAACGCGCGAACCAGCTGGTAACGATTCTCAAGAATCATGCGGAGGGCCTCGCGCCCGAGCCGCCGAAAGGGCAGAACTTTACTAAAACCACGGCAAGGTCGAGCATCCCGCACGACCAGGGAAAGGAAAACAAATGAACAAACCGATCAAATTGACGTTTGCCGCAGTTTTTGCGGCGATGCTGGCGTCCTGCGCCAGCGCGGCGGAACCCGGCAGCTGCCAGTCGAAGGCGGTCAAGCTCTCTCTCGGCAAGACGATGGCTGGAAGCCTTGTGGACGAGTACGACGAGGATTGGAAAGAGACTACCGGCAATGGGGTCTATTACTACAAGCTGACGGTGAAGCGCGGAGATTCCGCCACGCTTCTGATGACGGGCGAATCCCCCTACATCGCCGACGTCTACGAGGACGGCATCTACGAAGGAGAAAGCGAGTCTGCGCCACCGATGTGGGACGATGCGTCCAACCCATATGTGGCGGAGACGCGCCTCGTCCTGCGCGCTTCGGACTGGGACGAGGATTCTCCGAAGACGGTGACGTATTACATCGTCATCAGCGGCGAGGAGATCAATGAATCCTTCTCTCTGCAGACGATGTCCGGCGAGGTGGATCCTGTCCTGCCGCAGGGAGTGGACGTGGATACGGCGGTGAATGTGACGCCTGCCTCGAAACTTGCGTCCGTGACGAAAAACCTGACCGAAGCGCACGCGTCCGGCTACTATTTCAAGGCCAACCTGTCGGCCGGGCAGAAGTACTACTTCGGCACGTACGACACGTCCGCAAACACGACCGACATCCTGATCAACGGTCTTGACGACAGTTCTCTCATTCCGACGATGTCGCCAGTCGATGACAAGATCGACGGCTCGCAAATCGCCGGCGACAACCACGCCGCGTACAGCGTAATACCATCGAAGACGACGACGTATGTCGTCTTCGTGTCCAACGATTCGACGAATAGCGCCGCGTCGGTCACGCTGCACCACAAGATGGTTCCCGCGCGTCTGCCGAAGGATCACTCGCCCGTGAAAGCGCTCGGCACACCAGGGGCGACGGCGGCAACGGCGTCTATCACGCCCGCGTACCGCAACAATCCGGCAAGCGGTTTCTTCGACAATGTCATCGACGACGCGCTCGTTTCCGTTACGTTCGAGAAGGGCAAGAAGTACCTTTTCGTCGTGGACAGCCTCTCCTCCGATCCAGGCAACCTCCTCATGGAGCTGTACGATACGAAGGGCAACGTCGTCGCCTCGAGTTCCAAGGGGCTTCTCGGCGAGAGCATGACAGGGCCTATGCTCGCCTACGAGGCGACAGCCGCCGGAACGTACTATGCCGGCGTCTGCCAGGACACGGCCGACGCCAAGGGCGACGAGTCGCCAGCCGCAGGCCTGACGGGCCGGATTTCCGTCTCGATTGCCGACGAGGATCCGTTCCTGGACGAATACGACGCCCAGGGGACAGACCCCAACTCCGATGTGACGCCGGTGACGCCGGCCATCGGCGAATACGGCGAGGCTCCTGAAGTCTATGATGTCGAGGGGCAGTCGCACAGCTTTGGCCTCACGGACTGGACGGATACGTTCTCCCTTCCTGTCCGCAAGGGGATCACCTACTCCTTCAGCGTGACACCGGCGGCGGGAACGTTCACGAACGGCGATGATGTGGTAGAGGTCTCCGGAGCCGGATTCGCCTATTCCGGCACGATCTACACGCTCAGCGGCAAGACACGGACTGTGGTGGCGACGGCTGCGGACATGTTGGCGACGCCGCTCTCCGTGGTTGTGCGCGCAAATACGACATACTATCTGGAGGTCACGAAGGACGCCCAGGGCGTCCCGGCCGTTTACGCGCTGCACGCCATGGCCTCCGCCCCCGACGGACTCGGCTACCTCGCGGTCAACATCCACGGCCCCACCGCTGAGGCGGGGTGGTACCTGAAGGGAGACTCCGCGTCGCTCAGCTACAAGTCAGGGACGTCCATGCTGTTGCCCGCCGGCACCGTGACGGTCAAGTTCACGGCCGTCAAGGGCTTCACGACGGCGGCCGACGTGACGGGCGCCATCGTGAAAGACGACACGACGACGTTCGACGCCTACTACAACGACACGTCCGACCCGCTGGACGACAGCCCCGATGTCAAGCAGAAGGAGCCGACGACGAAGAAGGCGTACGCGCCGACGAAGCTCTCGCCGAGCGCGAAGGGAGTGTCGGTTTCGCGCAGCCTCTGGAAGGTGGACGGCGCGGACTGGTACACGTTCACGGCCGCGGCGGGTACGAACTACAAGTTCCTCCTCTCGGATGTCGAGGGTGACCCCGAGGTGCGCGTGTACGGGCCGAACGGCTGGACGGACGAGTGCGCGTATTCGATCCTGACGAACGCGTCCGAGGCCGTCCAAGTCGTCGCGGAGAGGGGCACGTACTACGTGAAGGTGGCGCACGCCGACGCGGGCGACCCGCAGGACAGCTCCTACACGCTCACGGCCGTCGCGGCCGTCCCCGGCGTCGTGAAGCTCGCCAAGACCGCGATTTCCGTCAAGGATTCGGCGGGCTACGCCGACGTCTCCGTCTCCCGCACGGGCAAGGACGGCGTTCTGCGCGTGAAGTACCGCACGGAGGGCGCGCAGGCGGACAGGGACGACGCCTACTACTACCCGGTGGACGGGATCCTCGAGTGGGCCGCCGGCGACAACAAGGCGAAGACCGTGCGCGTGAAGCTCGTTCCGTATGCCGGCTGGGAGACGAACAAGACGGTGAAGGTGGTGTTCTCGGCGATTCCGGCCGAGGACGAGTCCTTCGACGCGGCGAACGAGTACGTCGCGTCGTTCGAGAAGGACAGGAAGACCGGCCTTGCGATCGACACCGCGACGATCACCATCGCGGCGTCGGACAAGAAGGCGCCCGGCACGATCCAGGTGGTCGGTGCCGACCAGAAAAAGCCGGTGTTCTCCGCAACGGCGGGCGAGACGGTGGAGATACCATTCGAGCGCGTACTGGGCGCGGACGGCACCGTCGGCGTGAAGGTCGAGGCCGTCAAGGGCACGGCGAACAAGTCGGGCGAGACGGACTTCGAGCCCGTCACGACGAATCTGGTCTGGTCCGAGGGCGAGACTGACGCGAAGGTCGTGTCCGTCCTGACGAAGACGCTTTCCGGCGACTACACGGCCATGAAGACGTTCACGCTCAAGCTGACCGCGCTCGCAAGCGCGAAGAACGACCCCGTGCAGCTCGAGAAGCCGAAGCTCGCCGCAACGGCCGTCACGATCAACATCCTGAACGAGAAGTTCGCCGAGGCGTTCGACACGTATGCCAAGACGGTCACGGCCGCGACCAGCGGCTACACGGTCAAGGAGGGCAAGAAGGGACAGTGGGTCGTCCTCTCCGACGGCAGCTACTCCGCGCCGAACGGGGGCGACCTGACGTTCACATTCAGCACGACGGGAACGTTCACGTACACGGTGGACGGCGAGAAGAAGACGTTCACCGCGACGGCCAAGGACAAGACGCTCAAGATCACGGGCGCATCCTCCTTCTCCGTCGACGGCTACGAGCTCGACGGCGAGCCGGTGGCGCTTCGCCAGGGCGTCAAGTACGCGACATCGCTCGGTTCGGAGGGCACGGTGAAGGCGACGGGCAAGATCCCCGACGGCCTCAAGCTCGCGCAGGACAGGGCCACGAAGGAGTGGACCGTCGCGGGCACGCCGTCGAAGGCCGGCGTCTACCAGGTCACGTACGCGACGACAATCGACAGGAGCACGCCTCCCTCCACCGCGAGCTTCTGCTACACGGTGGCGGCGGAAGGGACCGCGGCCGGCACGTTCAACGGCCTTGTGGCAACGTCCGACACCACCAACGGCGTGCCGTCGCTCGCCTCGGTGACGATCACGGCCGCCCTCGGCGGCAAGCTCAGCGCCAAGGTGGCGATCGCCGGGAAGTCGTACGCGTTCGCCGACACGGGGTACGCGGAATCAGACGGCACCAACGCGACGGCCACGCTCTCGCTCGTGCAGAAGATCGGCACCGGCAAGGACGCGACGACCGTCACCAACCTGCTGACCTACACGGTGCTGGACGTCCCGGAGACAGACCCGTCCGGCTGGCTGGCCGAGGGCGAGGTGGAGATCCTGATGGCGGCGCTTCCGGACGTGAAGGGCAAGGGCCATCAGGAGGACGTGACGTATTCCGGGAAAGTCCATCGCGACAACTCGAAGTCCGGCAAGGACGGCAAGGCCGCGTGGGAGGCGGCGATGGCGGCCCACGCCGGGTACCACACCGTGTCGCTCGTCGCCCCGGCCGCGATGGCCGGCGAGCCGCTCGGCAGCGGCTACGTGACGATGACGCTCGACGCCAAGGGCAAGGCCAAGCTCGCGGGCAAGCTCGCGGACGGCACGTCGTACTCCGGCTCCGCCACGGCGGCGCTGGCCGGCGACCCGGAGAACCCGTCCGTATGCGTGCCGCTCTTCACCCAGAAGGGCTCGTGGGTGTTCGGCGGCTGGCTCTCGGTCAAGACCGGCGACGACGGCGTGCCCGTGGTCGAGGCGGATCCGCTCGCCTGGAAGAACGACGACCCCGCCTCCACCCGCGACGGCGAGGAGGGCTTCGCGCTCGAGCTGCAGCCCGTCGGCGGCTGGTACGACACCGTCTCCAATCTCCAGCGCTCGTACCTCGAGAGCGACCTCTCCGTCGACCTCCCAGAGGGCGACGACGCCCTCGAGGAGATCATGGAGGCGCTCGCGCTCGGCGACGGCTACGCGTTCAGGGCGCAGCCGTCCGGGCAGGCGGTCGACCTCGTCGGCAACGCGCTCGCGGTCGAGAAGCAGGCTCTCGCGAAGGACGCGAAGACGAAGCTCGTCGACTGGGACGCCTCCGCGAACGCCGCGAACGTGAAGATCGCGTTCAAGCGCGCCACGGGCGTCGTCAGCGGTACCTTCGACCTCTGGTACGAGGGTGTCAACGCGAGGGGCACGACGGAGCAGAAGGCCGTCACCGGGCTCAAGCACGAGGGCGTGCTCGTCCTCTCGCGCGGCAACGGCAGCCCCTTCCTCGACGAGGAGGTCCTCTCCAGCGGTTTCTTCCTCGCACCCCAGAACATCGAGCACGTCGACGCCGGGGGCAAGAAACTGAAGCGCAAGTGGAACGGATCCTACCGCTTCGACATCAAGGCCGTCGATGTTGCGCGAGACTGGAAGGACGCAGATCCGGAATAGTTGGCCGCCCTCGCCAACGGTGCGTATTTTTACCCCCCCCCAAAAAAAAAAGGAGAGAAGACAAATGAAACAGAAAATGATTCAGGAAAAAACACCGTTGGCCCTTGTGGCCGTGGCCGTGTGCCTCTGCCTCGGCGCGGGACGCGTATATGGCGACGACCCGTACGAGGAAATCGACGGCATAAAATGGTACTACTCCGTCACGGACGATGTCGCGACGATTACGGACGTGAGCAGTCACGTTCCGAACGATCTGGTGGTGCCGGCCACGCTTGGCGGCAATCCGGTCGTCACGATTGGAAGGGCTGTGTTCAGCTACGCTCATTCCAACCTGACGAGCATCACGTTCCCCGATTCCCTCAGGGAAATCGTGGAAAAGAACTTCGACAGCAGCCCGAACCTGACGAACGTCACATTCGGTACGGGGATGGAGGTGCTGGGGTATGACGTGTTTGCGGATAAGACCCGCATTCTGCAGTTCACCATTCCCGAAGGGAACCCGAACTTTTCGTCCGAGGGCGGCATCCTCTACAGCAAGGACAAGACGACGCTCGTTCGCTATGCAGAGTCCGCGACGGCGTTTGAAATACCTGGTACCGTGACGGTCATCGGGGAGGGCGCGTTCTACTACCATGATCTCACCAATGTCACTTTCCACGCGGGAATCTTGGAAATCCGCGACAATGCGTTCGCCTGCAACTTCAAGCTGGCCGTGCCAGCTCTGCCGAGCGGTCTCACCGTTATCGGCGAGGCGGCGTTCCGCAGCTGCTATGAGACCACTGGCGTCGTCATACCGGACGGAGTGTCCAAGATCAGCTCCGAGGCGTTCAACTACTGCGACAAACTCTCGTCGCTGACGATCGGCGCCGGTGTCGGGGAGATTTGTGACTATGCGTTTGGTACATGTACCTCGCTCGTCTCGGTCGTCATTCCGTCTTGTGTGACCAACATCAATGGAGACGCATTTGTGGGATGCACAAGCCTCTCTGACGTCACGATCGGCAGCGGCGTGGCCATCATGGGCACGCCCCATTCGACCTTTGTCGACGACTGGGGGTATGAGTACCTCAAGGAGGCCCAGCCCGCGTTCGGTTCCTGCAACAGCCTGATGAACTTCAAGCTTGCGGACGGCAACGCCACGTTCGAGGAGATCGGCGGCTGCCTCTACTTCAGGGACACGCCCAAGACGGCGAAGAAGCTTGCTGCCTATCCGAGCGGACGCGAGACCCTCTACTTCACCGGCGACGTCAACGTCACGGAGCTTGCCGAAACCTCGTGCTCGCGCTGCGACAAGTTCGTCGACATCACCATCCCGGACACGGTACGCGAGATCGGCCCCCAGAGCATGATTGGATGCGCAAGCCTTGAGAAGCTGACGATTCCCGCCGGCCCCACCAACATCTCCGAGGGCGCGTTCATGGTTAACATGGCCCTGTACGACGTCGAGGTCGCCGGGACGGTCAAGGCCATAGGGATGTTGGCCTTCCAGCACGCAAACATGGATGAAGAGACGGAAGGCCGGCGTCTTTTGCTGCACGAGGGTATCGAGTCCATTGGCGCCGAGGCTTTCTCCAGAGGGCGCTGGGTCCAGGAACTCGTCGTGCCGAACAGCGTCACATACCTTGCCGAGAGCGCGTTTGCGGAACAGTGGATGCTGAAGAGCGCCGAGCTTGGAACGGGCGTCACTGCGCTGCCGGCAGGCCTTTTGGGCGGTTGCTACGAGCTTGAGAGCGTGACGCTGAATGGCGCCGTCGCGAGCGTCGGCGATAATGCGTTCACCGGGTGCGAGAAGCTGGTCGGCATCACCTTGGACAATGCGGCGACGATCGGCGAGAATGCGTTCAACAGGTGCGAGAACCTTGTGCGCGTCGACCTCGGCGTGAACCTGACGTCTGTCGGCAAGCAGGCTTTCCAGTATTGCTATGACCTGCCCAAGGTCATTTTGCCTCCGAACGTCGCCGAAGTCGGGGAGAAGGCGTTTGACAGTTGCAGCTCGCTGGCTAAGGCCTACCTGCCTGCGGCGCTTGAGGGCGTGATCGACACCGCTGTCGTGTTCAGCAACTGCCCCAAGCTCGGTGCTGGCGGCATCGTGTTCTACGGGGCGGGAGACGCGCCGTATGCGACCGTCACGCTGAACGCGAACGGCGGAAAGTGCATTGGCGTAGATTCTGTCCTGCGTGGCGAGGGCGACACGCTGGGAACGCTCCCGACCGCGGCTTACGAGGGCAACACGTTCGACGGTTGGTTCACTGCCGCGGAAGGCGGCGAGGCCGTGACGGCGGAGACGCCGGTCGCGGGCGACGCCACGTACTACGCGCACTGGACGGGCGCCACGCCCCCGGAGCCGCCGCCGGTTGATCCGGACGGCATCGCCATCAACACCGAAAGCTCGTACACGACGGAGAGCGACGGCACGTTCACGCTCGTCCTGCCGATTGTGTCCGCTACAACGCCCAAGGTGACGGTGAAGGGGCTTCCGTCGGGCGTCACATTCACGGCGAACACGCTGACGATTGCCGGAAAGGCGAAGGCTCCGGGCGTCTCCACGGTGACGATCAGCGCGACGAACGCCAAGGTGAAGACGCCCGTGACGGCGACGTTCACCCTCACGGTGCCGAACTTCACGACCGACACGTTCAAGGCGGCGGGCCTCGACACGGACGGAAAGTACGTCCTCGGCGCTGGCGCCGCGCCGGACCTCTCCGGGGTGATCCAGAACATCAAGACCGGCGGATGGAAGCTGGCCGCCGCCGGACTGCCAGCGGGCCTCAAGTACGACGACAAGAACAGCGCCATCACCGGCGTCGCGACGAAGGAGGGCGTGTTCACCGTCACGTTCACGGCGACGAAGGGCAAGACGAAGGAGGTCGCGACGGCCACTTTCGAGGTTGTGTTCCCGGCGCTGACGCTCGACATCGCCGCGTACGGCGAAGACGCGAGCGCGACGAACAAGGCGAAGGTCGCGGGCGGCGGCAAGTATCCCGTCGGCGCGAAGGTGACCTTGAAGGCGACGCCCGACAAGGGCAAGGTGTTCGCCGGATGGTTCGATGCGGAGGGCAATCCGCTCGCTGGCGCGGCGGACTACAGAACGGCGTCGTTCCCGTGTGTTGCGACCGACGCCGACGTGACGCTGACCGCGAAGTTCGCGACGGAGGTGGAGGACATTGCGAGCCTCAAGGTGACGCTTTCCGACGCCAAGACGGACGACGACGGCACGTACGAGCTGGACCTCGGCGCGTGCGTCGAATCGGCTTCGCTGCCGAAGCTTGCGGTGAAGGGCCTGCCGACGGGACTCAAGTTCGACGCGAAGACGCTGAAGATCACGGGCAAGGCGACGAAGCCGGGCGTCTATCTCGTCAAGGTAGAGGCGACCAACACGTCCGTCAAGAAGGCGACGCCTGCTTCGACCGGCGAGTTCGAGCTGAAGGTGCCGAACTTCACGACCGACACGTTCAAGGCGGCGGGGCTCGACACGGACGGGAAGTACGTTCTCGCGGCGGGCGTCCTGCCGGACGATATTGCGAATGTCGTCAACGCCGTTGTGGCTGGGGGCTGGACGCTTAAGATCGACGGACTGCCGGCGGGCGTCAAGTTCGACGCGAAGAAGAACGTCTTCTCCGGCGTCGCCACGAAGGAAGGCTTCTTCACCGTGACGTTCACGGCGATGAAGGGAAGCGGCAAGACCGCCGAGAAGGAGGTCGCGACGGCGACGTTCGAGGTTGCGTACCCGATGCTGGCGCTCGAGATCGCCGCGTACGGCGACGAGACCGCGACGAACAAGTGCAAGGTCGCGGGCGGCGGAAAGTACGCGGCCGGCGCGAAGGTGACCCTGAAGGCGACGCCCGACAAGGGCAAGGTGTTCGCCGGATGGTTCGATGCGGAGGGCAATCCGCTCGCTGGCGCGGCGGACTACAGAACGGCGTCGTACGCCTACGTTGCGACCGACGCCGACGTGACGCTGACCGCGAAGTTCGCGACGGAGGCGGAGGACATTGCGAGCCTCAAGGTGACCGTGACGGATGACAAGACGGACGACGACGGTGCTTACGAGCTGGACCTCGGCGCGTGCGTGGCGTCCGCGTCTCTGCCGAAGCTCGCGGTGAAGGGCCTGCCGACGGGTCTCAAATTCGACACGAAGACGCTGGAGATCGCAGGCAAGGCGACGAAGCCGGGCGTCTATCTCGTCAAGGTAGAGGCGACCAACACGTCCGTCAAGAAGGCGACGCCTGCTTCGACCGGCGAGTTCAAGCTCACCGTGCCGAACTTCACGTGCGCCGCGCTGCCGAATCTCAAGCCCGAAACCGACGCCTACGGCACGAACTTCGCGGGCGTTGCGTTCGATCCGGCGCTTGTGGACTGCACGCCTGCCGAGGGCTGGACGGTGAAGGTGGCGGGTCTGCCGACCGGACTCAAGTACGACGCCAAGACGGGCAAGATTGCCGGAGTCTCGACGGCGAAGCCCGGCTCCTACACGGTGACGTTCACGGCGACGAAGGGCAAGGAGAAGCAGGAGGCGACCATCACGCTCAACGTGGCGGCCCTGCCCGACTGGGCGGTCGGTACGTTCGACGGCGCGGTGGACGGCGACGGCATCGTTCAGGCGCTGACGATCGCCGCGAACGGCAAGATCAGCGGCAAGGTGCTTGAGGGCGGCAACACATGGACGCTCTCCGCCGCGTCGTTTGACTCCTACGACGCCGGCAGCGGTGCGTATCTTGCGACGGTGGTCGGCAAGAACGGTAAGCTTCTTGCCACGAACTTCGTGGCCATCACGGAGGGCGCCGACGGCACCGGCGTCGCGTCGTGCGGCGAATGGACCGCCTACCAGAACCTCTGGAAGCGCACGGACACCAAGGCGTCGATGCCAGTCTTCAAGAAGAACATCGACGTCGAGACTGACAACGGGCTCAAGCTGACCTTCAAGAAGGATGGCGCGGTTGCGTTCGCGGGCACGGTGGACGGAGCGAAGGTGAGCGGCTCTTCGCAGCTGGTGTGGAACGGCGAGGGCTGGAAGGTGACGCTCTACGCGCCGCCGAAGGGCACGTTCGACGGCTACTGCGAGACATGCGCCGTGACGTTGACGCTT
The DNA here is from genome assembly GCA_002373695.1 of Verrucomicrobia bacterium UBA3624. Classification (GTDB taxonomy): domain Bacteria; phylum Verrucomicrobiota; class Kiritimatiellia; order RFP12; family UBA1067; genus RUG572. Next base: position 35,010 of record DFLH01000040.1, read on the forward strand.
GACGATGCCAACGTCGTGGCGGCTGCCGATGTGCAGGCGGGCGCGGAGCCGCCGCCGCCCGCCTGGGGCGTCGGGCACTACGTCGGCTACGGGCAGGTGGAGCATCCGCCTGCCACGCTGAACGGCCCTTCCGAGTATCTGTGGGGCATGGTCTATGTGGATGTGGCCGAGGACTTCTCGTTCACGGGCAGCTTCGCCCCGTTCTCCGGTTCGCCCGCGCCGTTCTCGGGCAAGATGTACCGCGTGCAGGTCACCGAGGACATCTTCGGCTACTTAGCGGACGACGTGGCGATCAGCGTCAACGGCGACGACGCACTGCTGCACTTCCAGTTCATAACCATGGGGTTCGGCAAAATGGGCGTCCAATCCACCCAATGCACGCCCGGCATCACCGGCATCTCTTTCTTTGACGTGCTGCACAACCCCTGGGGCAACGCCGCGCTGGCGTCGGAGATATCCACCTTCGCCCCGGGTGCGTCCAAGACCATCAACCTCAAGGACTATAGATTTTACGACAGCACAGAGGGCGACTACGTTGATGGCGACTCGCTGACGTTCCAGTTCGCCGCGGACGGCACGGTGACCATCACCGGCCAGATATTCGGCGCTGGGGTGAACAGCACGACGACCATCGGCGTGAACGACACGATCGACGACGGAGCCAAGTTCGACTGCCACGTCACTTTCGCGGCCAACGGGCGCATCTACCAGCTGATGGTCGAGATTCCGTCGAGCGGCACGGTGACAAGTGACGACATCGACCTCTACTACGACCCCGATTTCCCGACCGATCCCAATTACCACTTCGGGCTGATCAACGGCTGGTGAGCGGAGGCGGCGCGGATGGACATTCCCTATAGTTTCCACTTCCCTGTAAATTCGCCATCGATGAAAAACACAGTTGTCGCTATCGTCGCCGTCTTTACACTGGTTGCGTGTGCGGTGACGCCTGACGCTTCGCTCGTTCAGACGATCGGGGACCCTTCTGTCGCCGCCGGCAAGTTCTATGGATATCAGACCGCGACGAAAGGGCCTGGCGAGGACGCGCTCGAAAAGGCGCGGGCACTCGCCGCCGCGGAGCGCGTTCCGCTCGTGGTCGTGTGGAGCGAGGAGGACTGTTCGCACTGCAACGATCTCATCGCCGAGATGAACGCCAGTGCGGCGGAAGTCTCTGGATTCCTGTCGACCAACCGCGCCGTTTTCACGTTCTTCAAGGCTGACACGGCGGATGACGGCGTTCCTGCGGCGTACTACACGCCGAGAGTCGTATACGACGCCTACCGGTTCGCAACATCGGTCTGCGGCGGCGGAGTGCCGTTCCCGATATTCGGATTCTATTTCGAGCGGGCGGACGGCACGACAGCGAAAGGCGGCACGCAATATGGCACCTACGGTGGCCGCAGCTGGGCGAGCTTCAAGGAATCGTATTTGAACTGGCTTGCCGAGAACGACATCCGGCTGGAATACCTCGGTGGAGAGTTCGCCGCTTCCGGCACGGCATGCGACCGCTACGAGGCGGAGTCGGCGACAGCATGGGTGGATGTGGAACTCGTGCGTGAAGCGGCTGATGCCATGGCCGGAGTGACGAACGTCCTTGTTGCCGCATGGCCTGACGGTTCTGCTTCCACCAACACCGTGGAATGGGACGCCGGCGAAACGGCCAGAGACGTCCGCGTGGAGATTCCAACCGGCAAGTTCATCCTTGACGCGGCTGCCGTTCTCTCGCTCTACGGGCAGGACGGATTCTTGCGAGGAACGAACGCGATCCACTTCGTCGAACGCGAGAATTCCAACGCCAATCCGCTGTGGCTCGGCGAGCGGACGGCGGAGACGCTCGCTTTCGGCGAATGGACGATGGATATTGACGCGGCCGTCGGCAAGGTTTCGTCGTTCGACGGCGCCGCATATACCCTCGTCAGCGTGCAGGGGTCGCTGTGGTGCCCCGACTGCGGCAACGTCGACCGCAACTTCCTGGACGTGGAAGACGGCGAAGGGCGCAACAGGTTCCGCGCATGGGCGGCAAGCAACAACGTCGCACTCGTGTCCGTGGACATCCCGAACTACAACGGACCGGCGGTGACGAACTGCGCAAGCCCATCGCTCCTTTCCCGCGACGCCTACGCCAACGCGATCGCGCGAGTCCGCGAATGGCCGGCGTCCGGCGCCGATCCGGCGTTGACGAACATGACGCTGCGCAGCGGACGGGCGTACCTCTCCCGCAAGATGGTTGTTTCCGCCGAGGCCGCGGCAGTCCGCGTCCGCAACCATTTCCTCGTCTCGAAGAACACCCCGTTTGGCGGCTTCCACCGGCCGGAAGACTCCAACAGGAACCGCACGGGCGTGCCTATCTTCGTGCTTCTGCGCAAGGACGGCACAGTGGCCGCCCGCATGACACGCTTTGCAAGCGTGTCGCCAATGGCGGCGGAGCGCGAAAAGTGGGATGACCACATCAGGCGTTTCGACGAGATGCTGGAGATCGCGTCGTCCGAGGCGACGGAGATCGAGAACAACAACTGGACGACCACGGCGGAAACCTTGACGAACGCCGTGTCCGTACCGGCGTCCGTCAGCCACTGCGATACTGCGGACTGGTACGAGATCGACGGAGTCCAGGCGGGTTCGACCGTGCGACTGCATCTTTCCGGCGAATCGACGAACAAGGTCACGCTCTCGATCGCGTCCGCAGACGGATCGAAGTTCACGACGGTCACAAGCGCGAACGGCGCGTTGAACGGTCTTTCCGTCGCGACCGTGCTTCCCGTGGGCGAACGGTGGTTCGCCGGCGTGACGTGCGCGAACACGGCGGAGGGTTTCGCCGTCGACACGCACGGCTCGACCCTTGCCGCCTACGCGCTTGAATCGGCGGTTGCGCCGCCGGATCAGGATCCGGGCGAAATCGTGTTTGGTTCGGAAAACCTGCGCATCCTTGAATTCTCGGGCACGGGCGTCGTCCAGGTCGTCCGCCGGGGCGGCGTATTCGGCGCGTCGTCCGTGCGCGTCGTCCTGCGGTCGTCCGACGAATCGGTTGCCGGGCGTTTCGCGTGGATCGACCAGGTGCTTTCCTGGCGGGACGGCGAAGGTGGCGCGCAGGAGGTCGGGTTCGCGCTTGTGCCCAACGACGTGTTCGAAGGGGATGGCGCGTTTACGCTGGGACTGGAGAAGCTTGAGGGCAATGCGACCGTATGGCCGGACGCTTCATGCGCGGTGACGATCGTGGACACCGACGCGCCGTGCCTGGAACAGCCGGCATACGATGTTTCCGCGTATGCGACGTTTGCGACGGATGCGAGATTCGCGCTTCTCAACGTCAGGCCCGGCGACACGCAAGTGACGATTTCGCGGGTAGCCTCGTCCGATGCGCTTCCGGCTGGGCTGAAGGTGGCCTACGACAAGAAGTCGGGCGAACTCGTCCTTTCCGGCATTCCCAAGAAGGCGGGAACCTACACCTTCGTCTACATGGTCTCCGTCCGGCGCGGCGGCAAGAAGCTGACGGGCTTCGAGACGACGATCTCCATCACGGTGGCCGATCCTGCGGAAACGAATCCGCGCGTGGTCGTGAAGCGGCCCGCGCAGCAGCTGCCGCTCTTTGCGGTCGATGGCGAGGGGCGGCGGTTCGTGGCCGGCACTTTGAACGTGGCCGTCACGGCGAAAGGTGCGATCTCGGCGAAATACGCGGGAACGGAGGGCAAGGCGCTCTCCTTCTCAGGCAACTGGCAGGATCTGGATGGCGAGGGCGCGGCGATTGCGATGCTGTCCGCGAAGGGCGCGACGCTCGCCCTGACGATGGACGTCGAAGGCCGGCTGTCGGCCGTCCTTTCGCTTCCCGCCGGATACAGCGCGTTCGACGGCGCGTTCTCGGCCGAGGCAGACTGGCCGCAGACGGGCGTCTTCGATGCGTTCAAGGGCTACTACACCGTCGCCCTGCCGCAGGTGGGGGTAGCCGCCGTCACGAACGTGCCGACCGGCGGCGCGATCCTCACGCTCAACATGACAAGCTCGGCCTCTGTACGGAACGGCACCGTTCGTTTCGCGGGCGTTCTGCCCGATGGGACTTCGGTGAGCGGATCGACGGCGATTCCGCGCGTGGCGGAAGAGGGCGCCTTCGCGGAGGTGCCGGTTTTCGTCCGCACGGCGAAGAACGTGCTGGGAGCGGTGCTGACGGTCGATGCCGACGGTGCGGCGAAGTGGAATTCCGACGAAGGCTTCATGGACGCCGCCGGCAATGAATGGCTCACGCGCGAGATCGTGCGCATGGCGGATGGTTCCGCGGCGTACGTGCTGCACCGCGAGGCGGCGCTGTCGTACGAGACGCGCCACGAGGCGTATGGTTCGTACTATGTGCCGGGTGTCTCGCCCGCCGTGCTGGATTCGTTCTACGAGGCGGCGGCTGGCTACGATCCCGGGGCGCCGTTCGCGCTTTCGTTCGACGCGACGTCTGCCGCGGCGAGCGAGCGGTACGGGACGGTGTCCGTCTTGCCGGAACTTGCGATCCGCGCGGGCGCGAAGACGTTCACGCTTGACCGGACGCCTGGCTTCACGTTCAGTTTCAGCGCCAGGACAGGTGTGTTTAGAGGTTCGGCAAGATTGTCTTTCGACGGCGGCCGCACGATGTCTGCGTCGTATCGCGGGGTTGTCGCTCCCGGCTGGGTGCTGCCGTGCGAATGCGGCATATCGGCGCCGGAAAGACCGTTCGGATTCGGAACGCTGGTGTTTCGCGATATCGTCGGCGGAAGAGCGGCCATGCGATCGTTGCCGGTCTCGGTAGACAAGTGAGGTAGCAGGTCGCCCCCTGGACAATTCGGCTGTCGCCATATTTGGTATCATATCCGGTATGAAGTTGCACGTGGGATCTATCCAGCGGCGCGGTTCGCGCCTGTACCTTGTCACACGCGTGGGCGGCAAGAGCAAGTGGGTGTCTCTGAAGACGGGAGATGTCGCGACGGCAAAGTCGCGCGCAAGGAAACTGCTGCCGCCGGAGGACGGCGAACAGGCCTGGCTCGAACATCTTTCCAGCCTTGGCGAGCTGGCCAACATGGAACTCCGCAGAAGATCGGCGCTCGTCACGCTCACATGGGGGAACCTGTGGGACGAATTCATGTCCCGCGCCGCAGGAACGATGTCCACGACAAGCGAAGAGAGCTACGGTCGTTGGATGCGGATCCTCGCAGAGGCGGCAGACGAACTGGGCCTGACGCCCGAAGACATCCTGAAAAAAGAGGCGTGCGCCAAGATAGCCGCAAAGCTCATGGGCGCATACATCTCGGCGCGGCGCATGCTGGTGTTCTACCGGCGTGTATGGAACACGCTCGGCCTCGACCGCAGGATATGGGAATCGCCCGACGCGTCACGCGCCCCGAAACCGGCCCGCGAGCATGAACACTACCGCCGGCTGTCGCTTGACGAGATACGCAGGGTGCGCGATTGCCTCCAGCGGCGGAATCCGGAACTTGCGGACATGGTCGTTCTCGGATATTCCACCGGGTTGCGGCTGTCGGACGTTGCAGAACTGGAAGCTTCCGAAATTGAGGCTGGAAGGAGGTTCTTGAGCGTCATACCGAACAAGACGCGCGCCGCTAAACCCCTCCTGCTTCGGATTCCGCTGACCGGACAGGCGCGGAACCTGATACTGCGACGGTTGACCTCGCCTCCCGACGGAGGGCCGTATCTTTTTTCAAAGGACGCGCGACATCGCCCTTCCAGAAAAATCGCCGCAGCTTTCAGAAGCTGCGGCGTTTTTTCATCTGGGAACTGGCGCGCGAGCTTCCATTCCCTTCGCGCCACGTTCATCTCGATGATGGACGAGGCCGGCGTCCCGCCACACGTCACGGACGCGATCACCGGCCACTCCGGCGGCGGAATGCACGCCCGTTACACACAGCCTTCGCCGCAGGCGCTTCTCGCCGCCGTGGTCCGCGCGATTCCACCGCTGTAGATCCGGCAATGTCGCGCAAGACACGCACATTCGGTAGGGACGGCACCCCGTGCCGTCCGCGGCGGTCGCGGGGCGACCGCCCTACCGGAAGGTCAATCCGTGACAACGTCCGACTCCAAGGTAACCGGCAGGGATACCTTGTCGGTCTGCGAACTGGTTCTGCCAGTGTCCTCGTCCTCTACCGTATGCTTGTAGCTGTATACGGCCGAGCCGAGGCCAACGTAGCCGCCTTCGCCGTCGTAGATCATGACGCCTGCGTACGGCAAGGAGGCCGTCACGTGCTTGTCGGAACCGGCATCGTAATACTCGCCGGAACGGTCCTTCTTGTAGTTCGGCTGCCAGTAGTCGAAGTAGACGTTGGCCTTGCCGGTGAAGATGCCCGTCGCCTTGGCAAAGGAAATGGAGAGCTGCGATGGATCGGTGATCTCGGCGCCCTTCTTGTCCTCCCAGTAGTTCCATTCCTTGTACGTGACGCCGTCTTCCTTCCAGGACTGTTCCCACGGCGCAGGACTCTTCTCCATAAGGGCGATCGCGCCCTTCTTGTCGCCCTTCACGGTCACGTTGAAGAACATGTCGTCAAAGTTCCGCGCAACCTCGGTGTCGTATTCGGTGTAGGTGTACGTCTTGCCAGTGTCTTCGTCGGCATATTGCTCCTTCCAGCTGTACTCCAGCCTGACGTCGTCGCTGGCCGCGCAGAACACGTTCCAGTAGTAGTTCTCAAGCGACTGCGCCGCACTGTACTCCGCGCCAAATCCGGTGACCGCCACGGACGGTGTCGCGCTGTCGGCGGGGCCGCAGCTGCAGCTGGAGCAACCGGACGAGACATTCCCCTGCGCCGGCGTCCATGCGGCGGTGGCGGTATCGCACACTTCCACGGTTCCGTCTGGATTGAGCAGCAGCGTCATCGCGAACCAGTCCACCTTCTTGTAGGAGGAAGGTGAGGCGAACACGCAGATGCGGGCGGATATGCCGTCGGCATCCGGGTCGTCCGACTCGGCCATCGGCAGCACGAGCGCGCTCATGGACACCTTCTCGCCGTCGGGCAGCTGCCCCGTCACCTTCGCGACGCCCTTCTTGTCCGTCTTCAGCGTAAGGTAGCCGTAACCGGACTGCTTTGCCGTCTCGTCAGTCACGTAATCTTCAAGTTCATCATCGTAGCGTTCGACGGTTTCCTTCGTCTCCGCGCAGAATGCGAACGTATAGTACTTGTCGAGGAAGTTCGACTTCGCCAGCAGTTCCGTGTCCTGGCGCAAGCCTTGGATGGAACCGCCCACATAGTCGTCGTCCGCCTTAAGGTACGAGTTGGCGTAGCCGTCGATCGTGCCGTCGGAATAGAACTCGATATCGCATTCTTCGTCGTCCTTCGTCGTCTTGGCGTGGAAGGTGAAGTCGCCGTCGCTTTCGTCCTCGTCGGAAGGCGACCACGAAAGCGTTCCGGAGATCGAACGGCTTCCCGCGCGGGTGATCAGCTTCGCGGACACCTTGCCGTCCGACTTGACGGACATCTCAAGAAGCCCCTCCTGCTGGCCATACGTGACCGGTTCCTCGTAGCAGTCGTCGTAAGCTTGCGTCTCGTCGTTCCAGTCGCAATAGCGTCCGCCTCCCGTTCTCATGGCGGCCATGCCTCTGAATTCGCCTACGATCCAGTCGGGCAGCGGGCTGACGCTAAACTCGACGGTGAGGCTCTTGGAGTTTTTGGCGGGGTCTGTCGCGACGATCTTCACCGTCGTGTCGCCCGGTTTCTTCGGCGCACCGGAGAGGACGCCCGTCTTCGCGTCGAACTTCAGACCGTCCGGCAACTTGCCGTTCAGCTTGTACGAAAGCGGGAACGCCGCAGAGCCGCAATCGAGCGACATTTCTTCAGGGAGCGCACATCCCGCGACCGCCTTGATGGCCACCGATGCGTTCCCTTCGTAGTCGCTGGAAGCCTCGTAGTACGATTCATCGCCCTCAAAACCGTTGAACACGATATCGTCGGCGGAATAGTCGGCCAGCGCCTTGAACACGGCGGCGACGTGGACTTTTCCGTCCTCCGGGTCGATGTAGTCGTACAGCCAGCTCCACCAGCCGCTGGACCCGGAGCCACACAAATAGTATGCGTTGTTCTCAAGTTTCCAGGTGGCGTCCGTTTTCGTGAATCCGTTGCCATACTCCCAGTTCTTCGCGAACGCCCAGCCTTGGAACGCATAGTTCTTGCCGGCCTTGGCCGTAAGCGTGACCGCCTTGCCGGACGGCACCAGCCCGTCCTTCGGGTTCATCGTCGCAGAACCTCCGGCAGGCGATTCCACGCACTCGCCATCCTCGAACGTCATCACGTCCACCACGACCTGCGGAATGTAGGTGAAGGTTGCGTAGACATCTGCGTACGAGCCGTCGTCGCACACTCCGGACGACGCCTGGAGATCGATCGTCGTCTTCTCCGAAGTCGTCCACCTTGGATCCGTGGAACGCCATGTGATGGTGTACTTGCTCTTCTTCAGCATGGCATCCGGCGCATCGTACCCGTCTTCATTCTCGTTGTTGTAATACGACGCCTTGTACCACGTCTTGCCGCCGTCGGGACTCCACTCGAACGCGCCAAGCGGCGGATGGATGTATATCGCCTGGCCATAGTCACCGTAGTTGTCGTCCCAACCGAGGTAGATGGAGTTGGCGTATGCCGTCGCGCTCACCCATCCGCACGTCGATTCGTCGATGTAGGCGGCCTGAAGCGTGACGTCCTTCTCGGGCATCGTGAATTCCGTCTCGCAATCGGTGACGCGGAAGTTGTCGCCCATGCTCACGCCGGACGGCGTCACCGTCCACTTCTGGAACACAAGTTCGTTGCCGTTCTTGTCTTCGGAGGACGAACTCACCGAGACGCTGACCCTCGCGCCTGGAAGGACTTCGATCGTCCCCTCGCCTTCCAGATAGCCGCCACCTTCGAAATCCGGATTGAATGTCATGAGACTGTTCATGATCTCCGAATACATCGCCGGATCGTAAAAATCCTCCTCGTCAATATACCATTCGACATAGGCGGAATCGTCCTTCAGGGTCAGCTTCTTGAACTGCAGCCAGTGCGCATAGAGCGTAGGCGTCTTCTGCCCGGCGAAATCCGCGGGGTCGAAGACCTTGTCGTACGTGACATGCTCGCCGCCGTCCTTCGCCGTCCACCAGCCTGCGAACACGTATCCCTTGCGGTACGGCACCGGCAGGCTGCCGTATTCGCATCCGTTCGCGAGAAGTTCGTCGAAATACCCGCCGCCGCCGTTCATATCGAACTTGACCTGCGTGGAGTTGTCAGCCGGGACGAACTTCACATACATCTCGATGTACTCGGGATCGTTGTAATACGTGACATTTCCATCCTTGTAAGTGCCGCGCCTTTCCACCCAATACGTGTCATCGGCGGCGCGCCAGTTGCCCGTCTTGTCGTAGAACTTCACCTTGACGCCGCCGGCCTTTACGGGAAATTCCCAGCCGAACGGAATCAGCGTCTTGCCGTTGTCGACGCTCCAGTAGAAATCGCCTTCTGGAGTTTCGCCCTGCGCGTTCGTACCCTCCTTGTACGCCCCGCCGTAGAGGTATCCTGCGAACCCGTTGACGTAGTTCGCCGTCAGCTTCACGTCGGCATCAGGCATCGATACCGTCGTCTCCGGGCTGAACCGATCGAAGCTTTCGCCCAGATCCGCCGTAGCCGGAGTCCACGTCCAGTTGGCGAAGGCGTTGACTTCGTTCTCGTTCCTGTCGTAGAGCTTGCTCCAGTCGATATACGCGCCAACCTCGTCGCCGCTGTAAAGACCGCTTCTGGCAGTCGTTTCATCGTCCAGGAATCCGCCCGACACGGTGATCCTGTGCGCCTTGATTCCGTGAGGAACCGGCGCGGCGGAGACTATCGTGCCCACCGTCACAATCAGGAACGTCAGTAGTTTTTTCATTGTACTCCTTTGGCTTGTAAAGATACGGTATTTATATTGTGCCATGTATCGGCTTCCGGCTCAAGCGTAAAATGAAAAATCTTTTCAGGGGGGGGGGCAAGTTAAGTTTAATCGTTTTTCGGGCACGCGGGACGCGTGCCCCTGCCAGGCTTGCCGGACCGACGGCAGAGGAGCCACGCAAGCGGAACCATCATGAGAAGATCGCGGACCATGGCAACCGCAAGCGCCATGGCGCCACGGTCCGCCGCTTCGTCCGCAAAGCATCCGCAGGCTATGTCCAGCCCGCGTACCGCAGCCTGCGCAAGCGCGATGGTGAAAACCGCCAGCATGGCGAGCATGGCGAACGCGGCTTCGCGAGACCATTTCGTAGCCACAAGCATTATGCCGGAGAGAAGTTCCAGCGGCGGCAGCACCAACGCCACCAGCTCGACCAGCGGTTGCGGCAGTATCCTGTATGCGGCCACCTGCGAGGCGAAAAGAGCAGGATCGTCCAGCTTGGACCATGCCGCCCATGCGAACACGCCACCAAGCGCCAGTCGTACGGCAACCTCAAAGATGCATGCAACGCGTCTTCTGGCGGCGGCGTCCATTCATTCGTCCTCTCCGCCGAATCCGGCAAAAAACGGAAGGCGCTGTTCCTCGTACACGCGGAAGTTGTTGGCGATTCCAAGAACGACCGACAGAATCAGCAGGCCAGCCAGAACCCTCCAATCGAGGCCGGACAGCACCTCTCTCAGCCTATTCATGGCCGTGACCGTCCCCGCCTGCCGGATCCGCACGCGACGGAAGCGGCGCAACCTTCATCTTGAACGTCCCTTCGTCCGCCCATTCCGGATGCACGAGGCTCCACACCCTCACCTTGACGTCATAGTCGCCCGTTTCCTCAGGCACCCCGCCGACCGTTCCATTCAACGGCGTGTTCAAAAGGCGAAGGCCGTCGGGAAGCCCGGTGAACTTGAACGCGACGGGGCGGGCGTCCTGGTTGAAGGGGATGTCGCATTCAACGAGGTTTCCGGCCGTCACCGCGACAACATTTGTCGGCAGCTGCAGCTTGGGGGCCTTGCAATCGTCCTTGAGCCGGAAAACGGCCTTGTACAGACCTTCAGGCATCTGGCTGGTTACGGCCAGGCGGCTCGGGCCGCCAAAAAACCGCCCGGCAGGATCAATCCATCCTGCAAGCGTGGAACCTTCGCCAGCCCGCGCAACGATGGCGACCGTTCCACCCTCGTACAACATGCCGCTTTCCGGGCGCATGGAAACCTGTCCTGTGGCCCGGCCTTCGCACACGTTGGTCGCGCAGATATGCGACACGGCTTCCAGACGCAATTTTTCGTTTCCGCTCCCGCCGGACGCTTTCAGGTAACCGGCCAACGCCGCGTCAACGCTGTTCATGAGCTGCTCCGCGATCGTACGCCCCTTTCGCACGTACATCTCGCCGCGCCGCGCGGTGAAGTTGACGGCAACCTTCAGTCCGCCGTTCCCGTCCCAATGATATACGCCTACGCACGGCGCGTTGATGAGAAGTTTCGGCGTACGGCAGACGAACCGATAGCCGTCCTTGCTCCTCTCCTTGTCCGAATATGCCATGTAGAGGCCGCGCGCGCGCTGCCACACTCCGAACGCCTTGCTGCGTTCGACGCCAAGCCGCAGGCGATCGCAATAGGGACAGTCAGGCCTGACGAACCATATCACGGCGGGGACGCCGGCGGCGCGGGCGGAATTCGTAACGGCATCGAAATCCGAACACCACGCGCCGCGGACGGGCGCATTCGTGACGGTAAGCGCCTGCGTCGACGCGGCGCATCCCGCGAGAACGATGTAAAACAGGACGCGCCGCAGCATCGCAATCAGTCTCCTGCCATCTCCGGCTCGCCCCAGTCCTCGGCATACCAGTCGATCTCGCCCTGATCCACGGCCTTGATCGAGAACGGCAGCGAGCAGTTCCACTTGCGGGTCCTGTTTCCTGAAGGAAGCGTCACAGGCACGAGATAGTGGCCCGCAGTCCAGACGTCCTCCGCCAGCGGCGCCTCTGCGTCGCGGTTCAGGATCAGCACTCCGTCATGCTTGATGCTCCTGATTTCCTTCTGCACGGCATTGCCCTTCGCATCGACGCCCTCGGTCCAGGCGCTGAACGAACCGTTTACGATTCCCGTCGCGCGCTTGAACGAAACCTTGACGTCCCATGGATTGACGCTCGCCTCGAGGTCGTTGAGCTTCGTCGAACCTTCCTGCTTGACCAACGTCTTCTTTGCGACGGACACGACATCCCCCGCCACATCGACGCCCATCCCGTTCGGCGAGCAGCTTGCGGCGAACGAGTAGCCGTCAGCGAGAAGCTCTTCGGGCAGATCCTCGGAGACGTCGAGCAGGAACGTGCAGTTGAGGTAGTACGCCTGGAGGTTGACCAGCGTATCGTACCATCCGCCCACAGGGGCGAGCGTCTCGCGCCAGCCCTCCTCGCCGTCATACGTAGCGGCCACGTCGTCGTTGTTCCACGTCAACAGGGCCGTGGAGTCCACGACAGGCGTCACGCTGCCGTCCTCGGCCTCCTGCAGGAAGATGCGGATCTCGCCGCCGAAGCAGTACGGACTCTTGACCATTGCGAACGGCACCACCAGTTCGCGATCGAGATTGTCGGCTGCGGCGGACAGCGTACCGGCGAGAGCGGCGACTGCCGACCCGGACACCTTCGTACCGTCGGCCAGCGCTCCCGCCACCTTCACCTTGCCCTTGGCATCCAGCGTGAGCGTCAGATATCCGTAGCCCTGCGGCGCGGTTGCGGACGTCCCCGACGGCGCAAGCGCGACGGTGTAATACCCCTCGAACGCCTCCTCGGCGGCCAGGACGTTTGGCAGCTTGGAATTGTCGCGCCACAGGCTGCCCGTGAAGACGACGTCCTCCTGCACGCCGGAACCCTTCGCGTCTGGAACAGCCATCGTCAGCACGAACTTGCCGGCGGCGGAGCCGAGCGCGGCGATGTTGTTCGTGGCGGCATCGGTCATGGCCAGTTCGAGCGTGTTGGTGTAGACGACCTTGCCGACCTTCTGCAACTGCGTCAGCGTGACTGCGAGGGTCGAGTAGTCCGTTTCGGGGTCGCCTTCGGCGAGACGGTCTTCTGTCACATTGTCGTAGCCGGTCGCGGCGAATGTGTAGTTCTTGCCGCCCAGGGCGACCTTTGCCGAGAGCTTGCCGGCCTCAGTTGCCGTGAATGTCACCGAGCCAATGGCGGGAAGGCCGTTCGTCAGCGCCGATCCGTCCTCCATGAACACGCCGTTGAACGTGCCAACGGCCGTCGTCAGCGCGGCCACGTCGAACATCAACGCCACCGAACTGCCTGCGACCCTGCCGGCCTTCGCCTGCAGAAGCGCCGTGTACGACCCAGCCTTTGTTGGCACGCCGGACACCACGCCCGTCTTTGCATCGAGTTTCAGGCCGTCCGGCAGTTTCCCGGAGAGGACGGCGTAGGAGAGGACGGCTTCCGTGTTGGTGGCGCCTACGGCAAACGACGTATTCACGCCTTGTACAAGCGCCACCGTCGTGCCGGGCGCGATCTCGGCGCCGGTCGCGTCGACGCCGGAGACAACGACTGTCGCGGGCGCCCCTGCCGCAGCCGTCGAGAACGTCCAGGCCGCCTTCGGCGCCGTCCAGTCTGCAACGGAATTCGCATCGCTGTCGTCCGAATATCCGTAATCTACGCGCCAGAAGTACTGCTTGCCGGCCTCCAGCGGCAAGCCGTCCAGCGAAACCGACCTGTTCTGCGTCGTCGCGAAGAACAGAGCGTTCGTCGTTCCGAGCTTTTTCTGGTCGCTGTCAAGCGACACGCGGTAGAAGAACCCGCTTTCGTCCTCCAGCGCCACAGGGGCATCCCATTCGAGCGCCGCGAGGTCGGCGGGCGATACCGACTTTTCGGCAGGGGAAAGAGCCGCAACGGATGAAAGCGGCACCCAGAAGTACGGAAGGGATGCGTCTCCGGCATCGAACTTCGCGAACGACGCATGGATGTCAAGCGCCTCGCCGTCGGTCACGACGCCCGCCTTGGATCCGGCGTTGACCGTGAAGACGACCTTCGTGGAGCCCGCCGGCACAATCAGCGCGACATCCTCGTCCACGACATTGCCGAGATCGGTCTTTCCGGCCGTCGCCGTGATGTAGGCGCCGCCGTCCGTGTCAGAAAGCGACGGCGTGGCCTTGAATAAACCCGGCCCTGTAAGCGTGAACGTCATCGTCAGCTTTTCGTTCGCGGACAGGGGCACGCTGCGCAGTTCCCCCATGTCGTCGACGAACCACGATCCCTTCTTCGAGCCGGCGAGAGCGATGCCGTCGGCCTTGGCAAGGCCCTTGGAATACGTCTCCACGCTTGACTGCACCACGTCGTTCCTGATCGTCGCCGCCACAGACGCGCCCGCGAGCGTAGCCCTGTCGTAGGCCGTGCCGTCTGCGGATTTTCCGGTCAGCGCAGTGAGCTTCACGGTGAACGCCTTGGACTCCGCGTACGAGCCGGTCGCCTCCGCCGGGTACGTCGCGATGGAAATCGTCTTCTCCGACGCATCGCCGTCCGCCCATACGAGCTCGTTGGTGGACGTCAGCTCGAAGTCCGTGCCGGGGCTGGCCGTACCCTTCGCCACGGCCACCTTCACGCCAATCACGCCGTCCGCTCCGCCGGAGCGCGCGAGCTTGAGCGTAAGCGTCTCGCCCGCCGTCACTTCAACCGCGGGCTTCTTGGGCGCTGCCACCGCCACGTCCTCGTCGCCGCCGTTGTAGGACGTGACGGATATCGTTCCAGGCGTCTTCTTCGAGACCTCCGTGAGCGCCACCGCGGCGGACTCGGTGAGTATCTGGGCCGGATATTCGCCCTCTTCCAGCTCGTCCTCTTCAAGCGCCTTGAGCTGCACGGAGAAGAGCTTCGCGCCACCCTCGTAGACTGGCGTCACGTCCGGGATGAGCCTGACGCGTATCGTCTTCGCCTTGCTGTCGTTCGCAGCCCATTCGAGCACGCCGTTCGTCGGGTAGTACTCGGAGCCCGGCTTGGCCGTGCCCGCCACGGTACCGAAGCGGACGCGGACCGCGCCCTCCTTCGCCGTGCGGTTCACGGCGATGTCGGCGTATGCCGCGTTCTCCTTCACGGAGATCGACGTCTTGGCGAACTTGATGGCGCCCACGTTGGCGGAACTGTACGTCAGCGTGTAGGATCCGTCCTCGGCAACGTCGTTGCCATGCGCCACAACCACGTAGTACGGCAGCTTCGACGGCGGAAGCTGAAGCTTCGAGACGGACGTCTCGTTCTCGCACACGATGCCCGTCTCCGCATTGGTGACCGAGAACACGCAGTCGCCGGCGACATCGGAGAGGCTGAAATTGTAGTAGACTCCTTCCTTGGCGGAGAACGTGAAATGGTCGGCCTCGTCCTCGGCGAAGAGCGTCCGCATGGCCGAACCCTCCTTCGCGGACACGGTCAGTTTCGTGGCTCCGGCGGCGGTGTCGTCCTTTGGATCCGAGGTGTCGCTGTAGATGCCGGTCACGGTTTCCGTCTTCCCCTGCTCCATGACGACCGTCCTGTTCGCCGGCTGCGAAAAGCCCGTCACCTTCGTGAACTTCACCGTTACCGTGCCGCTTGCGAGAATCGACACTCCGCCGTCGTACTTGGCGGACTCGCTGTTGATCGACCACTGCCCGGCGGCGCCTTTGATGTCGACCTGCAAAGTGCCGAGCGCCGCACCGCTCGTGGACGTGGCGGAGCAGTGCATCGTGAAGTCCGGGTATGGCAGGCCCTGTCCTTCCGCCACGGACACGCGCACGTAGTACGTGGTGTTCGCCCTTGCGGCGATCACGAGGCCGTTGCCGGACGGATCGAGGCTGCCGCTGGACGACACGGCCGTCTCTTTCGTCCCGCTCTTCGTGAACACTTCGGCCTTCAGCGTCGCGTACGCCTTCTCTTCGATGCGCGCCTTCAACCTGTACGTGATGCCGCTTCGCGCGCCGATGGCGAACGTCTTCGTCCAGCGCGTGTCGTCCAGCGCGAACGGCCCGACGCCTTCGGTATCGACCTCCACCGGGTCGGCGTTCGCGGATTCCGCAGGAACGGCGGCAATGCCGGTCGTCTCGTCCGGTTCCAGCGTCACTTCGCGGAGCGTGACCGAAACAGGCAGGTATGCGGGGACTTCCGGCTCCTCCGTATTGATTCCAAGCTCGTCGATATCCTGCGCCACGCCAAAGTAGAAGACGCCGCTCGCCGTCGGGGAGATCGCGGCAAGCACGTCAAACGCATCGCCGCCGACGCCGGTGTTCGTCTTGCTCGCATCGAGCGTCCCCTTGGAGTCGTAGACGGTCAGCACGAGATTCGTCGCCGCCCCCGAAGTTTCAAAGATGTAGTTCTTGCCGGCCTCAAGCGTCGCCTTGCAAAGCCCCTCGTCGACGATGTTGTCGTAGTAGCTGCTCTTGGGGTCGTGGGTGTATCCCGGCTCTATGTTGGCCGCATACCCGTTCTCGGCCGTAAGTTCCGTGGCGGAATGGCTGCCGACGGGAAGCGCCGCCGCCGCCGAGTAGGAAAGGTTGAACGCGCCGCTTCCCTCCCCGGACACCTGTATGGAAAACGCATCCTTCTGGGAAGGGTAGACGACGATCGCGACATTGTTGGAATCGACACCGGCGGAAGCGTTGTCGATCACAAGGCTGTCAGAATCGGAGTCCGCCACGATGGAGAGCGGATTCGCGTCCGTCCCGCCGGATGTCGCGAAGAAATACTTGCGGCCGGCGTCGAGAGTCGTCGTGAAGTAGTACTCGCCATCGATGAGGGAGCCGCCCGTCGACGCCGCCTTGTCCGAAACCGTGATGGCTCTGGGGTTTTCGGAGATTCCCGACGGCAGGTTGTTGCCGCTGGCGACGGAAACGGTCACGCTGTCGCCGATCGCTCCGTCCACGACGATGTAGAACGTTCCGGAGGAGGGGTCGTCCTCATCCCAGGCGGACGCTTCCAGAACGGAGTAGTACGAATCGCCCACCATGTAGTCCATGAAGGAAGCCATCGGGGCCTTCTCGTCGTCGCCGTCCGTGTCCACGTACATTCCGTCGCAGCCTTTTGCAGTCACGGTGTACGCATTGTCTTTGTTCAGCTTGACTTTCAGGTAGTAGATGCCGCCATCGCCGTAGTCGCCGTCGCCGTAGTATTCCTGCACGAGCTTTACCGTCTTGGTCGCCCCCACGCTTATCGAGCCGGCCTTGCCCATGTAGCTGCCGGTGGATGCGGCGAAAGCGCCGCCTGCGGCCAGTGCGCAGAGGACTGCGAACACCCGTGCGATTCTCCCTGTTGCGTTAGTCATTTTGCTTTTCCTTTCATCGATATTTTTGAAATGTCAGTCTCCGTACGCCGTCGTCTCGGCCGTCACGAGGCATCCACGCTTGAACGGGACGCGGATGTATGGCGCCGTGGATTCGGAACACGTCTCCCAGTCCTCCTGGTACAGGAACGTGTCGGAGAACCAGCAGGCTCCGGCGAAGAACGGCAGATCCTCCTCGTCGGTGCAGCCGCACCCGGTCCATCCGGGCAGCAGAACGGCCCTGTACGTTGCCGTGACGCTCCGCTCGGCAAACGGCAGGGAGAACGTGCCGCTCACCACGCCTGTCGCCTTGTTGAGCGACAGGGAGACGCCGTTCCCCGTGACATTCCCGCCCGAAGTCTTCACGGTGGCTGTGGCGATTTCGCCGAGCGCGCCGTACACGTCGCTATCCGTCAACTCGGCTGTACGGACCGAGAACGCCGTCTCCGGCAGCACTTCCGTGTTCATGAGAGCCGCCTCGAAATCCTGCCCCTGCACGTAGTACGAACCGTATGCCGCATATCTGACTTCGAAATCGGCGTATCCGGGAGCTTTCCGGCTTGCATTCGCCCATACCGGCTCCGCCGCCTCCGAAGAGACGATGGCCCGCTGCACGGTGGGATCTTCTGTCCCCGCCTCGTCATATGCTTCCGCCGCGCCTGCGGCGACCGCGAGCAGCGAGGCGAAACGGTCGGTGGTGGACCTCTTGAACACAGGCAGAAGGCAGATGTCGCCGCCGTCCGTCCGCTGGAGCGTGGCGCTGCCGCTTATTGCCGTGCCGTTCGGCAGGAAACCCGCGTACGTCACGGTTCCGGACTTGAACGCGGTCGCAGAAGTCATCTTCATGGAGAGAACCGCCGCACCCGTGGCCGCGATCCGGTCGCTGCCTGACGCCAGTTCCGCCGGGATGTGCGCCACCGTGTAGACGCCTCGCCAGTCCTCAGCGGTGTTGGATTTGCTCCACGCCTCCGTCGCGCCAACGGTCGCGGAAAGCGTGTCTCCCGGAAAATCGGGATCCCATGCCTCCACCCGCACCGTTCCGTCGGCGGAAACGGCCGCCGCCACGCTGTATTCGCCGTCGCGCGTGTAGAGTTCCGCCGTCAACGTGCCGTCGTCGGCGCAGCCGGACCACGCCGCGCAGCTGAGCGACTTCACCCCGCCGTTGCAGGTGTACTTGCCGCTGAGCCTGCCGGACGGCGGCACGGTCAACGTCAGGATGCCCGCCAGCCGCTTGGCCGTCTGGGCGACGACCGGCACGTCCTTGAACGTGCGGCTTGCCGCCACCGCAGGATTCACGGATCCCGCGCCGGCGCCGATGTCTGCGATCGGGAACGTGACGCGCACCGTCCCGCCGGCGACAGTCTTGCCGTCCCTTACCTGAGAAATCTGGTAGCTCGCCGAGTATGTTCCGGCCTTCGTAGGCGTGCCGGACAGGAAGAATTCGCCTGTGGCGGAGTTCCAGTCGAACTTCACGCCCGGCGGCTGCGTGCCGGAAATACGCGTCACCTTCACGGCCCCGGAATCCTTTTCCAGCGTGTCGAGGTCGATCGGAACCACGCGCTCGAATGCGACGTACCGCACCAGGTTGGTCAGCGTGGCGTCCGTAACGCCAAAAGCCGGCGCGTCTGCGGCTATGATCCGGATTGTCAGCGTCCGGGCCGCACTGTCGGCGGATATGCCCTGGCCGGACAGCTTCACCGTCACCTTTCCCGACGGGCACTCCGAAAGCGCCGGAAGGGTTAGAACCGCCGTCCGCGCCGCCGTGCGGTCGCGATCCGCCCAATTGAACGTCTGTTCCGTCGTTTCGCTGTCCGCAAACCTGCCCGCAGTCGCCGAAAGGATGCCAGCCACAGGGCTTTCCGCGCCGACGAGACGCGTCACGGTGATTGCAACGTCAGACCCCTCGCCCGCGACTATCGTCATTTTCCCGGACAACCCTGGATCCGTGCCGGTGATGGCGAGCCGCCCTTTCGTCTTCGTATCGTTCTCCTTTATGGTGAACGACAGGTTGGCCGTCCCCGTCCCAACGCCGTACCCGCCGATTACGGCAACGGCGAACGCAAGCGTCTGGTCGCCGTCGAAGACCGTATCGTCGTGCAGGGTCAGCGTCACAGCCTTGTCCGCCGTGTCGCCATCGCCCCACTCCACCGTCTGGTCTTC
Source organism: Verrucomicrobia bacterium UBA3624 (assembly GCA_002373695.1). Taxonomy (GTDB): domain Bacteria; phylum Verrucomicrobiota; class Kiritimatiellia; order RFP12; family UBA1067; genus RUG572. The sequence goes on from DFLH01000040.1 coordinate 54,335, forward strand.
CCAGCCGTAGCGCTCCGCAGGGACGCCGGCGGCATCGGCGAGAGACACCTTCGCCGAGAACGCGCCAGACGATCCGTCCGTGCGCACAAGCGCCAGCTGGACCTCCTTCTCGCCCTCGGTCTCTACCATGCGGGCTGTTGCGAAACCGACCGAACCAGGTTTCCAAAGCTGACAAGACACCTCCTCGGCGCCAGGGTCGCAGCCGAGCGTCAGCTCCCCGCCGGCGGTTGCGGTATAGATCGAATGCTCAGCGTCCTTGACCGTGAAGGACGCGGCCAGCGATTCACTCGCGAACCCCGTCAGCATGTAGTCCTTGCCCTCCTCCACCACCATCTTCACGGAATCGCCAGCAGGCGTGAACGACGTGCTTCTTTCTTCGGGAACCATCACGAATTCGGAGGAGAACGACGCCGAAAAGGTCGTCGTCTCTGCAGGATCGCCCGATTCGGGGTTGAAGAAGCGCTCCGTCGAATTGGCGTAGGCGGACACCTGCAGCTTGAAGTCGCCCCCCGCAACCGTTTCGGCGGAAAGCGTCGCCGCAAGCGAATTCCTCCCCGAGGCAAGGACCTTGGCGCCCTGCAGCAGGGAGAATACGATGTCGCGACCTTCTTCGCCGTCCGTACGGACTACGTTGAAGCGTCCCGCCGCCAGGCCCTGTACGGCAAAGTACTCGTTGCGGTCCGATATCTGGAACGAGGCTTCCGACGTATCCCCAACCGCATGGACGCGCGTGGTCGTGGTGCGGTAGTCATCCTGCTCGCCATCGCGGGCGGCGAGTTTCAGAAGGTCGTCGAGCCGGCCGATGTTCTCGTCCGGATCGTAAACCCTGTCTGCATCGCGCCATGTCGTACACCGTCCCACGACGGCTCCGTCCTTGATCAGGAGAAGGGTGGGGTTGCCGAGACGCGCCGCCGTCGCTCCGGGCGCGCGCCAGAGAGCAGTCAACTCCGTGGTACGCGCGATGACGGCTTCGGCGTCCGCCTCTTCCACCATCTTGCGCGAAAGGTAGCCAGCCCCGCTCACGGTGTTGGTGGCGTCCAGCCGGGGATCGGGGACGGACGTCAACAGCCGCGGCGACTGCGTACCCTCCGCCGTGGCCGGCGACGACGCGCGCCCCTGGTCGAACAGCACGAGCGCCACGTTGTTCTTCGCCGCCCAGTCGTAGAACTTGTCCGAGGCCAGGAGCGAGTTCTCCATCCCGTTGCAGTATGGGCACCAAAGCACGCCGGAGAACATGGCAAGCGTGTAGGCGCTTTCGCTCGCGGCCGTCTTCTGCGCCACGGCGTTCGTGGCGGCGTCGTAGTCCAGCGTCCAGCGTCCGAACGCGAATTCGTCCGCAAGCCAATCGGGGTTGCGCACGGAATTCCCGGGATCCGGCACAATCGCAATCAGGCTTTCATCTCTCGCCTTTCCATCGTCGTCCAGCAGCTGCAGGACGATCTCCCCGTCGACGGGCGCAGATTCCGGCACTGCCGTCCGTACCTTCTTGGAACGCTCGCCCACGTTCCATGATATCCGGTTCGTGACTGCGGAGCCGTCCGGCAGGATCGCCACGAAATCGGCCTCAGCCGCTTTCGTCGCCTGCACCAGCGACCGCGCGAGCGGCACGTCGACCCACTTCGTTTCACCGGCTACGGCCTCAAGCCTGTTCCCCTCGTACTCGTCGGCCACGAACGAGCCACCCGCGAAATCGCCGGAAGAATAGCCCTCGATGAACATGTCCACAGAAGCCGCAAGCTGCATGGCCAGCGACCTGACATTGCCGTTTTCGTCCCTCTGCGGCGCGGGCATCGAGGCCGCCAGCCCCGAAAAGCGGTTCGTGGTGGCGGTCCCGTCCTCTTTCGGCCAATAGACGGCCATGTACGGAAATTTGCCCGAAGGGTTCTTGGCAAAGCTCTTTGCGGAACTGCCAGGCGTCTCGTCGAAGATCATCACGATCTGCCGCTGCGTCTGCCATTCCACGAAGTCGTCGAGGTTGCAGGACCGCCTCATGTTTCCGCAGTTTCCGCATCCCACATTGCCCCAGAACACGAGCATCGGCACCTTGTACTCGTTCGCGTAAGCCATTCCCCCTGAAAAGCTCGAGTTCCACTCTCCAGGCACTATCGGGCCGTTCGAGACGGGGAAACCGAATCCCGCCGCGACGGAAAAAACGATGCCCGCCACGAGAAACATCTTGCGCTTTGTCTTGTTCATTTCTCCGGCTCCTTTCTGGCGTTCCCTTCGGGGAACCCTTTCATCTTACGCCACTTCAACGGTGGAATGACGTCCTGTCCGTTCGGAAACTGCACCGTGGCGCGCCTCCACTCCTGGAGCAGGACGGCTTTCATGCGCCTTTCCCGCCCGACGGACTCCATCTCCGCCCGGTACTTCTCCGGCGTATAGTCCTGCACCTCCACGGCCCTGCGGATCAGGATACGCGCAAGATGCAACGCATCTTCGCCGGAATTCGACTCCGCCGCCGGAACTTTCCTTACAAGCTTGAAAATCTCAATTCCCGAATACGTGAGAAGCGGCGGCGTGACCCCGCCCGGTTCGAGCGCCGAAATGGCTGCCCACGTCTCCTCGTCGTCGTTGAAATCCACCTTGCCGCACTCGCCCAGGTCGCCGCCTGCGTATTTTTCCGGATCCTGCGAATATTTGTCGGCCAATTCTCCAAAATCGGCCCCCGCCACCGCCTGCTTCCACACGTTCGTGGCAAGCGCGTACGCAACGCGGTTCGTCGCCTGCACACGCATGTTGTATGCGACAAGATTGGTGAGCGCCCGGCCAACTGCGGCGTCGGACAGCACCCATTCGTTCGAGTACGCAATGCGGAAGAACGTCTCGGTGGCGACATCCGTCTCGAATGATTCCGTAAAGCTTTTCCGCTCGTCTTCGGGCAGTTTCGCCTGCATCTGCGCAAAATCAAGCGCATTCGAACCTGTCCCCGTCGTAAAATTGGCTGCCATCTCTCCGCGCACAGCCGCCGAAACCTCCTTGCGCACGGCATCTGTGACATTGTTCGTCCTGAAAAAACCGTCCGCCGCCGTCCCGAGCAGCGTCTGCTGGAGAAAAATATCCCCGATCCCGGCGCGAATGGACGCCTCCGCCTTGGTGCGCATCTGCTGGTATTCCGCTTTGGGGAGAGCCAGCTCCAGCAGGTGCAGACGCGTCCTGACCCGCAAATCGTACTCGCTTTTCAAAAGCCGCCGGCCGTTCACCTCCATCAAGACGGCATCGGCATCAACAGTCCCGCCGGCATCGCCATCCGTCTTTGAACACCCTTGCAGAAAACAGGCGGACACCACGAAAACGGCGTACAAGGCACGTCGGTACATAGGCCAGATTTTTTTTTCGTTAGCCGGTTGCAAAACTTGGCCGACACGGAGGTCGGCCCTCCCATAATTGCGCAAACATGGCGCAAGATGCGCATTTCGGGAGGGACGGGCTCTGTCCCGTCCGCTCCCATAATTGCGCAAACATGGCGCAAGATGCGCATTTCGGGAGGGACGGGCTCTGTCCCGTCCGCGGCGGTCGCGGGGCGACCGCCCTACCAGGTTTTGCAACTGGCTCACGCAGCGTTCCATTTTCTTTTTCTAAAACAACAATGGTGGGGAGAACGATTCGCTCGTCCACCCCACCACCGTCTAGCCATTCAGATCAGAATTAATCCTGAGCCTCATACGCATAGGTCGGAATCAGCTTCGAGAGCTTGCCGTTCTTGGAAGCGGAAGCGTTGTACTTCAGCGTCCAGGTGCCCGAAGCCGGAGCGAGAGCGGCGTTCACGCACTCGCAGCAGCACCAGCTCTTGAAGTTGTGGCACATGTAGGCGAGAACCGTGACCAGCTCGACGTCGGTGCAGAGCTCGGAGGTGGTGGCCGTCACAGGGACGAACTTGCCAACCGCGTTGCCCGAGATCGACTTGATGAGGAGCTTCTTGGTGTCGAACGTGCCGAAACCAGCAGCGATGATCTCCTCTTCAGCGTTGAGCATCGAGGGCTTCCAGTAGGCGGTCACCTTCTGGGCCTTGTTGCCGTAACGACCGAGAATGTCGAAATTCTCCTGCTCCTTGGCGGCAGTAGCGCCACCTTCCCAACGGGGATCGGCGTCCGCAGCCCTGTGGTAGACGGCCTTGGGCGAAATCGCGAGTTCGGACTTCTTCTCCCAAAGGACGTAGTTGATATCGCCGCCAACCTGCTCGTTCGGAGCCTTGCCCTCAAAGCAGGCGGACTTGCACTGCCACAGGATACCCTCGAACTTGCGGGTCGTGTTGTCGAGATAGGCGAGACCCTTCTTCGCGATGTCCGCGTCGAGCGCAACGCACGCATCAGCCTGGAGCTGGGCGGCCGAGCACTTCGCATCCTTCGCGGCGAGCGTCTTGAACGTGAACTTCACGTTGTAGAGCGCGCAACCATCCGCACCGCCGATGACCTCGTCGCAGAGATCGGCAGAAGCAGCACCAACCATCGCCGCCGCAGCGGCAACAATCATGAGTTTCTTCATTTTACTTGTTTCTTTCTTGTTTGGAGCCGGGCTTGTTGGACCCTTCTCCGGCCTCCTCGCTCCCTGTCGCTCCGGCGGACACTCGCCCGCGTTCGCTCAAGTTCACTCGGAGTGGTTAACTTGTTGTCCCCTCGCCCGGCAAAGTCAACTTTCGTTGTGCCCGGGTCAGTCAACCACGGGCCCGGACACCGCGTCCGAATCCTCTACCTTGCTCGAAGACGCGCACATTCTATCACATCGTTTGCCGCCGCGCAAGGGGGTGAAATAAAAAAAGTTAAAATTTTATGCATCGGCAAGAAATCGATGGGTCTTCCAAGTTTTTTGTGGAAACTCCGATGCGAATCAAAGACGCTCCGCTAACGCTTCGCAGAAGGCTCCGCAAATCTTTCGCACCTCCATATCTACTTCTCCATCCCATTTCAAACTGCGGCTTTGCCGCAGTTTCCAAAGCCGTCCAGGGAAGTTTCGTGCAAATAGTGCGTTGGCATTGGGCACAAAGCATATCAGGCGTAGCGTTAGCGAAGCCTCTTTGATGCCATCGGAGTTTTACCGACGGAATCGGATTCGTTCCACAAAATTCTTTGAAGAACCAAATCGATTTGAATCGCCCCCCATAGATGCACGAAACCGAGACGCTGAAGATGACGCCTCGGTTCGAGCAACAAGTTTAACCATCTGTAGATATGCGGACCGATGACGACGATGACAAAAAAATATTTTTTTATCAGGCGCGTTTGAAAAAACCTGCGGTCGCGCGGGACGCGCACATCTGGTAGGGACGGCACCCCGTGCCGTCCGCGGCAGCCCAAGGGGCGACCGTCCTACCGGGTCTTGAACTGCCCCCTGTAGATGCGCGAAACCGAGACGCTGAAGAAGGACGCCTCGGTTCGAGCAACAAGTTTAACCATCTGTAGATATGCGGACCGGTGACGACGATGACAGACTTTTTTTGAAAATCTTCTACAGCCGTTCGGCGGCGGCGGCCATTTCCCTGCCTATCGCCGTGATACGCTTTTCTATGCGCGTCTTGATCTGGCTGACGTTGTTGCGCGTGAGGCGGAACCGTGCCGCCGTCTCTTCTATCGAATGCCCCTCCTGGACGTAAAACGCATAGACGGCCCTGTCGCGCTCCGACAGCGCGGTCTTGGTAAGGACATGTTCGGTGGCCGCCTGGAGGATCGCCCTCTTCCAATCGGCGTCGACCGTCCCCGCGTCAGGCGCGGCAAGGTTCTCGACGAGAGTCTCGTCCAGCGGCACGTGGGCGTCGGCCTTGCGGACTTCGTCCTTTCTGTGCTGCATATGGACTTCATTGTACAGCATCGTCGCGAGATAGGAGTGGAAGCTGCCCTTCTTCGGATCGAACTGTCCGCTACGCAGGACGTCCACCAGCTTGCCGAAGACGGACATCACTATGTCGTCCGCGGCTGCCGCGCCGCCCTTGAACACGGCGAACGCGCGCATCGCCGGCGCGTACAGCTCCCAGAACCTCGCCCACGCCGCCCCGTCCTCTCCCGGCGGCAGATCCTTTATCTTTGCGAGCAAGGTGAAGGAGGTTTCGGGGAAAGTGCTCATTTCTTTTCCGCTCTGGCGTCCAGGTTGGAGATGGCCGACTGGAGGAGATACGCCAGCGGCGCCGATTCGCCCGCCTGCGTATACGCTTCGCACTGGATCGTCTCCGGCTCGAAGAGCGCCATGTCGTCGCTTCTGGCCAGGCGAAGGAAGCGGCGAAACTCGCCCTTCGCCTTTTCGAGCGAGATCTTGCCGCTCTTCAAGTCTGCAAAGATGCCGTGCGTCAGCACCCACGCGTCGATTCTCGCCAGCATGAGCTGGTTGCGGGACGGCATGCCGTTCTCGTCCTCCGGCTCGTCGTCGGGCGCGTTTGGCGGGATCTGCACGACATCGTCGAAGGTCGGCGGCGGATCGACGGAACTGACGGCATCTGCTGTGCGCATCGCAAAAACAGTCAACACGGCGGCGGCCACTGCCGTCAAGGCGGCCGCGACCCAGCCGTTGCGCCGTCCGCGCACCGCGGCATGGCGTTTCGCGCGCAGATACTCCAGCTCCGTCTCGATCCGGTACGCCTCTTCTTCCCTGCGGGCCTTCTCCAACGTGCGCAATTCCGGGCACTCGCGACCGGCGGGATTCGCATGCAGCAATCTGGGAAGGATGTCCCGCCAGACCGGGTTGTAGGTTTCCAGGTCCGCCACCACGTCCGTGCGGGCGTCGCACCAAAGCCCCGTGAGCAGGCGGAAGACGATCACCCCCAGCGCGTACAAGTCGCTTTCCTTCGAGGCCGCGATTCCCATCTCGACCTCCGGGGCCATGTACCCCACGCTGCCCATGACCGCCTTCTGTCCGCCCTTGACGGCCATGAGCGTCTGCTCCAGCGAGAGGCCGACGTCCGTCCGCAGCTCCGGGTTGAAGATCTTCGCCACGCCGAAATCAGAGAGCACGACGTGTCCGTCCGGGCCGATCAGCACGTTCTGGAGTTTCAAGTCGCGGTGCAGGATGCCCTTCGCATGGATGTAGGAAAGCCCTTCGCGAAGATCCTCGTACCAGACCGCCACCTGTTCCTCGTCCACGCCTCCGGCGTCGGCATCGGCCAGCGTCCGGGGCTTTCCCTCCGGGGAGAGAACGAGATCCATGACAAAATACGGGCGACCGCTGCCGGCGTCTTCCCCGATGTCGTACACGCGCACGAGCCTCGGATGGTCCAGTTTCGCGAGAAGACGCCCCTCGGCGAAGAACCTCGCCCTTGCGGCTTCCGGTTCGCCGCGCGAATAGGTGAACAGCTTCAGGGCGTAACGCGCACCCAACGAGGCGTCTTCAACCTCGTACACCTCGGCCATGCCGCCCTTCCCCAGCATCCCCAGGACGCGCCATTTCCCGACGACGGCCCCCTCCGCCAGCGCAGGGGCCGCGCTACCGTCCTTTTGCACGTCTGTACCTTGTCCGCTATTTCCCATGTCGCGCAGTATACCAGTTTCCAAATCTCATCCGCAAGACGAATCTAGCGACGGCCGCCTCTTCATTTCGTTTTTCTTATGAAGATGTTGCGGAAATACGGCCTGGCCTGGCCGTGCATTCCCTGGAATCCGATGCGGCCGCGCGTGGGCAGGTCGGCCCATGGGCGGCTTAGCCATGGCGGTATCTTGCTGCCGTCCGGATTCGTCTTCGCGTCCGTCCATGCGGAAAGATCCGCATCTACCGTCACGACGCCGTTGTTGACCACCTTGATGCGGCTGCCTTCGGCGCGTACGGTCATGCGGTTCCACTCTCCGGCCGGGCGCGTGGTTCCCGCCACCCTGGGCGCGGCGTGCCCGTAGAGGCCGGCGCCCTTGAGATGCGGCGCGTCGTTCTTCCACTTGTCGGCGTAGTCGTCGAGCAGCTGGATCTCCACCGAATTGGGGATCCATCTCCCCACGTCGGAACAGTATACGATCACGCCGGAGTTCGCGCCGGGGTCCAGCTTGTACTCGAAGTCGAGCTCGAAGTTCTCCCATTCGCCCTTGAGCCAGAAGGCGCTGTCCTTCGTCGCGGTCAGCACGGCGCCGCCCCATTCCGTGACGCGCCACACGCCGGGCGCGAAGTCGGCCACCTCGTCGAGCGTCTTGCACGGCAGCACGCGCGTCCATCCCGGAGTCCACGTGGCCGGATGTCCGGTGACGAAATCCATCGACACGAGCCACTCCCACACGCGATCCTTCCAGGCGGCGGCGGGAGTGCCTGGACGCGGGTTGCTCTGGAAGCAGTGCTGCTCGAGCGCGAACACGTGAAGTTCGGCAGGTATCCCCATCGTGCGCAGCTTGTGGTAGACGCGTACGCTGTTCATGGCGGACCAGCCGTCCTTGTCGCCGTGGAAAAGGCACATGGGCGGCGTCGCCGCATCGAACGCAAGCTCCGGGGCGAGGCCGTCGGAGAGGTCGTTGCCCTCCTTGACGTTGTGCCGGTCCAGCCCGTCAGCCACCACATAGGCCGGATAGACCGGCACTGCGAAGTCGACGTTGCACGGCTGCGCGTCGATGGCGTCGACAGGCGCATAGGCCGGAGTCTTCGACGACACCGCCGCCATCAACGCCAGATGTCCGCCGGCGCTGCATCCCGTGAAGCCGATCTTATGCGGATCCAGGCCACGCTCCTTCGCCTCGCTGCGGACGATGCGCACGGTACGCTGCGCGTCCTGCCATGCGGTGAAATGCTTGGGAAGGCCCTGCGGACGCGGCGCGCGGTATTTCATCGTGACCACCGTCATGCCCTTGGCGAGCAGATAGTCGCGGACGGGCGCCACCTCGAAGCCCTCGACGCCGCTGCCCAGGTACGCGCCGCCTGAAACGGCGATCATCACGGCATCGCACGACCTCTTCTCCGGCACGTGCCAGATGAGATATGGCTTTTCGGGCTGGTTTGCCTGGGCCGACGGCATCTTGCCCTCCGGCCACAGCGGCACCTTGGGGCCAGACGCGCCTATTGCGAAACATGCGGCGGAGATCGCCGCCATCATCACTCCTGTCTTCATCTCCATTCTTCCTTTCATATGTGACCAGTTGCGATTTCAAAACCTCGCCACAGCGGGCGCGCGGGACGCGCGCCCCTACCATTCTGCGAAGCATTTAGCAAAACTTGGCCGACACGGAGGTCGGCCCTCCCATGATTGCGCAAACATGGCGCGAGGCGCGCATTCCGGGAGGGACGGGCGCCGTCCCGTCCACATTCCGGGAGGGACGGGCGCCGTC
>DFLH01000040.1:63656-87181 GCA_002373695.1 Verrucomicrobia bacterium UBA3624
CAATTCCGGGAGGGACGGGCGCCGTTCCGTCCACAATTCCGGGAGGGACGGGCGCCGTCCCGTCCGCGGCGGTCGCGGGGCGACCGCCCTACCGGGTTCTGCAACTGTCTCGCGTGCATCCATGGGAACCCGCCCGCTCCTCGCCGGTTCAGCGCACAGTCTCGGAACCCAGCGCCGTCGCCTGCTGCACGACCGTCGTCTTCTCGTAGCAGGCGAACGCGCCATCCACGAGCTCCTTCGGCGGCTTGCGGCTGAAGATGTTGACGACAGGCACGACGACAAGCCCGCCAAGCATGGCGATAGCGCCCGTGTTTATCGGCGACTTCAGGATGCCCGGCATCGCATCGCGGCAGAACACGCCCACGAGAGTGAAGGCGGGGGCGAGCAGGAAACACGCCCAGCAGGAAGCCGCCGTCACCTTCTTCGAATAAAGCGAATACAGGAACGGCGCGAGAAACGCGCCGGCCATCGCGCCCCACGAAACGCCCATCATCTGGGCGATGAAGGCGATGGGGCTCGTGCTCTTGTACTGGACTAGCGCGAGGACGGCGGAGATCGCGATGAAGACCACTATCAGAGCGCGGATGCACAGGACCTGCCTCCTGTCGCTCATGTTCTTCACCAGCGTCCCGTTGATGAAGTCGATGGTGAAGGTTGAGGACGAAGTGATCACGAGCGACGAGAGCGTACTCATCGAGGCGGAGAGGACGAGGACGACCACCAGCGCTATGAGCATCGGCGAAAGCCCCTCCAGCATCTTCGGGATGATGGCGTCGAACCCGCCGGCGGGCATGCCGTCCGGGCCGACCTTCAGCACGTTGGTGAAGAGCCGCCCGAATCCGCCCAGGAAGTAGCATCCGCCGGCGACCACGAACGCGAACAGCGTCGAGATGATCGTGCCTTTCTTGATGGAACCTTCGTTCTTGATGGCGTAGAACTTCTGGACCATCTGTGGAAGGCCCCAAGTGCCGAGAGACGTGAGGATCACGACGAAAAGAAGGTTGAGCGGATCGGGGCCGAGGAACGAAGTGAAGATGCCGGGCGTCGGTTCGCCGCCGGGCAGCATGGACGGGCCCTGTATGCGGGCGAGACCGTCGAGAGACGCCAGAAGCCCGCCCTTGGAGGCGAGGATGGCCCAGATGACCGCCGCTATCCCCACCAGCATCACAAGCCCCTGCAGGAAGTCGTTTATGGCAGTAGCCATGTATCCGCCGGCGATCACGTATATCGCGGTCAGGACGGACATCAGGACGATGCACCAGGCGTAGTCTATGGAGAACGCCATTCCAAAGAGCCTGGAAAGGCCGTTGTACAGCGAAGCCGTATACGGGATGAGGAACACGAATATGATGGCGGCGGCCATCAGTTTCAACGCAGGGCTGCCGAAACGCTTGGCGAAGAAGTCAGGCATGGTGGCGGAATCCAGGTGCTGCGTCATGATTCGCGTACGGCGGCCGAGCACGGCCCAGGCGAGCAGCGAACCGATGAGCGCGTTGCCTATGCCGGCCCAGGTGGCGGATATGCCGTAGCGCCATCCGAACTGTCCGGCATACCCCACGAAAACGACCGCGGAAAAATACGACGTGCCGTAGGCGAAGGCGGTGAGCCACGGGCCTACGGAACGGCCGCCAAGGACGAATCCGTTGACGTCGGCCGCCTTTTTGCGGCACATCAGGCCTATCGCGACAAGCACGGCAAAGTAAACGGCCAGCAGAAGCGAGTTGACTGCAATCTGATTCATGCCTCGAAACGTCCTTTCATGTAGAAACGCCGGACAGTATACCAAAAATCACACCGTCACGCTTCCACCTTGTCGAACGTCTCCACGACGATCGCCGGCGGCGCTCCCTTGTAGGATTCAAGGTCGGCGGGCGTCGTCTCCCCGGACAGAACGCACACGAAATCGACGCCGGCGTTGTCGGCTATCGCCTTGTCGGTGTAGAGCCTGTCGCCGACGACGGCGATCTCCTCCGGCGCGAACTTCGCCAGGACCGGCGCCAGCAGCGTGGGCGACGGCTTGCCGAACACGTGGCTCGGTTTCATGCCGTTCGTCACCTCAAGGAACTTCATCATGCCGCCAATGTCAGGGATGGGTCCCCTTTCGCTGGGGCAGCAGTTGTCGGGATGCGTGGCGACGAAATCCACAGGCGTCTGGTTCCTGGTGCGCACCGGACACATCGGGCTCGGCGGCCGGTTGCGCATGTTCCACAGGCCCGTCGCATCCGCCAGCTTCGCGTACGTCAGCTCCTTGTCGTACGTCAGCGCGATCAGCTCGTTGCGCTCGGGATCGTAGTCCAGCGACACGCCGGCGTCCGCCAGCCGGGCCGCCATGTGCGCTTTCACCTTCGCGCTCGCGATGAGGTAGACCGACTTGTACCCCTTCTCGCGGATGTAGGATTCCAGGGTTATGAGCGGGGTGAGTATCTGCTCCGGCGCGACGGGTATCGCCGCGCCGGCGATCTTCCGCATGTACTCCTCCGGACACTTGGACGTGTTGTTCGTCAGGTAGAAGAACGAAAAGCGCCCGTTTTTCGTATTGTCGATGACGAACCTGACCGCCGATGCGATCGGGTTCGGGCCCATGAACAGCGTTCCGTCCAGATCGCAGACGAACGCCTTCTTCCTGTCAAGATCGAATGCCATGCTCAACTCCTTGCCGTTGCGGGATATTATACTATATTCCGCGGCGCGCATCAGTAGATCGTGCAACAGCTACGAAACGTAGCGCATTCCGGCAGGGGCGGGCGTCCCGGAAATTATGATATACTCTGTCGCATGCAAGACAAGTGCCATTTCCTTTTCGCGGCCGCATCGGCCGTTCTCGCCTGTACCGCCGGTGCGACGGAGATGGCGGCGCCCCGCAACGTGCCGCCGCTGTTCATCCCCTACCAGATGACGCAACAGCGGTGGGAGAAGGAGCGCCGCGCCGAAATCAAGGCGATCCTGGAGCACGAAGTGTACGGCAGGCGACCGGTGGAAAAGCCGCCGCATCTCGTGTTTTCCGAACTGGAGCCGGACGCGGTGATGATGGGCGGCCGGGCGGTCCGCAAGCGCGTCCGCGTGGAATACGGCGGCAGATACGGCACCAACTCGTTCGCATTCACGGCGTTCGTGCCGCGAACGGGGAAGCCTGCGCCGGCATTCCTTTTCATCTGCAACCGGCCCCGGTCGAACATCGACCCCACTCGCAGGGAGAAGAGCGGCTTCTGGCCCGCCGAAGAGATCGTCGCGCGCGGCTATGCGGCGATCGCCTTCTGGAACGGCGACATAACGCCGGACTACCTGCACGGAAACACCCTGGGCGTGTTCGCGGCGTTCGAAGACGTCACGAGGATGTACCGCCCGCAGACGGCCTGGGGCATGCTTTCCGCATGGGCGTGGGGGGCGAGCCGGGTCATGGACTGGATCGAGACGGAACCGTCGCTGGACGCCAAGCACGTGGCGGTGATCGGACATTCGCGCGGCGGCAAGACCGCGCTGGTGGCTGCGGCCTGGGACGAACGGTTCGCCATGGCATGCTCGAACATGTCCGGCTGCGGCGGAGCAAAGATGCACCACATGGACCTGCCGTCGTCGGAACACATCGTCGATTCTCTCCGCAGCAGGGCGTGCTGGTACAGCCGGCAATACGTACGCTGGGCCAACCGCGATCTCGAGACGCCGTTCGACCAGCATTTCCTCGTGGCGCTCATCGCACCGAGGCTGGTCTGCATCGGCTCCGCCACGGAAGACCATCAGGCCGGGCCGTACGGGGAATACTGCACGGCCAGGCACGCCTCCCCCGCATGGACCGTGGTGTACGGGGGCAGGGGTTTCGTCTCGGACGGATTCCCGGCGCCGGACACGCCGCAGCAGGACGGCGACATCTCGTATCACATACGCACGGGGACGCACGATCTCACGCCCTACGACTGGGGCGTATACATGGATTTCGCCGACAAGCACGGCTGGCGAAAATGAAGTGAAATAGAAGGGAAAATCATGGCAAAAGCAAGAACATGTTCGTTGCTGGCCGCGCTGGCGGCAGGCTTGTCTGCATTCGGGTTCCCGGCCGGAGAGAAGATACCGCTCTGGCCGCAGGGCATGATGCCCGACGCCCAGGGGCATCAGATCGCCGCGACCACCGAAGAGGCGAAAGCCCCCGGGTTCGTCCCGGACGAGAACCGCATGCCGCACCTGCAGTGGTTCGAACAGCCCAAGGCTGACGTGCGGACAGACGCCTGCATGATCATCATCTCCGGCGGCGGATACCATTGCTGCTGCGACGGCCCGGCATTCGAACCGCTTGTGCGGAAACTCCTCGATGCCGGCGTCAACTGCGTAAACCTGACGTACAGGACGCCCCGCCCCAAAGGGCTTCCGATCTACAAGACGGCATGGGAGGACGGCCAGCGCGCCGTGCGCATAGTCCGCGCGGAGGCCGCAAAGCGCGGCTACAACCCGGAAAAGATCGGCGTCATGGGGTGTTCCGCCGGCTCGCACCTGTCGATAATGCTGGCCACGACATCGCAGACTCCGGCCTACGAGCCTGTAGACGAACTGGACAAGGTTCCGTGCCATGTCAACTGGGCGATTCCGATGTGCCCCGCATACGCGCTGACAGACGGGCTCGAAGGGGTGAACGCAACGGGCGGGAACGGGCCGGACGTGAAGCTCAACCCGTCCTTCGCGTTCGACGCCAAGACGTGCCCCATGTGCCTTTTCCACGGCGGCAAGGACCCCTACTCGCCAATCGGCTCCACGCAGATCTACCGCCAGCTCCGCCGCATGAAAATCCCGGCGGAACTGCATCTTGACGCAGATCGCGGACATGGCCCCGTCAAGGCCCCCGCTTTCGAGCGCGCTATCGAATTCATGCGCCAGATGGAATTTCTCGGGCCGCTCGGCCGCCCCGTCGCGCAGGATCACCGCTACATGCCCGACCATACGCTCCGCACGGAAAAGGAGATGCTGTGGCCGGCTGGCAGGATTCCCGATCCTTCGGCGAACCAGAAGTACGAACCGTATCTAGTGTGGTTCATGCCCCAGAAGCTCACGACCAGGGCGATCCAGGTGGTCGTGCCCGGCGGCGGCTACAAATTCTGCAATTTCAACGGCGAAGGCACCCCTGTGGCCCACTACTTCAACGAAAAAGGGATGACGACGGTCGTGGTCATGTACCGCTGCCCGCGCCCTGAAGGGAAAGCCAAGCACCTCAGCGCCTGGCAGGATGCGCAACGCGCCATCCGCATGGTCCGCGCCGAGGCCCCGAAACGCGGATTGGATCCAAACCGCATAGGCATCATGGGGTTCTCGGCAGGCGGACACCTGACGCTCATGACGGCCACGAACGCGAAGACGCCCGCATACGAACCCATAGACGAAATGGACAAGCTGTCCTGCGCAGTCCAATGGGCATGCCCCACATATCCCGCATACGTGCTGACCGATGGCGCCGACAAGCCCAACGCACAAGGCGGAAACGAGGACGATGCCACGATCGTCCCGGAGTTCTCCTTCGACGACGAGACTCCCCCCATGTGCTTCACGCATGGCGATGCCGACGGATGGGCGGCGATGAACTCGGTGAAGGCGTGGGAGAAGCTGCGTCTGATGGGGCTGCAGAGCGACCTCCACACCCTCGCGAAACGCGGCCACTGCTTCCAGTTCTCCGCGTCTCCTGGAACCGGAAGCTACACCTGGCTGGACCGCCTGTGGGAATTCCTCGCGCGCAAAGGCTTCAACAAGTAGCTATACGGCGATGAACACGATTCCGGGATTGGGCGAACGCCGGTACGGCGGCGGAATCTGCGACGTGTCGGGGAACGACAGGCACTCGGCGGAAAACACGTCGCCGGCGAACTCCCCGTCCAGAAATCCGCGTATGTGGTTCTGCGCCTTGTAGCGGCGGCAGGCCGCCAGCACGCCCTGCTTGATGAGCGAAGTGCCGCCAGACGAGCCGTAGCCTGTGACAACCGCGAAAAGCGACGGTCCCGAAGCGCGCGCGTTGCTGACTATGCGCTCCAGCCGTGCAAGCGCCATGTCAACGTGCGTGCCACGTGGATGGAGGTCGTATTCAATCAGACCGCGTCCGCGTTTCACCACAATTCCCCCTTCTTTTCGCGGAGGCGCGCCTGTACCGAAACTACCGCCGCCCTCGCCGTCGCAAACGCCAGCGTCAGGTTGTAGCCGCCGGTCGGGCCGTCCAAATCCAGCACTTCGCCGGCGAAGTAGAGGCCAGGGACCTTCCGCGACATCATCGTGGCGGGATCGACATCTTCGCGCGAAACGCCGCCGACAGTCACGATAGCCTCTTTCAACGGACGCGGAACGAGATCGTGCAGAGCCGTTCTCTGGCCGCCATAGGACACTTCCATCGACATGCCGCCGTACCCATGCCGTGCGAGCCATCTCTGGCAGTTGTACACCGCCGCACCGCTCAATCCCCACTTTTCGCAGTCGACTTCGCCGGCAGACGAAAAGACCGCACGCCCGGATGCGTCCAGCACGCGGGCCATGCCGTCGTCGAACCTCGCGCCCGCCTGCGCCGCGATGGCCCGGTCTCGCACCTCCATGCCCGTCAACCCCGCCCGGCAGGGTTCGATCCGATGCCCAAGCTGCCGCGCGAAATCCTGCCCGTCGCCCACCGATCCCGTCTTCGGGAAAGAAAGTCCGCCGGTTGCCACCAGCACGTTTCTGGCCCAGACGGTAAAGCGTTCCGTGGCAACGACAAAACCGTTCTTCATCGGCTGGATGCCAGTCACCGGGCAGTTCACGCAAAGCGGAACACCTTCATCGCGCAAAAGATCGCCAAATGCATGAACGATCGTAGCCGCCTGGCCAGAATCCGGGAACATGCGCCCGTCCTCCATGCGGCGCAACTTCACGCCAAGGCTTCGCACGCCGCGTATTATGGATTGCGGCGGGCAGCTTCGCAGGGCGGACGCCACCCAGGAGGAAACCGGATCGCCCACGTCGCGCAGGAACTGTTCGGCGGGAATGTCCTTGGTGAAGTTGCATCGCCCGTTCGCCGTCATGAGCATTTTCGCGCCAAGTCGAACCTTGCGCTCGAAGACGAGACATCCTACCTCGCGTTCGGCAGCCACAGCCGCCGCGAACATCCCGGCAGCTCCGCCGCCGACAATGGCCAACGGCACGGGCTCATGCTTCAATCCAACGCCTCCCCTCATGGCATGGCCTCCGTTTCCATCTCGAACGGATTGATACAGCGTACGCCGCAGTACGTCTGGCCGTCACCCATATCCTCCGACCATAGCTCGGCGCACCCGGCCGCTTCCGCCGCCGCAACTATCTGCGCATCGTAGAACTGAAGACCGTAGAGCGCCTTGATTTCCACCGCGCGCCGCGCTAGCATCACAGTGACAGGAACGATCTGTTCAAGCTGGTTCATGTAATTGATGCATCCCAATATGTCCTGCGGATTCTTCTTCCCCTTCCGAAACATTACATTGGCGCATTCGGAAACGACCTGCGTCGAGATGGCGAAGCCACCTTCAATCACGGCCCTGGAAATAATCCTTTGGGCTATGGCCCGCTTTGCAGGATCCTGTATTATGAGCGCGTAACTCCAGATGTTCGAATCAAGAAAGACCACGGCAAATCTCCCGTTCGGCGTAGTCAGCCCGCGTGAGCTTTACATCGGCTGGCAATGTAGGTTCAAAATTGCGGAAAAACGCGATCGCCTCCTCCGCGCGCTTGCGACGTTCTGCCTGACGCGTCAAGCTCGCCAGATGGTCGCGAATAATCTGGTTGAGGCTCGTGCCATGCTTGGCGGCATATTCGCGCGCCTCCTTGACAAGGTTAGGGTCAACTGAAAGGGTAATGTTCACAACCTTATTCTCCTTATGTGTTCGCACATAGGATATCACACGCCCATATGTTCGTCAACTTACCAAAAACGCCATTTCCGCGGAAAAAGAGATACGTTCTCAAAATGATCTATTTCCGGCGGCATGGTGCCCATTCGTCGTCCATAGACTTGGATCACATCAAACCTGAAATTCCCATGCCATTTTTCACGCATAATCCAGTTTGCACAAGCTCGCAACAGCACATTTTTCTTGCGCCGGTCCACTCCCCACAGGGGTGCGGATCGTTCTGATCTTGCCGCATGCGTCTTCACTTCAACGAATACGAGGGTCTGCCGATTCTTGGATCTCGCAATGACATCAATTTCGCATCGTCGGTCTCGTTGGCATGGGCGGACGCGCCGTCCTACAATCTCCCATCCATGATTCTTCAAGAAGCACACGGCGACATCTTCGCCCCATTTCCCTGTTGCGGCATTCTCCATGCCGCCAGGCAGCGGCCGTTTTTTCCGCCTCAACACTTCTGCAGCAAACCACATGCCGGTTCCTCCATTCTGGCGGGCCGTGCGGACGGGCCGCCGGGCGGGAAGGTCGCCGGACAACAGGACACGTAAATATCCGCCGGCCCTCCAGACAACAACCCCGCCCATACCGCACGGGCGACCGCCTTTGAATCAAGCGACGACCGCCACCTGTTCTCGCGGAACGTCGGCTGCGGAAGTGGCGGCGGGGGCGTTCTGCCGCACCCTTGGAACGACCGTCGGGATCCCAAACGCCACGTACACTAGAGCCTGTTCCATCATTGCCGCGAACGCGAACGCCTCGACGCAATGGAAGAAAAAGCCGACCCTTTGAAGTTCTCCCACAAGAGGCTTCTTGGACACGTCAAGCAAATAGCCTGGAGACGGTTCGATCCGATGTTCGAACCGGATGACCGCCGTGGCGTTCGCCGACCGGTGGAACAGCCCTTTGCCATCTCCTATCGACTCCTGCACACCGCGCAGAACTTGCAAAAGCTGGGCGATGTCCATCAGGTCAAGCTTGAGGCAAACCGCATTCCGCCAATCGAATGCCGGATGGACCGTTTCGTTTTCCGTCCGCACTCCCACCCTTCGTTGCGGGGCAATCGTGAGGAAGATGCTTCCTTCCGTATCCTCATGCGCGGGGTGGAGTTCGAGCTGCATTGCAGATCCCGTCCCCTTCCCGTTTGGGTGGTAGAAGGTCTTTCGCGTCCTTTTGATGAATGTCTGGCCCGCATTCGTTTCATTGTCGCTCATGGTACTGTTCCTTTCGTTTTAATGTCGGCCGTTTTTCGGTCAACGCGAACAGTATCGCATATGGAGAGAAACGAATTGTCTCAAAATCATCTCAAAATCGTCTCAAAATTGTCTCACTCCCAGGTTGCCAGAAACCCCCATGAAATGGGCCTCAAATGCATCTAGCACGGAGACTGGCCCTCGTTTTTCCGCATTGGAAGAGCGCATTCCGCGCCAAAAGCCGACGACATCCAGTGGCAATTGCCGTTCCTGTCAAAAGCAGGCCTGCACGAACCAGAACGAGAACAGCCCGCAGACTGCGATCTTCAGGACTAGCCCTGCAAGGAAGCCCAGCAGCGCTCCCACTCCACCGCGCACGGCTCCGGACATCGCCTTTCCCGCCACCAGTTCGCCAATGACTGCACCGAGGAACGGTCCAAGTATCAGCCCAAACGGCATGAAGAAGATCCCTGCCACCGTACCGGCCGCACATCCGAACACCCCCCATTTCGAGCAGTTGAACTTTCTGGCGCCTAGAGCGGGAATCACATAGTCCAGGCCGATCGCCGCAACTGCGATGACACCGCCGGCAATAAGCTTTTCAGGCGAGAGCGCATGCGATGTGGGAACAAGCACAAGCAGCCCCCCGTAGGCGCATGCCACGCCCGGCAGGACGGGAACTATGCAACCGACAAATCCGACAAGGAGGCACAACGCCCCGATTGCGACCATGCAGGAATCCGCTGTCATGTGCTCACGTCCTCCATTCTTCAGGCCAACAGCTCTATGCTGACAGGGCCGTCGTTCACCAGCGCTACTTTCATGTCCGCGCCGAACCGCCCGGTTCCCACACGATCCGGGCCAAGCTTCTCGCGAAGGCGCGCGACCACATGTTCATACAGAGGCTCCGCCTGCTCGGGGCGCGCCGCCGCCGCGAAACCCGGCCGCCGCCCATGTGCAGTGTCGGCGTAGAGCGTAAACTGGGAAACGACGACGACCGATCCGCCAACCTCCTCGAGCGAGAGGTTCATCTGCCCCTTCGCGTCGGTGAACAGCCGCAGGACGGGAATCCGCGCGGCAATCTTCGCCGCGCTTTCCATCGTATCGGCATGTGTAACGCCAAGCAGGACAAGATATCCCTGCCCTATAGATGCCACGCAGGAACCGTCAATCGTAACCGACGCTTTCGATACTCGCTGTATCCACGCTTTCATGCCGGGTATTATACCCGGCCTCGCGCCTCGTGCCAACACCTTTTCCTATGGTGTCAACGGACGCTGATCACAAGACCGGACTGTTTGAGCACGAGCGTCTTGCGGTCGGCGGACCATACGGCCCGCCAGTTTGCGCCGGACTTCACGAACGTCAGATTGTCGGCACCGGATATCGTGGAATTTTCGTCTGCAAAGAGGATCGCCTTGCCGTCAAGCGACATCGGCGCGTCGACCCCCGGGAGCGTCAGCGTCGCACCCTCTGCGAATGCGATTCCGGCGCCGTCCACGGCCTTGAGCGGAAAACCAGCTTCGACAGCGTCTTCGTCGATCACCCATTCGCCTGCGATCTTCAGCACGCCGTTGCGGACTTCGGTGGCGCCGGTGAACGTGCCTGCGACCGCAAGCGGGGTGTACGGCTCCACGTCGCCGATATCAAGCGTCGTCCCCCCTGCGAACGTGACCGGCCCGGAGAACGAAAGACGGTAGCTGGAGATGTCAAGTGACGCTTTCGCACCGGAATCGGCGATACGAAGGAACGAGCCGTCGCCTGGATCGGTCAGAGCCACGTAGTCGGCGGAATTTGACGAGCAGGTGCCGCTGGTGTTCAGCCCGACGCCCATGTAAGCCTCCCAGTCGATGTCGCCGTAGACACGCGCTGAGCCAGGACCGCCGCCTACGGTCGAACCCTTGGCGGTGTAGTGATTGCAGAAATATACGAATATCCGGTGCCAGCCGCCTGTGAGTTCGATGGGGTCGCTGACGACAAACCTGTCTGAATAAGTGGTTGGAGCCCGTCCGGAGGGGACTGTCACTTTGATGTCGCGAACATCAAGCACCGTCTCGTCGTCTATCTGTATCCACGTGTTGCGCGCCATGTGGCAGGCGAAGTTCCATGTGGACACGTCCGCTTCCGTTCCTGGAACGTGGATCAGGCCCTCGTACGCATGGTGCGAAAACGTGAGGTCGGGCGTAGTCCACTCCCTGTAGGCCATGCTGGCGCCCAAGGCGTCCGCACCGACAAGCGTAAAATCGTTGCTTATTGCGGTGCGGGCACTCGCGTAGGTGGGATACGCCCCCGAATTGAGCGTGGTACCGCGCGACAACGCTTTGTCCGCCACCTCCTCCTCGGTTGGCGCATCGTACAGCCGCCTGCGGTATTCAAGTCCGGCTCCGATCAGGCCGCCGCCGAGTTTGAGAGTACCTCCCATGATCCGGGCCGGACCAAGCACTTTCACCGCGCGGTTCACGGTCAACGTGCCGGTGCCCGTCTTGTCAAGCGACGCGACAGTGGGTTGTAAACTAGATTCCTGCACCTGAATCAGTCCGTCGCCATCACACGAAAGCGCCGGCAGCTCAACACCTGCGGTTTGCAACTGAAGCTGGGCATTTTCTATGAGTATACCCCCCCCCTCCAACGAAATAGGAGTCCCGCTTCCAAGCTCCAGACCTCCAGATACCACGTCATCGGAAAGCGTTCCTTCAACCGAAACGCCGCCAGAGAACGTGTTGGAGGTGCCGGTCAGGCGAATCCACCCGCCAACGCCGCCCACAAACGATCCGGCCCCCGCCACTTTCCCGGAGATCGTCAAGACCTTGCCCGCGGCGACGGCGTTCGTCACAGCTCCTTTGAGCGTCACGGGCCCGGAAATGACATCCCGCGTCGGGGAATCACCGGCTGCGTAGTCGGTGGCAATCACGTTGCCATTGTTTGCCACGCGCAATCTCGCACCATCCTCCAGTTCAACGGCGGCGGCGATCGGCTGCGTCTTTTCCAGGCTGAGCATCGCGCCGCCCATTATGCGTATGACGCCAGGCTGGAAAAACTCGGGCTTGAAACCTTCCCCGAAACGGAGTATGCCCTTTTCGAGCACAAGCTCCTGAAAACCGGAAACCGACTTCGCCGTGGCGATTTCCCATCCGTTTCCGCTGTTTTCGAGCTTGATCGTCAGTTTGTATCCGCCGAAATTCCAGTTCAGAGCGCTACCGCGCATGGAGACGGACGCCCCGGAACTCGCAGCGAACAGCGTATCGCCTGTCAGCGTAAAAGTACCGCTGGACAGTTTTTTGCTCTGTACGCCGACGTGGAGCGCCCCCATCCCATTGTAGCCCGTACCGGCGAAGCTGATGGATTCAGCGTCGAGGCTTGCCGGAGTATTGTCCGCCCACCCCCAATCGCCAGCGGCTTTCGTCTCAAGCGTTCCGCCGTCCACGAACGTCGCACCGCCATCCGTACCCAGCGCTCCGGCGGCAGTGTGCTGGTATATGCCGTCCGTCACATAGATCGCACCCGTGAAATTCGCCATCTCCTCGCCTGCGGCGATCGTGCCCGTACCTTCTTTCCAGAGCGGCAGTCCTGCCGCAAGAATCGCATCCACCTCGTCCTGATTCTCGGCAAGGACATACGGATTGCCGCGCGGATGATCGGTCTCGTCGACGTTTATGACGTAAACCGCCGTCGCCACGCCGTCCACGCTTCGCGTGCCAACCTCTCCTATCGTCTGCCCCCATGCCCCCGTCTGGCAAATAGCCGCAATCGCAATTGCCGCAACCACCTTGCAAACACATCTGTTCTTCACGACCTGTACTCCTTGTTTGGATGCGCCAGATTGTCCAAGCGAATCCGATTTGATACTACGTAGCTGCAATTGATGATATCACAATCGGTCCTTTTCGTCAAACATGCCCCGATTTGGATTTGGATACATGACAGGCAACCTCGTTCTGTTTTCAGCGAACTGTTGATAACCAGTTGACAATATCACGACTTTTTAACATATCTTTTTCTGGCATTTTGCCGAAACATCGCCAACATGCCGTTTTTAAAGGGTCAAATTGACGTGTCCACATTTTAAACTGACGCATAATTTACCATAGGCTGTTTACAAAACTGTCGATAAACCTTTATTTAGAAACAATCGCGTTCGCCGGAACACGCCCCTTTTTGCTATACTATCCCTAATGAATCTTGAACCTGACATCATTGTTGTCGGGGGTGGCCATGCCGGAGCAGAAGCCGCTCTCATCGCCGCAAGGATGGGCATGCCAGTCCTTCTTGTCACAGGCCTAGCCGATGCCATTGCGCGAATGCCCTGCAATCCATCCATAGGAGGATTGGCGAAGAGCCATCTTGTATTTGAGCTGGACGCGCTTGGGGGCGAAATGGGCTTCAATGCCGACCTGACGTCCCTGCAGGAAAAGACGCTGAATCTCAGCCGTGGACCGGCAGTACAAGCGACGCGCGCACAGTGCGACAAGGCCGCATATTGCAAAAGAATGCAGTCCGTAATAAAAAGCCAACGGCACATTGAAGTAATCGAGGATGCGGTTATCGGGCTGTCAACCGACACAAACAATTCTCGTTGCACCGGCATTATCACCGAGACGCACGGGAACATACCAGCAAAAGCCGTCATTCTGACAACCGGCACCGCTCTTCGTGGGCGAACTTTCATTGGGAAAGAATCGACCAACTCCGGGGGCGATGGCCGTCCATCCGTCGACCTTCTCAGCAAGGATCTCGCCCGCCTTGGATTTGCGTTGATCAGGCTCAAAACAGGAACACCACCTAGAATCGCCGCACCATCCATTGATTTCAGCAAGACAACCCCCCAATACGGCGAACAAAACCCTTTTTTCTTTTCATTGCGCACATGTTCATGTATATGTGCCACGTGGCACAATAGTTCTCACGGGCGGACAGATAATAGCAGCCCAAATTATTGCCAACCATTCTCCATTTTGACACATGAAAACCTGCTATCATCCCAAAATTCAGTCGATAATATTATCTTCCCCTCTTCGTCATCATGTGCCACGTGGCACAATGGCGACAGTGTTGCTCGCCAGTTGCCATCACCCGTTGAAGCGGATGTTGTTCCGCCGCCATGGCCGATAAATTCCATGCAGATGCCATGTTTCGCCACTCATACGACGAAGGCGACGCATGAAATAATACGGGCAAATCTTTCTGCAAGCGCATTATATGGCGGGGCCATTGTGGGAACCGGCGTGAGATATTGTCCGTCGATTGAAGATAAAATAGTCCGTTTTCCGGGCGCATCCAACCATCATGTGATACTTGAACCGGAAGGCTGCGACGGATACGTAATATATCCGAACGGATTATCCAACAGCTTGCCGAAAAACATCCAGGATCAAATGGTTAGATCCGTTCCGGGATTGGAAAATGCGGAGATACTGGCGTACGGGTATGCAATAGAATATGACGGCATAGACGCACGTGAGCTAAAGCACACGTTGGAATCGAAGCGGATAAGGGGGCTCTATTTCGCCGGGCAGGTTAACGGCACGACCGGCTACGAAGAGGCCGCCGCGCAAGGCATAATGGCGGGAATAAATGCCGTTTTCGCAATACGGGGAGAAGAGCCTCTGGTCTTGAGTCGCCAGGATGCGTATATTGGTGTACTCATTGACGATCTTGTCACCAAGGGAACGGACGAACCATACCGCATGTTCACATCGCGTGCTGAAAGGCGTCTGATACTGCGCCAAGACAATGCCCGATACAGATTGGCGGCGGCGGCGGAACGCATAGGCGTTCTTCCCGGTTTCATTCGCGAAGATACTTGCCGGAAGGCGAAATTCATAGAAGCGGAAATTCAACGGTTGCGGACGACTACTTGCGGCAACGGCAGGACTCTCCTTGGATTGCTGCAACGTCCGGAAGCACGTTACACCGATGCAATCTTCCATCAAAATGAAAATCCTGCCGCTACAATGACGTTCCAGGACGGAAAGATACCTGGCGATGTCGTACGGCAAATAGAAATCCAGGCGCACTATGACGGTTACATCAAACAAGAACTTCTGGCGGCAGAACGTGCGAAACGGGAAGAATCCATGCGGATACCCGAATGGCTGGACTATGACAAATGCGTGGCGGTAAGGTTTGAAAGCCGAGAGAAGTTGAAAAGATACCGCCCGGAAACCTTGGCACAAGCCAGTCGCATACCTGGCGTCAATCCGGCAGATATAGCTGTACTGTCAATTTTGATAAAACATGGTTGCTCTTCTTCAGGCAGGTTTTGCAAGCGCCTTACATAGTTATGCGTAATTAAAAGGGGGGACAAGGCAGACGCATTTATGCTATAATAGCGAGGATATGAAAAGCAAAAAGTTTTTGGTGTTTATGGCATTGCTGATGGCAACTGGTGTTTTTGCCAGTGAAATACCGGCATATCCCAATTTTGGGCTTCCTCGCGTGGAAGAAATGATGTTTCTCGTGCTGCAGATCGGAATCATCATATTTGCCGCCAAGCTTGGTGGCATGCTTGCTGCGCTGTTCAAGCTTCCTTCTATTCTAGGGGAACTGGCGGCCGGCATACTCATAGGGCCTTGGGCCTTGGGAGGTATCGGCATTGGAGACGGAATCTTCAAGTATGGTCTTTTCAACGGCGGCGCCCTGCGCATCATGAATGCGGCATCGTCGGCCGCGCCATCGGCGATGTTCGGTACCATGGCGGGTGGAAATGCGATGTTCGATGCCACAACGCCGGCCCTGTACGGAATTGCAACCCTCGCATCTATAATCCTGCTGTTCCTTTCAGGACTTGAAACGAACCTGAAGATGTTCCTCAAGTATTCGTTTGTCGGATCGATGGTAGGATTGGGCGGCGTGATCTTCAGTTTTGTGTTCGGCGACATATGTGCGGTAATGCTGCTGCCGAAGTTCTTTCCGGCGATGTTCGGCCATCTTGCAGAAATGACCTTTGGCCAGGCCGTAATGCAGGCGGCTCCAATGTACATGGGCATAATGTCCACTGCGACGTCCGTCGGTATCACGGCGCGTATCCTTTCCGAACGGAAGAAGATGGATTCCGAAGAAGGGGTGACCATCATGGCGGGCGCCGTCATTGACGACGTGCTGGGCTTGATCGTTCTCGCAATCGGAAATGGAATAATCGCCGCCACTCTTGCCGCATCTAAAACGGGTACGTCCGCAACCGGGGTTCCATGGGCCAAGATAGGGATGGTGGCGGTAAAGGCGTTCGGAGTTTGGCTTGGTGCCACCCTGATCGGCGTCGTATTCGCCAGAAAGATATCGTGGCTTCTGAAACTGTTCAAGAGTCCCAATGCGATTGCAACGCTTGCCTTCGGTCTTTCAATGATACTGGCCGGCTTTTTCGAGTTCATGGGGCTCGCGATGATCATCGGCGCTTACGTCATGGGACTCGCGTTGAGCCGCACGGATCTGAAGCACATGATCCAGGAAACGCTTGCGCCGTTGTACACGTTTTTCGTTCCGATATTCTTCTGCGTCATGGGCATGATGGTGGACATCAACGCGCTGATGTCGAGACCCGTCCTTGAGTTCGGGGCCATATACACGGTTCTGGCAATTGCAGCCAAGATAATAGGTTGTGCATTGCCAAGCTGGTTCTGCGGCTTCAACCTTCTTGGAAGTACACGAATCGGAGCGGGGATGGTGCCGCGTGGCGAAGTGGCCTTGATCATTGCCGGTTTGGGTCTGTCCCAGGGTTTCCTTTCGCAGGAGATTTTCGGTATCGGCATCATGATGACCCTCGTCACCACGATAGTAGCGCCACCCGTGCTTGTTGGACTCTTCATCCCCAAAAAGCGGGGAGTCAGGCATCCAAGGAAATCCATGGACGGGTCAAGGCAGGTGGTATTCGTTCTGCCCGACCAGCAGATCGCTGAAATCATGCAAGACAAGCTTGTCGACGAATTTCACCATGAAGGATTTTTCACCATTCAACTTGCGCGCGACCATAACATGGCCATTTGGGAAATCTCCATGGATTCGGTGGAAATATCGCTGCATTGGGAAGGGAAGGAAATTCGCATAGAATGCACCCCTCCGGAAGAATCAATCATCAATCAGGCCTGGATGGAAGTCGTAAGCCAGATGAACGAACTCGCCAGGATACTGTCGAAGCCAGTCCAGAAAAACAGAGACGTCAAGAATATTCTCGCAAAGACAGATGAAAAGGAGACAATACCTTCAGCCTCTCTCGCATCGAGATATATCCAGGGCTTTCTAATGATACCCAAATTCAAGGCGTATTCCAAACAGGAAGCGATAGAGAAGCTCATAAATGAAGTAGCCGCCGCGTTTCCAAAGAACGTCATCGACAAGAAAAAAATCAAATCGGCAGTTTTCGCACGCGAAGATTCAATGCCGACAGGTCTGGATTCAGGAATTGCCGTTCCACATGGTCGAACCGACGGGGTCAATCACATATTGGGAGCGGTGGCGATTGTTGACAATTCTGAAAACGAAAACGGTATAATCCCCGACTATGAAACCATAGACCATTCAAAACTGCAAATCATAGTCCTTACTATTGTTCCAAATGCTGCTCAATCGCCATATTTGCAACTAATGGCCTTTATTAGTCATATTCTTCACACTAATGAAGGACGTGAAAAACTTTTAAATTGCAATACAGCTGATGAAATGCGCAAGTTCTTCCGTAATTCCAAATAGGATTATCGTTATGAACACAGGCTGTTGATAACTTGTAAACATATTATTATTTCTTGTGCGTGGCTTTTCCCATAAAATATGGTTGAATAATAGCACCCTAAGGGGGAAAAGAAATGCTTGAATACGATATCAAAAACAACTCTGAAGAACTGTGGAAAAAAGCCATATCTCTGTTGAGAGACATAATGGTTACTCCTGAAGAACGCAGCCAGCTGGAACGATATTTTCCAATGCTGACGTTCCACGGTTTCGAGAATGGCGAGTATGTCATTGGTCTTGCCGACCAGTTTCAGGTGGATTGGGTCACTCCAAAGCTGGCATTGCCGCTTGAACGCGCACTGCATGCTTCAGGTCTGCCGAAAGATGTGCATGTGAAGTTTGCCATCAGGCAGCCTTCACACTATGTAGCCCCGCAAGCACCATCTCCGGCGCTTGCTCAAAGCAAACCAAGAAAGACGGCTACCAAAGTTTCTTCTCTTTCCAGGGAAGTGCCCTTGACGATGCCGTTGCATGAAAACTACACGTTCGAAAATTTCGTGTGCGGCCCGTCCAATTCGTTCGCCCATGCCGCAGCGACAGCTGTGGCAAAAGGATTGAGCAGAAACTCCTACAATCCTCTCTTCATCTATGGTGGAACAGGTTTGGGCAAGACCCATCTTATGGAGGCCATAGGCCATTACGTCTTGAAGCATTCGCCATCATCATCGGTATGTTTCATAACATCCGAAACGTTCTTGAACGAATATATAAACAACCTGATGAACAAATCGCTTCCTGCATTCAGGGAACGTTACAGGAAGGTGGATCTGCTTCTGCTTGACGACGTGCAGTTCATTGCGGGCAAGGAACAGATACAGCAGGAGTTCTTCAACACGTTCAACGAACTGATGCTGTACCACAAGCAGGTGGTGATGACCAGCGACGTCGCTCCCAAAAACCTGAACGGAATAGAAGAACGCCTTATAGGGCGGTTTCAGCAAGGCATGGTCGTGGAGATCGAATCGCCTTCATACGAGACGCGCCTGGCCATTCTCAAGTCCAAGGCACTGTCGGCACAGAAGATAATACCTGAAGAAATCCTTAAATACATCGCTGAAAACATACGTTCCCACGTACGTGCCATAGAGGGTGCTCTTTCGAGGATAGTCACCTTCATGGACATGAACGCCAGCATGCCTTTGACCGTGGAAATAGCGCAGCATCTGCTGAAAGACTCCATAGAAGAGGAACAGATCATAAAGGATCTCTCCATCAACGACATAATGCAGACTGTTGCGAAGTTCTACGGCGTTTCGCTGGCGGACATAGTATCGTCGCAAAGAACGCAAACTCTCGTCACTCCACGCCAGCTTGCCATGTTCCTCTCCTGCAAGCTTACCACCAAATCGCTCCCTGAGATAGGCAAGGCTTTTGGAAAGACGCATGCCACGGTCTACCATGGATCGCAGACGATTCAGAAGCGCCTTGACGTTGAACCGAACCTTAAAAAAGCCATGGAGGAAATAACATCCCTTCTTGGAAGAAAACCGTCCGACTTGCTGTAATGACAACCTGTCGATACACGGTATGCAACTTGTTTACAATTCCGGCGGTTGTCAACTGCGAAAGCGTCCGTCTGGAACATGTTTAAAACGGTCGACAGAAAACGTCAATGGTGTCTACAATCCGAATCGCGCTATCGCCGCCATAAAACAAGGCTGGAACACACTTGTCAACATTATCGACATCTTTAATATGAAGATTATTCATGCTTTACAACTACAACCATATTAAGGTAAAATCTCCGGCGAGTTTCGAAACACAGGAAAGAACAGCCAAAAGGAGTTGTCAATGAAATTCAAAATCACGAGATCCAGGTTTCTGGAAGGTCTGAAGACGGTTCAGAACATCGTCCCTTCCAAAGGTGCGCTTCAAATCATCCAGAACATCCTTGTAGAAGCCAAGGACAGAAATCTCTACATGACGACGACGGACATGGACATATCCATCAGATCGGTCGTAGAGTGCGAGGTTGAAAACGAGGGTGCCACGACCTTGCCTGCGAAGCTGCTTTTGAATACCATAGCCAAAGCGCCGGATGGAATGATCGAGGTGGAAGTAGATGCAAGCGACAGGGCTGTGATAAAGGCCGGTTCCTCGACATCGAAGATATCGGGAATGTCGGTTGTCGATTATCCGAAGCTTCCGTCTGACAGCGATTCGTTCGAATATGTAATTCCGCAGATCACGTTGAGGGAAATGCTGCGCAAGACGGCTTATGCGGCATCTCAAGACGATACACGCAAGACGCTCAAGGGTGTGCTGACGTCTTTCCGCTCGGGGAAGCTCACGCTGGTTGCCACGGATGGACGCCGTCTTGCTCTCATAGAACATGAGATTGAGATACCAGAGACTGCGGAAAAGGATGTCATTCTTCCTTCCAAGGTGGTTGGAGAGCTTCAGCGTTCTCTCACAAGCGATGGGGACGTGAGGATTACGATTGAAAAAACGCAGATCGCGTTCAAGATTGGACATACAAAGGTATATTCAAAGCTTTTGGATGAAGTCTATCCAAACTATCGCCAGGTTATTCCCGAATCTTGCGCGGAGCATGTGGTGGTGGATCGCCAGCTCCTGCTGTCTGCGCTTGATCGCGCGAGCGTGATGACTATGGAAGAATCCAGCTCCACTCGTCTTACATTTGACGCCAACCAGCTCATAGTTTCATCGAGTGCGGCGGACGTTGGCGAAGTTCGCGACATTGTTCCAATCAAGTATGACGGATCCAAGATAGACATTGTCTTCAATCCAAGCTTTGTGATGGATCCACTCAAGGCAATCGATGAAGACGAGGTCACCATCGAACTGAACAACGGCACGTCTCCGGCTCTTATAAAGTGTTCTGTTCCGTTCATCTATGTGATGATGCCGTTGCGCGTCAATTGATTTGGTAAGATAAGCAGTGAAAATCTGGACGGATAAATCCTATCCGATCATCCTATCGTGTGCAAAAGGACTTGCGCCGTGGGTTGAAAGGGAGGTGGGGAATCTGGGCTATTCGCTTATTGATTCTTCCGAAAACACGGTAGTGGTGAAAGGTTCCATCAGGGATGTGTTCCGGCTGAACTTGCGTATCAGGACGGCGCATCGCGTCCTTGTTCCGCTTTTGAGGGCTACCTGCCGGCATGTAAGGGAACTATATGAATTGGTGGGATCGATAGATTGGGAAAACCTTCTTGAGGCCGATGGGTATTTTTCAGTTTCTTCCATAGTGCATAACGATACCGTGCGCGACACCCGGCTTCCTTCGCTCGTCACCAAGGATGCGATAGTCGATAGAATCAGGATGAAATGCAACCGGCGACCGGATTCAGGGCCTGACTACGATCGTGGAGCGGCCGTTTTCCTGCACTGGGAAAACGACAGGATGATCATATATCTCGATACGAGCGGCGCACCTCTTTCGAAGCGTGGCTATCGCAAGATACCCGGTTCGGCTCCGATGCAGGAAACTCTTGCCGCAGCATGCATAGATGCAATGAAGTGGGATAGGAAGACTCCTTTCATTTCGCCCATGTGCGGATCGGGAACA
This sequence comes from Verrucomicrobia bacterium UBA3624, assembly GCA_002373695.1. GTDB lineage: Bacteria > Verrucomicrobiota > Kiritimatiellia > RFP12 > UBA1067 > RUG572. The sequence goes on from DFLH01000040.1 coordinate 84,974, forward strand.
CCGGCCATCGAAGCTGCACTTGCCGCAATTGGTCGAGCGCCCGGTTCTTTGAGATCGCATTTTGGTTTCATGTCGCTCAAGGGTTATCACCAGATCATTCCTGGTGAAACTGCTCCGCGCGTGGCACCACGCCAGAGGTTTGGCGTATCTCCTGAGCAGATGTGGAAAGATATGGTTCTTGAAGCGGCCGAACAGGAAAATAAAGACAATCTTCCGCCGATCATAGCAACCGATATTTCACCTGAAGCTGTTCAGAATGCCCAGTTGAACGCGCACGCTGCCGGCGTCTCGCAGTATATCACGTTCAAGGCATGCGATTTCGGCGATACGCCTATTCCCGATTTTACCGTAGAGAAGGGGGCTTACAAGGGTTGCGTCTTCTTCAATCCGGAATATGGAATCAGGCTTGGCGATCCAGCTGAGCTGGTACCCGTATACGAGCGTATAGGCACGTTCATGAATGAAAAGTGTTCTGGATATGTAGGGGCGGTTCTTACGGGAAGCCCCGAATTGTCGAAGCAGATCAATCTTTACTACGTTACACGGATTCCATTCTACAACGGTCCCATCGATTGCAGGCTTTTCATATTCCCGAACTGTGAATTGAAAGGTGCCAACATATCACCTCAAACATGACCTTCATTATCAACAATTTATCACATCATTGTTGATAACGAGGTTATAAACAAGGTTATTAACATGTGTTTATAACATAACTTGTGATAAATATGTTGATATCTGTTGATAAATGGGTGATTGCCAAACGCACCGGGAAAAGGCATACTATCTGCCGTTGACAGGACAAGAAATGATCAGTCTTTCAAAAGATATTTGCCTCAAATTCAAGGAGGCGCGGCAGGCAAAGGGGTTGAACCAGTCGGCCCTTGCCCAGCAGGTTGGCTGCAAGCAGTCGGCCATATCGATGTTTGAAAGCGGGATGGTTACGAAACTTTCCGAAGAAACCGTACGCAGGATAGCGGAATTTCTAGGAGTTTCTCTCGAAGAAGAGAGCAAAGCCTCTTCAAATGCCGTTTCTGACATCCCGTTTCAAGTTGCAGTCCATGGATATTGCCCGAATTGCGAATGTCCCTCGAACATTCCCTATGTTGTCAACGGGCGCCTGTACTACAAGGCAGACAGAAAAACGGCATCTCCCGCAGGAGGCAAGAGGTGTACGCAATGTGGCGAGATACTTGAGACGTGCTGTCCGTCGTGTGGTGCTCCGTTGAATGACGGGGCGTGTTGCGCTGCATGCGGCAACGCCTACGTTACGCCAGTCGTTCCTGAAGGAATCGACATGGAAACCTTCGCCCGCAACCGGCGCATTGAAATTGCACAGATCCGTTCCTTCTGACGGAAGACGGTTCAGTTCTTGCGTACGCAAGAGCGCTGGAGAGAGAATATCTTCTTAAGTCCGCCACGTGCCAGGGAACGAAGTTCTGCAAGTTCTTCTTCAGTGAATGGTTCGTGTTCGGCGGTACCCTGCAATTCCACGTAGCGGCCGTCGTCCGTCATCACCACGTTCAAATCCACATCGGCGTGGGAATCCAGGGAGTAGTCCAGGTCGAGCGTGGGGATGCCGCCGCAGATGCCAACGGATACGGCTGCGATGTTGTGACGGATTGGATTTTCCGATATCTGTCCGTTGCAAATGAGCTTGTCTATTGCATCGCGCAGGGCCACCATGCCGCCGGTGATAGAGGCGCAGCGAGTACCGCCGTCCGCCTGCAGCACGTCGCAATCTATCGTGATCTGGCGTTCGCCTAGCCTCTCCATGTCCACGGCGGCGCGAAGGGAACGTCCTACGAGCCGTGATATCTCCGAACCGCGCGCATCAGGTTTGAGTTTCTTGATTTCGCGTTCCTTGCGTTCGAGCGTGCTGCCTGGCAGCATTGAATACTCGGCCGTCACCCAGCCCTTGCCGGTGTCGCGCAGGAATGGCGGCACCTTGTCGCTTACTGACGCGGTGCATAGCACCCAAGTGTCGCCCCACTTGATGAGCACCGACCCGGCGGCGTGCTTGGTGAAGTTGCGTATGATCTCGATCGGTCGAAGCTGGTTTCTCTTGCGTTGCATGTCGTCTCCTTGCGGCGGCTGCAATTATAGCACAATAGCTACATTCCAAGAAGACCGCTATTGGATTCTCCGGGAAAATCACTGGAGTTTACCCATTTTTTGAGCGTGGAAATGCGCCGCACCCGCATGGAT
>DFLH01000070.1 GCA_002373695.1 Verrucomicrobia bacterium UBA3624
GCATTTGCTTCTGGACATCACATCTCAGATTTTGCGACAACTCGAAGTCGGCGTTTGCGGCGGGGAAAATCGAAAATATGGTATGATATTCGCATGGAAGGCAAGGCGACATGATGTCTGACGACAAAGCCACGACAAGGGCGAATCTTTCGTCCGATAAAATCCAGCGGTGCATTCTCACGATGCGTGGGGTTCAGGTCATGCTTGACAGGGACTTGGCTGAACTCTACGGCGTCCCCGTAAAACGTCTCAACGAGCAAGTAAGACGGAACATGGATCGTTTCCCTGACGGTTTCATGTTTCAGCTGTCTGCATCAGAGTTCGCAGACTTGAAGTCGCAGATTGCGACTTCAAGTCAAGAAGGGGAGTTGGAACACTTGAAGTCGCAGATTGCGACTTCAAGTTGGGGTGGTGTCCGCAAGCCGCCGAAGGTTTTTACCGAGCAAGGCGTTGCAATGCTTTCTGCCGTTCTGAATTCGCAGACGGCGGTATCCGTTTCCATCGCCATAATGGATGCATTCGTCAAGATGCGGCATTTTCTGGTCGCCAATGCCGAAGTCGTCTGCCGCATGAACATACTGGAAAAACGTCAGATTGCGACGGACGCGAAGGTTGATGAAATCCTTCAGCGCATCGATGTCGCTGAGCCGCCGCTGCAGGGCGTGTTCTACGACGGACAGTTGTGGGATGCGCGGGCGCTGGTGCTGAAGCTGATCCAGAGCGCGAAGCGGTCGTTGATTCTGATTGACAACTGGGCGACGCCGGAAACGCTTGACCTGTTCGCCAAGAAACGCAAGGGCGTGAAGGTGACGATTATCACCTCGGAGCATTACGGCAAAAATCACGTGCCGCACCGCAAGATTTCCCCAGCCGACATCGCGACCTTCAATGCGCAGTACCCGCGCCTCGCCGTTCGCTACAATGAAAACTTTCACGACCGCTTCCTCATTATCGACGACAAGGAATTGTATCTGATAGGTGCGTCGCTGAAAGACCTTGGCCACAAATGCTTCGGCTTTACCAAGATGGACGCGAGCGCAATTCGCGGCATCAAGAAATCGGCGTTTGGATCGGGCGCGAATGTCGCGGGGAACGAGGGTGTGTAGATGAATTATGTGTTTTATAAAGAACACGACGGCAAGGTCATTGCGACGGAAATCGTGTCCGAAGAAGACTTCAATCGGGTAGATGAGGCCGCACAGTATGTGATGCGCATTTATCGAGTGGAAGAGATTTTTCACATGATCATGTCTGCATTGCTGGAATTTAACCGTTTGATCTTTCAACGAGCCGATCAAGGACGTATTGCCGAAGATGATGTATTGGACAATGAATTGTTTCGTATTCGCATCAACCAATGTGCGGCAACTTTCTTGACATCACTTGACATGTATCAGGAGTATCTGCATCCCAACGGGGGACAATCGCCGTTTTCAATATCGGCGGATAAGTTTAGGGATGATCGTTTTGAAGTTTGCAAAGCTGTACGGAATTACATACAGCATATTTCTACCGTAGGCATCAATATTAGTTGGGGAGGAAGTGTTTGTGCATGTGGCGAGAAAATCTGTTCATTCTCAGTGTCTGCCGATGCGGAAGAAATGAAGAAGAACAAAGATAAGTTGCGGAAATCAACATGGAAGAGCTTGAGCAAATACATCGACGGCAAATCAGAAATCAATCTCTTTGAAATTTTCAATGGTGTTGTGGATGTCCTGTTTGCTATTCAGAAAGAAGTGCGTGCTTCGACAGAATACGCCGTGGAATACCAAAACCATGCACAATTTCTTTCCAAGATGTATGCAAGGTTAATTGCAAGAGACTTTTGGTTGTATCGATTAGAAGGTGACAGTGAATATGAGTGTAAAGGACATACCCCGTATTTTTACGACCGCCAGCTAAAAGCAATTGATTATTTACGACGGCGTTATAGATGCGAGGGCAATTCCATCGTTAACGGGTTCTATGCTACCACTGCACCCCAGAACATGGTTAACAGAATGGCAGAAGCGGATAGAATTGTAGAGCGATACGTAAAGAATAATGGTGTCATAGCTGAATTTGACAACGGCAATCGAAAAATCACAAATTCTCAGTTCACTGCAAAGAAAATGCGTGAATGGTATTTGTGATAAGAGTTGAAGAGAGGTTTGGTATAATATTCGCACGAAAGGCAAAGCCGAATGAGCGCGAACGAAAACCAGATAGTCGTCTATCAACAAAATGGTGTCAAGAAGATAGATGTTCGCTTTGACGGCGAAACCGTTTGGCTGCTACAACCGCAGATAGCCGACTTGTTTTCTTGTTCCCTCGAAAACGTCAGACTCCACCTGAAAAACATATACGCATGCGGCGAACTGGGAAAAGCGGCAACTTCCAAGGAATCCTTGGAAGTTCGAAAGGAAGGTAACAGAGAGGTTAAACGCAAATTTCTCTACTACAATCTAGATGCTATCATATCAATAGGATATAGGGTCAATTCGATTGTCGGTGTCCGCTTTCGCCAATGGGCGACACAACTAATCAAGGAACGGATGTTTGCCGGAGCGGCGCTTGCCGCACAATTCGCCGTAATAGATCGGCGTCTGCTTGCGCACGAAAAAGATATTGTCGAACTGAAGGAGAAGGTCGATTTCTTCGTGCAGACGCAGACGCCGCCACTCCAGGGCGTGTTCTACGACGGGCAGTTGTGGGATGCGCGGGCGCTGGTGCTGAAGCTGATTCAGAGCGCGAAGCGGTCGTTGATTCTGATCGACAACTGGGCGATGAATGAATGTTGCCATTGTGAAAATGTTGCCAGTCATCAATTCCAGTTTCCAATGAAGGAGGCGGCATGAAGGGGTTTGCGACCATCAGCATTGGAATTGGCAACATTGGAATTGGCAACACTTCCACATTGGCAACATTCAACAAAGACCTCGGCCACAAGTGCTTCGCGTTCACGAAACTGGACGCGGGCGTAATCCGCGGCATCAAGAAGTCGGCGTTTGGATCGGGCGCGGGGGCGAGAGGTTTGGTATAATATCCGCATGAAAGGCAAGGCGAAATGACAGCGGACGAGACTGAAATTGTCGTCTATCAGCCAGACGAGACCGTCCGGCTGGATGTTCGTCTTGATGGTGATACGGTCTGGCTTACCCAGAATCAGATGACGGATCTGTTTCAAAGAGATCGCACTGTCATCACACGCCATATAAACAATGTATTTTCAGAGGGCGAATTGGACGAGAAAAGCAATGTGCATTTTTTGCACATTCCTTTTTCTGACAAGCCAGTAAAGGTGTATAGCCTGAATGTCATCATCTCGGTTGGCTATCGTGTCAAGTCGATGCGCGGGACGCAGTTCCGCATTTGGGCGACAAACGTGCTTCGCGAATATCTCTTGCGTGGATATGTCGTAAACACTAGGCTCGCTCAGCTTGAGGACAAGGTGGACCGCAGACTTGCCAAGACCGAGGCAGATGTGGCCGAGCTGAAGGGGAAGGTCGATTTCTTCGTGCAGACCAAGGAGCCGCCGTTGCAGAGCATCTTCTACCAGAACAAGTTCTGGGACGCGAAGTCGCTCTTGATCAAGTTCCTCCGCCGGGCGAAGAAGGAACTGATCGTGATCGACGCCTATCCCGGCGTGGCGACATTGGACATGCTCGCGAAGCGCGGGCGCGGCGTGAAGATCGAGTTGGTGACGCATTCCAACGGCGAACTTGCGGAGTCTGATTTCGAGGCGTTCGGGAAACTGTGCGGAAAGTTCACGAAGACCATCTGCGGCATCTGCCATGACCGCTTCATCATCGTCGATCAGAAGGAAATCTTCTGGACGGGCGCGTCGCTGAAGGATGCTGGGCGACTCACCTTCGCCGCTGCGAAGATGGGGGCGGAGATCATTCTTGGACTTCTCGATTCAATCCGCAAGGCGATGCCCAAGACAAGGGATTGTTTAAGGTGCCATATTGGTACCTTAAACGGGAGGCGAGGAGAGTGTGTTATCACAAATTGTGATAAGTTCGAACGGCTATCGTTTAAGCGGGTCTCTGATGTAAAGGAGGCGGCATGATGCAGAATGGGGATGCAATTTCTGATCAGCAAGTGCACGTTGTTGCCGTCAGTGATGATGGCAACATTCAGGCATTGATTAAGACGATTCGGGGTGTGCAGGTTATACTTGACCGCGATGTGGCAGGGTTGTATGGTGTTGCGACTGGAGCATTGAACAGGCAGGTCAAGCGCAACGAAGAACGATTCCCAGAGGACTTCATGTTCAGACTGTCCGCTGAAGAATGGAACAACTTGAAATGCCAAATTGGCATCTCAAGTTGGGGTGGCGATCGTCAGCTTCCATACGCGTTTACTGAAAATGGCATTGCCATGTTGAGCAGCGTTCTGCGTTCGCCTACGGCCATTGAAGTGAATATTCGCATCATGCGGGCTTTTTCGGCGATGCGTCGGTTCTTGCTTGCGAATGCACAGATGTTTCAGCGGATTGAGACAGTGGAGAAAAGGCAGATTGCCGCGGATGCTAAAGTGGATTCCATCCTTGAGCGCCTTGACGCGACAGAAACGCCGTTGCAGGGCGTGTTCTACGACGGCCAGTTGTGGGACGCACGGGCGTTGGTGCTGAAGCTGGTTGCGGGAGCGAAAAGGTCGCTGATCCTCATCGACAACTGGGCGACGACGGAGGTGCTTGACCTCTTCTTGAAGAAGCGCAAGGGCGTGAAGGTGACGATCTTCACGTCGGAGCATTACGACAAGAAGCATGTGCCGCACCGCAAGATTTCCGATGCCGACATCAAGACCTTCAACGCCCAGTACCCGAAACTCGCCGTCCGCTACAACGAAACATTCCACGACCGCTTTCTCATCATTGACGACAAGGAGCTCTACCTGATAGGAGCGTCGCTGAAAGATCTTGGGCGCAAGTGCTTCGCGCTTACGAAACTGGATGCAGGCGAAATCCACCGCATCAAGCAGGCGGCGTTTGCGGCGGGCGGGAAGGCGAGAGATTTGGTATAATATGCGTGTGAAGGGTAAGGCAGAATGACCGCAAGTGATAACCAGGTTGTCGTGTACCAGCCGAACGAAACCGTCCGGCTGGACGTGCGGCTTGAGAACGAGGACACATGGGTACTGACACGATTCTTTCTCAGAGAAAGTATAACCACGTTAAAGCAGTTAGACGATATGGTTAACGGATTTTTAAGATAGAGGATACCGTCATGCGACCTCAAGACGCTGCATCACCTTTACGATATCCAGGTGGAAAGCAAAAGCTTCATCCACTTGTTCGTTTGATTATTCAAAAAACGGGAATGGCAGAGTGTACGTATATTGAACCTTTTGCTGGTGGTGCCGGTGTTGCGTTGGCTCTACTTTTCGAAGGCACAGTTGATTCAATTGTCATTAATGACTTTGACAGGGCGATTTCGTCATTTTGGAAAGCGGTTTTGGCGGAACCAGACCGATTTGCCGATGGAATTCTTTCCATCCCTCTAACGGTTGATGAATGGAGACGGCAACGTGAGATTTATGATAATTCAAATAGATATTCGTTTGAATATGGGTTTGCCGCGTTTTATCTGAATCGAACGAATCACTCTGGAATATTAAAAAGTGGCCCGATTGGTGGCTTTGAGCAGGAGGGGGCGCAATACACGATGGCTGCAAGATTTAACCGGAAAAATCTTATCGACAAGGTTTTGGCCATCAAAGACCGGAAGAAAAATATCCGTTGTTACAATCAAGATGTTCGTACATTCCTACGCAACCAGATGCCAGGATTTGGTGAAAACTCATTCATTTATTTTGATCCACCCTATTACAACAACGGAAGAAGACTCTATAAGAACTTCTTCAAGGATCAGGATCATCGCATGCTTGCGGATAGCATTCGAACGACAGTTGATATTCCTTGGATTGTTTCGTACGACAATGCTCCGCAAATCCGCGAAATGTATGGAGGATTGACAACGCGAACATTTTCCCTCTCCTATAGTCTTGCTAACAACGGAACTGGTCAGGAGGTCATGTTTTTCCGTAATGCTGCGCTTTGCCCGACAATCAAAGAACTTCAAGCCGCTAAAATTAGAGTGCCAGAATGGAGGTGACAAATGCATATCATTAAAAAGATCCACATCACTCAGTTTCGTGCCTTTAACAATGTCGACATTCCCACCGATAGGAATATCGTCGCTATTGCCGGCCAGAATGGAACTCACAAGACAACACTTCTCGGTATGTTGGCTCAGTCCGTCACGTTAACGAAGAAACCGCTCAATGCTGGAAGAACCATTGATGGTGAGTTCTTTAAAACGGACATGCGCGAGAAGTTCAAGTTTTCTGAAAAGCATGACAAGATTGGTGAGCATGCGTGGACAGTCAATATTGATTCGGCAATAGATGAGAGGGGTGAGTTCTCAATTCGTAGTTATCCGCGAAATGATGATGATACGCCTTTCTTTCTTCGATTCTGGAATGATGACAATTCTCGCCGGAAGGGCACAGGATTCCCTCAATGTCCAGCTATCTTTCTTAGCCTCAAAAGATTGCATCCTTTGGGGGAGATGCATGATCTTAATGATGTAGAGTTACAATTGAGCGCAGAAGATTGCGAGTTTTATAAGAAGTGGCACAATCAGATATTGATTCTTTTAGATGACATAAATACCATTCATAGTCTTTCAGAAAAAGGGGTGAAAACTTCAATGGGTCCAGCAACCGAAGTCTCTGATGCAACGACTATTTCCGCAGGACAGGATAATATTGGAAAGATAATACAGGCGGTCTTGTCCTTTAGGCGTTTGAAAAAGAACTATCCAGCGGAGTATAAAGGTGGGTTGATCTTTATTGATGAGATAGAGTCTACGTTGTATCCTGCGTCACAAATTCGCTTGCTCAAATTTATGTTAAAGATGGCGAAAGAGTTGAATCTGCAGTTCTTCTTTACGACACATTCTCTGACAATACTGGAATACATGACATCTGATGAGGCTGCCAAGATCGATGAGTTAGCGTTAGTTTATTTGAAGAAACATGGTTCGAACATTATTGCGCCTCCTAATCCGACATGGGACGGAATATTGAAAGATCTTACTCTTAATGTCGAAGAGAAGTCCGTAGGAAATAAGGTTGAGGTATTTGCAGAGGACGATGTCACATTTGATTTCCTTGATGTTTTATTGCCTTCGCGGATTATGCGGTTGGTTGCCAGACAGCGACAATGTACTTTGGGATTCTCAGAATATGCAAAACTCCAGAAGCAACGAATACACGAATTTATAACAAATATAATTGTCTTGGATGGTGATGCGTTTAGGGGGGCCAGAAAACTTAAGGATTCCGATATAAAGAAGTATAAGAACTGGGTTGCCCTTCCTGGCAACAGTTTCCCTGAACATGGATTGTACGACTTTTTATGGTCACTTCGGGAAGATCCAGACACATGGGATTCGGTGCTTGGTGGATTTAGTAGCCAAATGTGTTTCAAAAATCAAACTACTGTTACAGACGATAAAAATCTAATTAAACAGTGGTATCAATCAATCCCGACTAGGCAACGCAAGTTACTGTTAAGGAAGTATTTTCTTAAACATAAGAGCGATGCTCAGAAATTTTTGCTTGATTTTGTTAGCGCATATAACCATGTCGCTAGACTTCATGGGTTACCTGAGATATTAATCGATGGGAAAAAATCATGGTCGTTATGGCAATGATGGCTACAGACACGCAAAAAGTATCATGTGATGTTTTGAGAGATATGAAGCTGATATCTAGAACGAAATGTTTAACGCAAGACAAGCGCAGGCAATCTAACGCGCAAAAACTTCTTTGCGCCGATGGCGATCTCTTGGTTTTTTATGGAGTCTAAAATTATGAGTGTAGACCAGCGTAGAAAACTATTTGAGCAATGGTATTCCAAGTATGGAACCCATGCAAAAATGGGGTTGTACTTTCAAGCACTTAAAGATCCTTATTATGTGCTTGATAAAAGAGCCGCAAATCCAGCGCGTCCTGGGTTTGTGCAGACTGTTGATAGAACGTTGTTTCCGCAGCGTGGAGGTTCGTTGTATGAATTGACCGACTGCAAGAAGTTAAAGGCGTTGTTTGATGGGACGGCGCAAGATGTGGTGGCGGATGATGGTTCCATGCGAGCCGGTATAGGCTGCTATGCGTTATGGTTACGACTTGCTGATCCCGAGCAATGGAAGAATGAGCCATTTTGGGATGGCGATTGTGCAAGTGATGGTTCTCCAACAGGAAGAACTCGGATGGCAACATTGCTTACCAATGGCTTTGATTATCTAACAGCATTGAAGAACAGGAAAAGGACTTATAAGATGGACAAGTATCTTGCCGCCATTCGTACGAAACCGTTTATCTTGCTTGCGGGTATTTCGGGCACGGGCAAGAGCCGCATGGTGCGGCAGTTAGCGCGTGGGTTGTGCTCGGATGAATCCCCGCTGTCGTTGGATCCACAGGATCCGACGAAGAAGGCGAACAAGCCGGGCAACTTCGAGTCAATTCCAGTAAAACCGAATTGGCATGATTCAACGGAACTTCTTGGATATGTGACACGGATTACCGAGGACAAGAAGCCGAAGTTCGTCTTGACGCCGTTCGTGAAGTTCTTGGCCAAGGCGTGGATGAACGAAAACGTGCCGTTCTTCCTTTGCTTGGACGAGATGAACCTCGCGCCGGTCGAGCAGTATTTCGCCGAGTATCTGAGCGTGATTGAATCGCGCGACTGGGTTGACGAGAGTGACCATTCTAAGGGATTGCAAACGGATGTCATGGTGCACTTTGACGTGGCGCAGTCCAGTCCGGGCGAAGGCACGGCGGCGACGACTGAGAATTTCGTCAAGGAGACGGTCGCCGCGTTGTTGGAGAAGGAGCTTGCGAGCGCTGACACCGCAGTGAAGGCCAAGGCGGAGAAATTGCAGTCTGCATGGGTGAAAGACGGCGGCATCCGCATTCCGGCGAATCTGGTGGTGATGGGTACGGTCAACATGGACGAGACCACGTGCTCGTTCTCGCGCAAGGTACTTGATCGCGCGATGACGTTTGAATTAAACGATGTCAGCGACATGTATGACCCTGCGAACATTGCAGGGGAAGCACCGTATGCGTACGGTTCTATTGGGCCAGACGCGGTGAAGCAAACGTTGTTGACGGGTAAAGATGCTTGCGTTGAAGATGCCGCAAAGTCTGATAGCATACTTAAGTACATCAAAACCATAAACGACGTTCTGGAAAACACGCCGTTCAAGATCGCCTACCGTTCCCGCAACGAGATTATGGTTTACTGCCTTGAGCGCACGCGGGGTGGGCTTGTTGAACTGCCGCAGGCTCTCGACGAAGCGACGAGCATGAAGATTCTCTCGCGCATCGAAGGTGATGAGCAGAAGCTTGTTGATCCATCTCCTGAAGGGGCGGAAACGAGCCGGACGTTACTTGATGTCTTGGGCGAGAAGATACCCGAGGCGCTTAACGCTGCCAATGGCGGGACGGCCCCGCGGTCGCCATGCGAAATCTGCAAGGGCAAGATCGAATTCATGAAACGTCGTCTTAACGGCGGTTTCACAAACTTCTTCGTCTGATTTCAATGGCCAAGCTATGTGTAACAATTCCAGGTGAATTGGAGATTGAATTCACTTGTGGAAACTACAGCCGCGTGCGGGATCGCGCGCTGAAGTTCATTGGTGACGCAAATTTGCTTAAGGCGCAGTGTCGGTCGTCCAAAGATGCGCAGTTGGCTTTCGTCGAGGACGAGGAATCGGCCGGCGAATCCGTTTCCCGTCAATGGGATAGCGATGAAGACGGGTTCTTCTTCGACAACACGGACTATAACATTTATGCCCGATTGGTCAGTGACGGGTTTAAGAACTTGCGGATATTGAGCCGGTTCGCTACCGACGAGAGAGATGCCGCGTTTGCTCCTTGCGATAAGGGGCGAGGTCGAATAGGGACGCTTAATTTCGGAAATGACATTGGGCGGTTTGACTTTGCCTTCCATTATGAGGACGATCAAGGGCGGACGAGATCATATACCTTCAGCAGTGAAGTTCTTTCCCAGAAGATAGACTCTCGCAAGGACTGGAAGACGCTTGTTGATGACGTTGAAGCGCGTTATGCCATGTTAGCGGCGGATTATCTCCGAAGGACCTATCATTCGTTTGAGCGAACACGTTCGAAATCGGGAGATACACCGAACCTAGTCTGGTGGACTTTGTTTGAGGCGGAGCGCGTTGCCTTCTTCAAGGCCGTTCGCACGATCTTGGAGCGTCCGCGCAAGAGATTGTCGCGGACGGAAGAGTGGCACCGTGCGGATCAGCTGAGAATGCTTTCGCCCCGTCTTGAGAACGAGTTCAATGAATTTTGCAGGGTTCCAAGTCATCTTTATCGTCTGGAGTTTGACGCGTCTTCGCATGACACGCCGGAAAATAGGTTCGTCAAGCATGCCGTAGCGACCATTGGACAGAAATATGGCAAGTTGCGCAAGATGATCGTCGGTTCGCCGTTTGGCGACAGATTGTCCGCTGAAGCGAAAGCCGAGATGGCGGGAGTCGAGGCGCAGTTCCGTAAAGTGCTGGCCAATCCATTTTTCAAGGGAGTTGGGCCCTTTACGGGACTGAGGCAAATGTCATTGACGCTTCAGAGTGCGCCAGGATATGCGGTTGTCGCGCGGACATTTGCCATTCTGAAATCTTCCTATATGCTGTTTGAGGGCATGAAGCGTCTTGAGACGAAGAGTGTTGCCGACCTTTACGAGATTTGGTGTTTCTTGAAGGTGGAAGACATTGTTAAGGTTTGTTGTCGCGAGCGGTTTGGATGTCTGTTTAGCGATCCGATTGCGAGTCACGGGGAATTGAACGGCAAGTTCGTCAAGCAGCTAGGGACTGGTACGGAATCTGAAGTGGTATTCAAGATCGGCAATGTTGAGCTTGCGCGTGTTGTCTACAATCCGAAAATATCGGATCACGGCCGCCGGGGCAATGGTGTGCCGAATACGATTGTCCCAACGGGATTAACACATTCCAAGGGGCAGATCCCCGATATCGTATTGCAGCTGTCGCGTCGATCAATGAATCGGGAAGCGCCCTATCGTCTCACCTACCTTTTTGACGCGAAGTATCGGATTGAAGATATTTATGACGAGGGGGATTCTGGCGTAATGCGTCCCCCTCAGGATGCCATTGACCAGATGCATCGATATCGCGATGCGATCTATTATGCGGAGAAGGGGGATGAGTCTTCGCTTGAACCGTCAAAGTTCAAGAAAGAGGTCATCGGCGGATACGTGCTTTTCCCGGGTGTTTGCGACAAAGGGGTTGTGAAACCCGAAGGAAAGGAGGATGATCGTCCGCCCTATTTCACGAGCATTGACAAGGTCAACATAGGGGCGATTCCTCTTCGCCCGAACAGCACGGCGGAATATAGGCATCTTTACGAATTCATCCAGCGGCTTTTGATTGAGGCTCCTACATTAGAGGCGGCACTTGAAAAGTGCAATCCGCAAAAAGGCGAATCGCTTGACGGAGCGGCGTCTCAGGAGGCGATTGCGGAAGCCTTGCTATATGGGACGTATAAGAATAGGAAATGGATAATAGACAACAAGAAATATCCCTTGCCGGTTGAGACTGCCGAAAAGATTGGGATAAAGAATCTTGACGACGCCAGAAAGCGTCGGATACTTGTTTTGATAGCCCCGCGCGGTTATGCAGAGCTGTCCAGTCCTTTCAAGATTCAGGGGGAGTGTTCAATTCTTTCCAAAGAAGATTTGCAAAGGTTACATGGGTATCCGGAACCAACCCATGACAAATACTATCTTTTTCCGATCGTGCCATTGATCGAGCCGTTGGAGAATTTAAGGAACAGGCTGAAGATTGTGACGTGCGATAAGTCTGGCGTGTGTAAGGGTGTAGTTGATTATGCGGTGGCGAATGGTTTTGAAATCGAGAAAGTGGTAGATCATGAGGCGGCGTTGTCTCTTTGTGATGGCGTTGTTTTGTTTGATGTTTCTTGGGCGGTCGCGCCTGAATTGAGAGGAATCCTTGATGGTGCAAGCAAGCGGATGCGTTCACACCAGCCTTTAGCCATGAACATCCTGCGAAAGAAGGCACGGAAAGAGATGGTGCGTTGGCTTCGAATTCTTTTGAGTCAAGTGAAAGACCGGAAGTATGTACTGTACATAGATGGTCGAGAAGATGCCGATGGATATAAACTAGATGCAGAAACATTGACCTTCCTAAAGGAAGTGTTGCCGAATGTTTGATGTTATTGACAATAAGAAATCTCACGCGCGCAAGCAGAGCTGGAGGGATGAATGCCTCAAGCGGATGTTCGGGTTCGTCTATGCCGGCGGCGGGCGGATGGTGAGCGGCGTAAGCGAGAGTGAGGGCGATGTGGATATTCCCGTTATGACAAGACAGCAGACTGTTCTGGATGTTGTAATGGTTGCCGGGGAAGGAGAGACCGATGCGCGTACATGAAAGAGTAAAAATTTGTTGCGCTTATGTAAGGCGTTGGTGGGCATCAACGTCAAAGGTGTGGCGTGTTCTCTTGGGTATACTTGTTGTCGGGACTCCATGTGTGGACTCGTTTTTCAACCTCTTAGACAGAGTGAACAGAACAAACAATAAGGAGGATTCAGTCAACGTATCGCAAGACCAAAGCAATCTATTTGTTGGAGGGGATTTTGAGATAAACTCCACCAACTTGTTTGAAGTCGTTGATGTTAGCAATAATGTCGAAACGACTATGACATCTGGTATTACTAATGAACTTCACTTTGCCGTTAAGAAGATGCGAGAATCGTATTCCGCAGGGGAGTATGAGGATGCCGTTAGATTTGCAAGAATCGCTGATTCAATGCTTACACATTGTGACAATCACGACATGGCGGTAGTAGCCGATCATGTGGCGATTAAATCTATTCTCATGGAGGAAGCTTTTTTCAATAAAGAGTATGACAAGGTTTTGTCTCTTCATCACGAACTTCAGACACTTGGTGAGAATCGATATGTGGCAACTCGCCCTCCTCAGATAGCATTGGAGATGGTGTCTGGATTGCTTAAAAGTGGGAAGCGAATGTTTTTCTTTTCGCCTAGTGAATTAGGGAATTTTCGGAAATGGGACAAAGCACAATTACAAGAGGTGTTTTCCTGTTTGGCGCATTGGGGGTATATTCAGCCAATAATGATAGATGTTCGAGCGAAAAATCATGATTTCTTTTACTATGAGGATTTCTTCGGTTTTGATGCTCCGCTTCCGTATGTTATGACCTCTGTTTTAGTTGGACAGACTTCCGATGACCATGAAATATATAGCAATGAAGTTTCAGTCCAATGGCGAGGACGTAAACTTTTTGAAGAAGTGGACATTGATAAATGTGTGTCAGACGAGCTAAACTTAGAAGAAAGCGAAAGCTATATTCGGGGGATGCATATTAGCATAGAGTTCAATAAAGAAGAACCGTCAAAGGGGCGAATCCATTATACTCTGGACAAAGATATGCCAATCAACACAAATATCGCTTTCGAGGTGAAACATAGAAGTTTGTGGAAGTCAGGAATGACACTAAGCAATATAAAGAATCCGATCTTTTTAACAAAGAGTCATTTGCGGACAATAAACCATATTGTGTATCGGATTCCCCCACAGATGTGGTTTGTGATGGTAATGTTGTTGATTATGGCTTTCTCAACTCCACTTCCGCCCAACAATGAAAAAGAAAATTTAGATAAAAATAATGCACGATGACATTGACAAGATGGCGCGTGTTGAGCGCGAGATTGAGAAGCGGATGGAAGCCACCTGCGAGAAGAAAGTCTAGAGGGAGAGCCCCCATTATGGAGTAGAAATGTTGGAGTAGAGACTATGGCGATGTCGCAGAGAGATGATACGATTGAGGCGATCAAGCGACTTGACTCCTTGCTTGAGTATGCCGTCATGCATAATGACGAGACCGAGTGCATCGAGACGGCTTGCGCGTTCGCGAACGACATGCCAGACTGTGGCAAGCCGGGACTCTTCTGAAACGGCGGGAACGGTAGAGAATGTAATTGGAGGCGCTTATGGCATTGCCAGTAAACATTGACGATCTGATAAACCATCGCAAGGTGGAGTGGGCTCGCATCGAGTACAAGGAAGGGTGGAACCCCGAAAAGGTTCTTCACACCTTGTGCGCCTTTGCCAATGGCATCGACAACTGGGGTGGCGGATATATTATTATTGGGATTGCCGAGGAGAACGGACGACCTGTGTTTCCGATAAAGGGAATTGAGCCGAATGAGGTGGATGTGATTCAGAAGGAGCTGCTGAATGTCTGTCATCTCATCGAGCCGGCTATTTGCCGGTTGTCGAGCCGTGCGTGTATGAGGGCAAGTGCCTGCTGATTGTCTGGTCGCCGGGCGGGTGCGAACGCCCCTATCGGTGCCCGGAGCGCATTGCCAAGGATGTCAAGTCGCCGAAGGCTTACTATATCCGCAAGCTTGCGAGTACCGTCAAGGCGACACGGCAGGATGAGAAAGAGCTCTTTGAGCTGACGGGGGACGTACCGTTTGATGACCGACCGAATGTCCATGCCGACATTACCGACCTCAAGATGAATCTGCTGGTCGAGTATCTGCATGAAGTCGGCAGCGATCTCGCGAAAAGCGCCGAGGAGATGTCGGTTGCAGATGTCGCCCGTAACATGCAGATTGCGTCCGGGCCGGCGGAGTGTTTCAAGCCGAAGAACGTGGGTCTCATGTTCTTCAATCCGCATCCGGAGAATTTCTTCCGTTGCGCATGGATTGATGTCGTTGATAAGCCTGATCCAACGGGCGAGGGCATGGTCGAGCAAACGTTCCGAGGACCGCTTCATGTGCAGCTCCGTTCGGCGCTTGACTACATCAGGAACCGTTTTCTGCGCGAAAAGATATTCAAGTATGATGATCGTCCAGAGGCTGGCCGATTCTGGAATTACCCCTATCGCGCCATTGAAGAGGTACTTGCGAACGCCGTCTATCACAAGTCATATCGAATTGCAGAACCCATCACCGTCGTGGTGACGCCCGAGGCGATGACGATTTCAAGCCTGCCCGGACCGGAACGGTCAATTACGGACGCCGACCTCGCTGCTTGCCGTATGATTGGCCTTCACTATCGCAACCGCCGCATCGGCGACTTTCTCAAGGAGCTTGACCTCGTTGAAGGGCGTAATACGGGCGTTCCAGTTATCGTGAATGTCATGCGTGAGAACGGTTCGCCCCCGCCAATCTTTTCTTCACCCGAAAATCGAGATTGGCTCTCTGTCACGTTGCCAGTCAACCCCCATTTCCGTGAAATGGAGAATCCCATTTCACAGAGAACTGCACTGAAAACTGCGCCGACTTCACACGGTGTCATAAATGGAGAAACTTGCGAAGATGATTCAAATATACGAATTTACACTGACTGTGAAGAGCTGGAGATGATAAAAACTGCATTGAAAACTGCATTGAAAACTGCATTGATGTCGAAGCCAGACAAGATTCTGGTGCGCATGGCTAGAATCGTCCAGATGATCCTGCGCAATAAAATCGAGACGGCGGCTTCGCTTGCTCATAAGCTTGGCGTGTCGCTTCGGACTTTAGGGGTGGACATAGCGCTGTTAAAGAAGATTCATGCAATTGATCGAATTGGCCCTGATAATGGCGGCGAATGGATCGTTCTGCTCAAATTGTGAGAAGAGGGGAATGAAGGATTGTGGAAGAGTGAAATGGACAAAAGCAAGCCGAATAAGACAATTTCGGAGTGCGTAGTGTGCTAAAAATGTGAATCACTAGTAGAAACATCAGATATGGCGAAATGAAACAAACTGATAAAGACAAAACCATGGAGGGGCGCTATAGGCAGTTTGCCGGATGTGACACCTTGAAGGCGAGCGCGAAATTGAGCATGCTGCGCGATGCAGGGTTGTTGGAGATGAAGGGCAGGGGCAAAGCGACCTACTATGTGCCCGGTGATAGATTCCCTATCACAAAGCTCGAAATTACACCACCTAAGGGCCAAACTACACCACCTCAAGGCCAAACTACACCACCTCAAGGCCAATCACTGGCGATTGACTGGCGTTCTGGGTATGGGGTGGAACCCCATCTCCAAATCGGATTTCTACATATCTCCACCTCTACACGGCCAAATGTCCCCACTCCCCGCTCTTGCTTCTCTGCCTCTCTGCGTTAAAACTACTACACGGCCCAAATCTGCGTCGCGGCATAGAAGTCGCCTTCAGGGGCGTATGCCCTTGACGTGCTCCGGCGCTTCGTCTATAATAGCGGCAATTCGCAAGGAGGCGACAATGACCGAGGAAGAAAATTTGCAACAAGCCGACGGCAAGGAGTTGGCCGACAACGAGACGGATTTTGACAGCATGACGGATGAAGCCGGTACGATCATCCGCGATACGGACATAGTTTTCGACTGTCCGCACTGCGGACACAACCTGGCCATCGACTATCGTGGCGCGGGGCTGCAAATCAATTGCGTCCAATGCGGCGAGAGCGTGCTGGTGCCGATTCCCGACGGCATGAAGATCGACGATCTCGACATCGAGCCCGGCGAGATACTGAAGCAGCTGTTCAAGACGCGCAGAGATCTCCAGAAGCAGGAGATGCGGGCCGAGGGGCTTGAAGAGCAGGTTCGCGGCCTCGTCGAGCGTACGAGCGTGCTGTACGCGCAGTGCGAGGCTTTCGCCATGCAGGTGGCCGAGCTGAAGAACTTCTGCCAGCAGCAGGCTTCCGTCCACGACAAGATGACATCGCTGCTCGACAGGATGTCTGCCAGCCTGTCGAATGAGGCCGCGGGGGAGGATTCGCCAGAGAGTGAAAACGCCTCCGTCGGCGAAGCCGATGCCGCGACCGACGAACAATGAGACCCGGCTTCCACTCGCTAGTCGTCAACGCGCTTACGTTTTCACGCGTTCCGTTGATCTTCGGTTTCATGGCGTGCGCCGTCATGGCGCATCGCCACGGATGCGTGTGCTGCTCCGTCGTTGCAATCGTCCTCATGTTCCTTGCTGGGATTTCCGACCTGTTCGACGGGCATCTGGCGAGGCGCTGGCGCGTCGTATCGACATTCGGCAAGCTGGCAGATCCGCTTATGGACAAGGTGTTCTTCATCGTATCGTTTCCGACGTTGCTGTGGCTGATAGGAGCCCAGGGCGAAAACCGGGCGCATGCGATCCTCATGCTTGCGTTTACGGTTCTCTACATGCTGCGCGACCAGTGGGTGACGTTCCTGCGCGCTGTAGCCTCCGCGTATCGTGCCGATGTGAGCGCCATGTGGCTAGGCAAGGTCCGCACCGCGCTTTCATTTCCGGCGGCGGGGCTGATATATCTCTACCTGGCATTCCATTCGCAGATTCCGGCCTCCTGGGACGAGCCGTTTCTGCTGACGGTCTATCTCGTGGAGATATTCCTGATCGCGCTGAACGTATATTCGTGCATCGTGTACACGAAGGCGTATTGGCCATACATGCTGAAGGCCATCCACAGCCACTGACATTCGATGACATCCTAAAACAAGAAAGGAAACAAAAAATGAACGTCCGCAAGAACACACGGTACGCCGTTGCGTGCCTCTCCAGTATGGGTCTGCGCATCACCCCTGAAAACCGCATGGCGGTCCACAACTCGAACCGTTTCCTGTTGCAGGCGACCAGTGCCGAGACGAACGTCCTGAACGTCACCTCGTCGCTCGGCCCCGAGTGCCTCGTGCTTACGCGCTTCGTCGCCGGCAGCCCGATGGCGGCGTTCATCAAGGCGCAGCTTCGAGCGCGCAACATCGCGTACGTGGGGCCGGACGTGCCGCAGGGCGGCCCGTGGGGATTCCGCCACCAGTTCAACATCGCGGATTCGGGCTTCGGCCTGCGCGCTCCACGGGTGTGGAACGACCGCGCCGGCGAAGTGGGCCGCACGCTCGATGCCAGGGACTACGACACGAAGGCGATCTTCGGCAGCGACGGCGTGGCCATACTGCACCTTTCCGGACTTATCGCGGCGATGAGCCCGGAGACGACCAAGGCATGTCTGGCCCTCGCCAAGGCGGCAAAGAAGCACGGAACTCTCGTCAGCTTCGACCTCAACTACCGTGCCACGTTCTGGAAGGGGCGCGAGGCCGAACTTTCCAAGGCTTTCCATCAGATCGCCTCCGTGGCCGACATACTCGTGGGCAACGAAGAGGACTTCCAGCTCTGCCTCGGCATGAAGGGACCAGAGGCCGGTGGCAAAGATCTCAAGGGCAAGATCGACTCCTTCAAGGAGATGATCGAAAAGGTCGCCAGAAAATACAAGAACGCGAAGATGTTCGCTACCACGCTCCGTCAGGTGATCAGCGCCGACCACCACCTGTGGGGCGCGATACTGCGGGCCGACGGCAAGTGGTTCGTGGAAGAGCCGCGTGACATCGACGTTCTCGACCGCATCGGCGGCGGCGACGGCTTCACGGGCGGACTGCTGTACGGCGTGCTGAAGGGATGGAGCGGAGAGAGGTGCCTCCAATTCGGATGGGCGAGCGGCGTGATGGCCGCTTCTTCGCTGAACGACTACGCGGAGCCTGCAGACGAAAAGCAGGTGTGGGACGTCTACGCCGGCAACGCCCGCGTGCAGAGGTAGCCGGCGGGCAGTTCCATGAAGAGAACGACGCTAATCGCATTTGCGGCAGCCTGCGGTTTGACTGCAAACGTATCCGGCGCCGGGAGCATCGCGCTCGATGGCGCGTGGAATATGGCGTACCGATTCCAGCAGGAAGGCGGCGAATGGCGCACCGTCCCCGCACAGGTTCCCGGCGACGCATACATCGCCTTGCAGGATGCAGGCGTGCTGCCGGACCTTACCGTTGGCACAAACGTCTTCGCCGCGCTGAAATACGATGCATGCGAATGGCGCTACAGCCGCCGTTTCCCGGGAGTGAAGACCGTACGCGGCGAAACCGTCCGTTTACGTTTCGACGGCGTTGACACGCGGGTCGACTACTACCTGAACGGACGGAAGATCGGACATTCGGAGAACATGTTCGTGCCGGTGCATTTCGATGTTACGGGCCTCCTCAGGGACGACAATCTCATCGAGGTGAACATCAAGTCTCCGCTTGGTCGCGATCTCCTTGGCGTGCTGGGGCGCAGCCGCGTCGGCGGCACGGACGTCGAGGGCGTCAGAAAGGCGCAGCATTCCTTCGGCTGGGATATCATGCCCCACGTCGTCTGCGGCGGCATCTGGCGGGGCGTGGCGCTCGACGTGCTGCCGGAATGCCGTTTCGGCGACGTCCACTGGATGTGCATACGGACCGATCCTGCCGCGCGTCGCGCCACGCTGCGCGTCGATTGCCAGATTCTCGCGCCATGGCGTCATCTGCATGAGGCGAAACTGCGCCTCGTGTTGTCGCGTAACGGAAAGATCGCCGCAAGTACGGAGCATGTGGTTCGGTTCTACCAGACGCGTGACGGCATCGAAGTGCGGAATGCCGACCTCTGGTGGCCGCGTGACGCCGGCGAGCCGGCGCTCTACGACGCTGTAGCCGAATTCGTCGCGCCGGATGGCACGGTGCTTGCCCGGGACGAGCGCAAGATCGGCCTGCGCACGGTAAGGCTGGAACGTGAGGACTGGTACTCGGAAGAGAAGCCTGGCACTTTCCGGTTCGTCGTGAACGGCACGCCGATCTACATGCACGGCTGCGATGTCACGCCTATGGATGCGCTCCACTCGCGCGATCCCCAGCATCTGCCCAGATGCCTTGAGATGCTCGCGGACCTCAACTGCAACATGGTGCGCGTATGGGGCGGCGGCGTGTACGAGAGCGACGAGTTCTACGACTTCTGCGACGCCAACGGAATATTCGTGTGGCAGGACTTCATGATGGGTAACGTGGAGCCAGAGCAGAACGATTCGTTCGCCAGAACTGTCGCCGACGAGGCGAAATGCCAGATAGTGCGCCTGCGCAGCCATCCATGCCTCGCAATCTGGTGCGCAAACAACGAGATCGACCGCAGCGTGGCTTTTAATTGGGGCGTCCTGGCGCCAGATCCGGCGGGAGAACGTGTCAGCCGGCAGATACTGCCACGCGTTCTGCGCGATTTCGACCCGCTGACGCCCTACATACCTTCTTCGCCATGGTGGACACCCGATGTGGTGAACGGCAAGGCTAAATTGTCCCAGGATCATCTGTGGGGCCCCCGCAGCCAATACTACAAAGGGGATTTCTGGTGCAAGGCCACGCCCACCTTTGTCAGCGAGACGGGCTATCACGGGTGCCCGAATGTCGAATCGCTCAAGAAAATGATGACGCCTGCAGGTCTCTACCCGTGGCCCGACCCGGAGAACTGGCGTAAGTTCAACGTCGAGTGGAACGCCAAGGCCGTGACCTCGTATCCAGACCAGCAGGGCATGGGCAACGGACGCAACTCCCTCATGCCGCAGCAGGTGAAGAACATGTTCGGTTCCGTGCCGCAAGACCTCGGAACGTTCGCGGAGCAGAGCCAGATCGTGCAGGCGGAAGCCTTGAAATACTGGATTGAGCTTTCCCGGACGAGGAAAGGACGCACATGGGGAATGCTATGGTGGAACCTGCGCGACGGATGGCCCATCCTGTCCGATGGCGTCGTGGACTACTATTTCGGAAAGAAGAAGGCATACGGCTACATCAAATCCGTTCAGCAGCCTCAGCTGGTCGCATGCGTGGAGGAGGGGCGTCTCGTGGCCGTAAACGACAGGCTTTATCCGGTAAGAGGTTCAGTGGATGTGGCCGATTGCGCCACGGGCCGAAAACTGATTGCGGCGGACGATGTCGAAATCCCCGCCAACGGAACGAGGGTGCTGACGGAGAAACTCGCGCTTGCGGGGCGTGGCATGGTGCGCATAGACTACACGTTCGAAGGCGTGCCGCGCACGAACCGCTGCCTGTATGGCGAACCGCCGTTCAACCATGCCGACTATGCATCTTGGCGCAACAGGTGAGACCGCAATGGCGGGTGGAATTTATTTCGTGTCCGGCATAGATACCGGAATCGGCAAGACCATAGCGACGGGATTGATGGCACGTTCTCTGCGCAGACGTGGCGTGGATGCGATCACCGTAAAGATGGTGCAGACGGGGAACGACGGCTTCTCGGAGGATCTGGACGCGCACCGCGCCATGTGCGGCGGAGGACGGCTGCCGGAGGACGAACGTGGTCTGACCGCACCCCAGATATTCAAGTTCCCGTCTTCCCCGCTTCTGGCGGCGAGGCTGGAGGGGCGTACAGTAGACCTCGCACGTATAGAATCGGCCGTAGCGGCTTGCGCGGCTTCCCGCCAGGTCGTGCTTGTGGAATCGGCCGGCGGATTGTGCGTGCCGTTGACGGATACGGAGCTTTCCGTGGATTTTGCCGCACGGATGAGGTGGCCGCTGATACTCGTGACCTGCGGACGGCTCGGTTCCATAAACCATACGCTTCTCTCATTGGAGGCGGCGAAATCTCGCGGGATGGCTGTGGCAGGGGTCGTATACAACTGGCATCCAGGCGCAGATCCCAAGATTGACGAGGATTCGTTCGGCACGACATGTCGCGCACTTGCCCGCATGGGGTTCCCGCCTGTGGCCATACGCGTGCCGCATGTCGCTTCTGGCGGGCCGTATCCCGATATCGACTTCACCCCTTTGCTTGGAAACTGGCGTCCTTGACGCAAAGGGGAAAAGATACTAGACTTGCAGCCATGCAGACAGGAACAGAAATCAAGAAGGCCATCGTTCTGGCGGCGGGGCTTGGAACGCGATTGCGTCCTCTGACCTACGTGCGGCCCAAGCCGCTTCTTCCGGTTTGGGGCGTTCCTATGCTCGAACGCATCGTGCGCATGCTGGAGGCGTGGGGCGTGTTGGAAATCGCAGTCAACGCCCATTGGCTTGCGCCGCAGATCTCTCGCTGGGCGGTGGAACGCAAAGGGAAGGCATCGATCGTCGTTTCCCGCGAGGACGAGATTCTCGGCACGGGCGGGGCGCTGCGCCCGCTTGAAGGTTTTATCGGCGGCGATCCGTTCTGGCTGGTCAACGGCGACATAGTAGTCGACGGACTCAGGCCGGAACCTATCGAAAAGGCGTTTCGCGCGTCGGGCAACTTCGCCGGGTGCTGGATTACGGAATCATTCGGGCCGCGCACGGTGGAAGCGGACCGCGACGGCCATATCTGCAACTGGAACAGCGACGTGCCGGGCGATTCCGGGACATACACCTACTGCGGGTGCGCACTCCTGTCGCCAGATGTCGTGAAATACCTGCCGGACGGCAAATGCTGCACGATCGTGCAGGCCTACGCGAAGGCGATGATGGAGAACGCCCGCTTTGTCGTGGGGACAGACCCCGAAGGTGCGTATTGGGCGGATGCCGGCACCCTCGAAAGCTACCTTGAAGCGCATGCGGTCTTGGAGCCAGACAGGTTCGAAGCCAATCCGAACGTGCTTTTCGAAGGCGTCAAGCTGCTGGACACGGCCGATCTCGCAGGATGCGTGGTGACCGGCGGAATGGTCGGCGGCACGTTTGAGAAGACGGCGCTGGTTGGCGTCGACCAGCTTGCCGACGCCGCGCTTTCGGCTTTGGCAGAGGCTATAGGATGGCCGGCGGCGGACACCGCTGCAGAATTCCTGGGGGCTCGCGGAAGCGACCGGTCGTTCTGGCGGTTCGTGCATGGAGACGAACGGGCAGTAGCCATCAAGTACGACGATACGGCGCGTCCGGAGAATGCGCGGTATTCCGCCCACGCGCATTTGCTGGAGGCGGCCGGAGTGCCGGTGCCGCGAGTGCTTGCGGATCTGCCTGGCAGGAAGGCGCTTGCGCTTGAAGACTGCGGCGGCGATTCGCTGGAAATCAGGGCGGCGAGGAAAGGCGTTGATCTTGTGAAACTCTACGCGCCGGTCGTGAAGGCGTTGCGCACCATGCACGAGAAGGGCACCGAACTCGCCATCGACGCCACTCTCGAGCCGTCGTTCGGCCCGGATCTCTACGCGTGGGAGCGAGACCTCTTCGAGACGTATTGCGTGAAGAGCCGCTACGGATACGATCGCATGCCCGATGACGTGCGCGCCGACCTGGAAACGGTTGCGACCGAGCTTGCCCGCCAGCGTCCTGTGCTTGTCCATCGCGACTTCCAGAGTTCCAACGTGCTGTACCGTCCTGACGGCACGTTTGCGTTCATAGATTTCCAGGGAATGCGCCTCGGTGCGGCGGCATACGACCTGGCTTCGCTTCTCTACGATCCGTATGTGCCGCTGGACGACAAGTCGAGGCAGGCGCTGGCACGGTTGTACCCCGTGGATCGTCTCGCCTTCGGTGCGGTGCAGAGGCTTGTCCAGGCGCTAGGCGCGTACGGCAGACTGGCGTCCGTAGGCCAGCCACAGTTCGAACGCCACATCCCGCGTGCCCTCGGCAACCTGCTCGCCGCCGCCGACGAGGCCGATTTGGACGCGCTGGGAGGTTTCGTGGAAGACCTGATCGCCAAGGAAGAGATCAGGCTTGGACATTTCCACCACCATCACGATGAAGAAGAATGAGGATACGGCAATGAAAAGAAGACTGTCTGTTCTGCTGGCTGTCGCCGCCACATGCGCCGCGGCTTGCGGGCATACGTTCAATGTTGAAAAGAACATCAGGTATTCCGATGCGGGGGAACGGTGCCTGGTTGACGTCAAATGGCCTGCGGACGCGACGAATTTCGCCACCGTCGTGAACATCCACGGCGGCGGACTCGTGGCCGGCGGCAAGCATTTCGCCAAATGGCCGAAGGAGGCCTTGGGGACAGACCCTGTGGCATTTGTGGCCGTGGGCTACCGTCTGCTCAAAGACCGCAAGACTGGCGTCGCCGCAACTCCTGAAGCCTGCGTCTCCGATGCGGCGGCGGCAGTCGCATGGACGCTCGACAACATCAAACGCTACGGCGGCGATCCGTCAAAGGTTTTCGTGACAGGCATATCGGGTGGCGGATACCTCACGGCAATGATCGGGATGGATCCAAGGTGGCTTGCGAAATACGGGCACAAACCCGGCGATCTCGCAGGCATAGCGCCGATGACCGGTCAGATGACAAAGCATTTCAACGTGCGCAAGATCGGTTTCGGCGACGAGGATCCGCAGTTCCGTCCAAAGATAGACGAATGGGCGCCGCTCTTTTACGCGGGAGAAAAGGATCTGCCTCCGGCCTGCTTCCTTGTCGGCGGTCGCGATGTGGAATGGAAATGCCGCGTGGAGGAGAACGAGCTGCTTGCGGTTTCGCTCAGGAACTGCGGATATCCCCGGACCGAATTCCACGAGACGGAAGGCGACCATGGCGGCGGCGTTCTCCCGTCTTCGTATTTCCTGCGTGATTTCGTGATGAAGAAATGCGACGCCGGCGGAGTCGGGCGCTTCGCCGACGGCGAACGCGTGGGATTCTGCGGCGACTCCATCACCCACGACGGAAGGTACGTTTTCTATCTGCAGCTTTTCCAGGATCTCCGCCATCCGGGCTCCGGCGTACGGATGATCAATTGCGGACGCAGCGGCGACACGGCATCTGGAGGCGTGCGCCGGTTCGATCGCGACATCCTGCCGAAGAAACTGGACCGGGCTTTCGTAATGTTCGGGATGAACGACATCGGCCGTGCCAACTGGCGCAACGCGGAACCTTCCGGAAAGGAGGCGGCCGCGCGCACGTGGTCTCTCGAGTCGTTCCGCACCAATACCGTCAAGTTTGCGGACAAGCTTGCCGCCGCGCATGTAAAGACGGTGATGATCACTCCGTCTCCGTTCGACCAGTACGGCGTTTTTGAGCGCGAGAACATTCCCTTCTGCAACGATCCAGGCCTCTCTTCCTGCGCGGCGTTCGTGCGCGACTTCGCGGCATCGAGGAATCTCGGCCTCGTCGATTTCCACGCCCCGATGACACGGCTCTTCAAGGAGCATGCGCAGGACTTCCATTTCTGCGCCGACAGGGTGCATCCCGGTTTCGAGGGGCATCTTGTCATGGCGGCCCTCGTGCTGGATGCGATGCACGTTTCCCCCGTTGTCGCCAGCGTATGCATCGACGCGGCGAAGGGCGAAGTCGCCCGCCTTGGATGCGGCCAGACCATGAATGTGGGGGTCACGGCGCTCCGTGCCGGAACAAACGGCGTGACGTTCACGTACGCCCCAAAAGCGCTGCCATTCCCCAATCTGCCTGAATACGTGAAAGCCGACGAATTCTATCCGCTCACCCGACGGTTGAACCAGGAGACGATTGCCGTATCCGGCCTCCGTCCGGGCAAGTACGTCATGGCTTTCGACGGACGCAAGATCGGAACGTTCGCCGCGAACGAGCTGGAGAAGGGCGTCAACGTGGCGCTCCTGGACACTCCCAACCAGCGGCGCGCGATGGAGATTGTCGCGCCGATGCGCCGTTTGCAGTCCAGCCAGTCGCTCTACCGGAAGGTGATCCTTGTAAAACTCATGCTCCAGGATGCAGGTGTGGACCTGACTGATGCCGCAGCGGCAGATGCATGGCTGGACAAGTGGCTCGAACGGCAGAAGAACAGTCCGTACCTCAAAGGACTCACGGCTTGGGTGGACGGATATCGTTCCGGACGCGACAGGGAAGTTGAGCTGACTCGCGAAGCGGAGGACCTGTACGAGCAGATGGGGGCGGTGCGTCCCGCCGTTTCACGCGTGTCGATTCTGCCTGAAAAGTAGCACAAGTTGCTGTTAGGGGTTGACTTTCGCACCATGATAGAGGATAATTCCGTCTGAACTTCCACGGGAAAACCCGGAGATCGAGAGCATGGCAGAAGAGAATACGCAACAGGAGACCGTTGACCTCAGCGGCATCGGCGCCTTTGATTTCACGCCGGACTGGGCGAAAGGCAAGTCGGACGACAAATCGCGATACGCGCGATTCGATCCTGACGAGGAAGGGCGCGGGCGTTCCGAACCGCGTCGCGGATACGGGGAAAAGGGCCGTTCGCCAGCTCGCCAGAGGGACATGCGCGGCGATATGCAGCGCCGCGAGACTGCAGGGCGCGGGACGCCGGCGTTCGGCCAGCAGAGGCGCGAAGACGGACGTGGCAACCGTCCGTTCCGCCGCGAAGCGCGTCCGTTCGTGCGGCCGCTCGATGCCGATGTGCGCATTCTGCCGAACCAGAAAGATCTAGGTGCGGTGATCCGCAAGATACAGACGTCCCATCTAGCCTATCCCCTGCGCCAGCTGGAGCGACTGTTCCTGGACAATCCCGCCGCCTGCATGTTGCGCGTTGCGCCGCGTGGGGAGGCTGCCGGGCATGTGCATTTCCACCAGTGCAAGGCGTGTGGCGCAGTGGCGTTTTCCGAAGACGAACTGATGGCACATCTCATAGCCGTCCATCTGGGCGACTACTGGCAGGCCGAAGAGGTGGAGTGCGAACCTCCGAAGGGGGCGTTTTCGTGCGTGGCGAAGTGCGGCCTTAGCGGCGAACTGCTGGGGCCGCCCAACCTGCATGGCTACGAGGCCCGCATCGCAGAGATGATCCGCACGCGCTATCCGCAAATGAGCGAATCCGACTACAGGTCGCATATCGAGATGGTGCGCGACCAGGAGACGGTCGAAGCGTGGCGCAAGTCGGCCACAAAGAAGACGGTGTTCAGGAAAAAGGGCGAAACGGAAGCGCCAGCCGTCGAACGCGAGGCTGCCGAAATGGAGTTTCGCCGCCAGATCGCGCCGGCGTTGATGTCGGCGCCCAAGGCGGTGGACGTGCAGGCCGATCTGGCGCTCAAGGCGTCAGACCGTGCTTTCGTGTTCGCGTGCCGCGATGCGATCGAGATGGAGAAGCGTCGTCCGCGCAATCTTTCGTTCGCGCTGCATGGCGCGTTCCATCACCGCAAGCTCGAGTTTTTCCGTGCAAATGACGTGCGCGGCCCGGAATTCGTCGTTGCCGCCAAGCCGACGCCGCTTGACACCACGCATGCGATTCCGGCGCTGTCCGCGCTTGTGAAATACGTGGAGGAACACGGCGAAGTCACGCGGGCGGAACTGCTGGCCACGCTAGCTGGCGACGACGCCCAGAAAGCCGCCGACCTGAAGCTGCATATCGCCTGGCTTGTGGAAAAGGGCCATCTGGTAGGGTTCAGCGACGGTCTCCTCGCGGCCCCCGCCAAGTTTCCCCGCCATACGCCGCAGAAGCAGCGGAAGCCTGCCGCCGGTCCGCAGTCCGCTCCGGACGCTCTGAAACAGGATGAGCGGACTGCGCCAGCCGTCGAGCAGGATGAGCCGAAGCAGATGGAAGAATCTCAGGAAGAAATCAAGGAAGAAGTCAGAAAAGATGAAACTGCCGATCAGTTGGCTGAATGAATATGTGGAAGTGTCCGACGTGCCCGTGCAGGAGCTCGCCGAACGCCTGACGAGGAGCGGACTGCAGGTCGAAGCGATTGAGACTACCGGACCGGAGCCGTTGTCGGACTTTTTCGTCGTTGTCGAGGTGAAGACCTGCGAACCCCATCCTGACAGCGATCACCTTCATGTGACCACGGTTACGGACGGCAAGGAGACATGGCAGGTCGTGTGCGGCGCGCCAAATTGCAGGGCCGGACTCAAGACGGCCTTCGCAAAGATTGGCGCGGTCGTTCCAGATGGCGGTTTCAAGATAAAGAAAGGCAAGCTGCGCGGCGTGGAATCGTTCGGCATGCTTTGCAGTTCCAAGGAGCTCGCTCTTCCGGGCGGCGATCATGCCGGCATCATGGAACTTCCGCCGGATGCGCCCGTGGGCGCGTTCCTGCGTGATGTCGTCGGCGGCGAGAAGCCTGAGACCGTATTCGATATCGAAGTCACGTGGAACAGGCCCGATGCGTTGAGCGTGATCGGCCTCGCCCGCGAATTCAGCGCGATTCTGGGCAGGCCGCTCAAATTGCCGCCGGTCGATTTCACGGAGTCCGATACGGATGTGAACGACGAGGTCAAGGTGGTTGTGGAAGATCCCGTACGGTGCCCGCGCTACACGGCGCGAGTGGTCGTTTCCGTGCAGGACGGGCCGTCCCCCGACTTCATGCGCACGCGGCTGGAGGCGTGCGGCGTGCGGTCGCTGGGTCTTCTGGTCGATGTGACGAACTACGTGATGCTCGAATGCGGGCAGCCGATGCACGCGTTCGACTACCGTACGCTTTCAGGGCGGAAAATAGTCGTGCGCGATGCGAAACCGGGCGAGACGATCAAGACCCTCGATGGTGTGGACCGCAAGCTTGACGAGACGATGCTTGTGATCGCCGATGCGGAGAAGCCCAGCGCCGTCGCCGGCATAATGGGAGGCGAGGGTTCTGAAATCGCCGCCGGCACCGACCGCGTTCTGATCGAAAGCGCGCTTTTCGAGCCCGAATCGACCAAGTACACCGCTACCAAGCTCGGCCTTGGAACGGAATCCAGCTACAGATACATACGCGGCGTGGACAAGGATCTAGCCGATTGGGCAAGCCGCCGGGCCGCGCATCTTCTCCAGAAGTACGGCAATGCGGTTGTCGCAAAGGGCGTCGTGGACGTGGATAGCAGAACGCGGCCGCTCAACGCCGACGTGACATTGTCCTTCGACCGCGCACGGTCGCTTATCGGCATACCGGTAGGCAACGATGCGATGGTCGTCATCCTCGAGCGCCTTGGCTTCGTCTGCAGGGAATCTGGCCCCGGCCGTCTTTTCGCCGCCGCCAGCACCGCTACGTTCGGAGTGCCGTCATGGCGCTGGGACATCCAGCTTGAGGCCGATCTGGTGGAGGAAATCGCCCGGATGTACGGCCTTGACAACATTCCCGACACCATGCCATCCGCGCCAAGCATCTCGCCGCTGTCCGATGCTCCGTTTCGCGCCAGGGAGAAGGTTCGCGAAACGTGTCTCGCTCTTGGCTTCACGGAGGCTATGCACTACTCGTTCCTCTCGGCCGGCGAGCTGAATGCGTTCGATCCACGGCAAGAAACGGCAGAATCGCGTCTCGCCCTGCCCGATCCCGTGAGCGCCGAGTACGGCATACTTCGCGATTCGCTCCTGCCGCAGCTGATGGGATCGCTCGGACGGAACGCGACGCATCAGCTCGACGAGGCCAAGCTCTTTGAGATCGGCCGGGTGTTCGGCAAGGCTAAAGACGGGAAGCCGTTCGAATCGGAGAGGCTTTCTCTCGGATTCATCGGTCCCGTGGGACGAGATGCTCTCGATCGCCGCCGCGCCGTCACCACGGAAGAGGCTCTCGTCTGGATCAAGGGCGCCATCGAACGACTCGCGACGTCACAGCATGTGGGCAAGCTCGAATTCCGCCTGGCCGACCATCCGGCGTTCGAGACTGGCGCTGCGCTTGCGATCGTAGTCAACGGGCGCCCGGCGGGATTGGCTGGCGTCCTGTCGGCCAAGTTGCGCCACCCGTTCCGTCTCACGACTCAGATGGCGCTCGCCGAACTGGATCTGGCGCCGTTGATGAAGCGGTTCGACGCCGTAGGCAAGGTCTCCGCAGTACCGGCGTTCCCGATGGTCAAGCGCGACATAGCCTTCGTGGCAGGTTCGTCCGTCACGCACGAAGCGGTGGTGAAGTGCATTCGCAAGGCCGCACCGCCGGAGTTGACCGGCATATCGCTTTTTGATATCTTCTCGTCGAAGGACATCGGCAAGGATCGCCGTTCGTTCGCCTACTCCCTGGCGTTCCGCTCTCCGGACCGCACGTTGACGGACGATGAGGTGAACCGCGCTTTCGTGAAGATCGCGGACGCTTTGAAGGCGACGCTCCAGGTGGATGTCCGCGAAAGTTGATCTTTGCGACGTGGATCCTGGCTTGCACGCGGATTCGGCAGTGTATTTCTCTGACCTTCGTTGATAGACGGGAGCCTAAAGCGTGCGGCGTGTGCGCCGCATGCGGGGGTTCCCACTTGGGACTTGAGGTTCCAGGGGTTCTGCGCTACGGCAAGCCGGGATTCTTTTGCCCGTCCATCACGCGTCTTTGGGATTTGGCCGTCAGTCGCGCAGACGGATACGGTAGGCGAAGGACCTCGCGTCGCAGGCGACCTTGAGGATGTCGCCCGCCTGGCTCCAGGACGGAGCGGTGGCGCCCGCCTCCGGTTCCACCTCGTCCACGCCCGCCACCATGCGGCCCGCCGCGCCGAACGCGGCGAGGTCGATCTCGGCGGAGAAGGCGTCGGAATCCGGGAGCGGCGTGACCGTCCAGTCGACGAAACGGAACGAGCCGTCCGTCTTGATTCCGTCGAACCGCACGGCGTGTCCCGCGCGGTTCACGCCAAGCAGCCTGTCGCGCTCAGGCGCCCCCCCTCGTTTAGCGCGCCGTACGGACGGCTTGCGCGCGTCGACGAAAATGCCTGTCGGCGACTTCGCGAAGGCGCAGCGCACGCCGTCCTTCTCCACCACGCCGCTCGCCGTGCTGCGCGTGCGCGCATAGTAGCCGTATGGCGGCAGCACGACGCCGTTCGGCAGACGCCACGTCGCGTTCGTCTGGCGGTTCGCCCACACCTCCCCGCCGTCAGAGAAGAAGGCGTGCTGGCGGTGGATGCTGCCCTCGTACTTCAGATCGAGAAACTCGGCTCCCCCGAGCTCGGCGCAGGCGTCGTGCTGGAGCCAGTAGGTCTTCACCGCGTTGCGCGAGAACGGCCCGTCGCACATCGGGTTGCGGCCGCCGATGATGCCGTTGGAGAGGTAGTCGTCGGAGCCGTAGCCGTGGAGCTCCGCGTCGCCGCCCTTGTGCCAGCCGTCCTCCTCCTGGTAGCGTCCGCCGAGCCCGCCCGCGAAGAGCACGTAGTAGCCGTGCGTGGCGATGTCGTGCCACGGCGTGCGCTCGCTGTCCGCGAAGTTCGCCCTGCCGATCAGCTTTGGCGCGCCGAAGTGGTCGCTCTGCCCGGCGTCCGCCACGCCCACGAGGTGGTCCTGGCCGGCCTCGCTGACGCACACCGCGTCGGGACGGCGGAAACCCTGGCGATACATCTCGAAACCACGCCCCCAGTTCGCCGACGTTTCGTTCTTCGAGTGGAAGCGTCCCGCGCGGTCGACGTAGTCGAACGGGCCGTGGGCCGTGAACACGTCGATGAAGATCGCATCGGGGTCGTATCCATCCTTCAGCAGCTTCGCATTGCGGAGGCACCAAGGGTGGAAGGCGTGCGGCGCCCAGCGGTAGGAGCGCGCGTGGCGGCCGGGGTTGAACCACGCGAGCTGCGGCGTGCCGTCCAGGTTGAACACCGTGAGGTCGTATGTGTAGCCGTCGCAGTCGGGATAGATGTCCGTGTAGTTGTCGTGCGGGCAGAAGAGGATGCCCGCGTCGCGGCACGCCGCGCGCATCGCGCCGAACGCGGCCGCGTCGCCGGCCGGTGGATAGATCTCCGGCAGACGGTAGTCGTAGCCCCAGCGCTGCCAGACGTGCTTGACGAAGATCGAGTCGTTCAGCCCGTACTTGGCCGCCTTCGCAAGGCCATCGGCCGCCTTCGCGTAGTCGCCGCCCCACTGGTCGAGGCACATCCGCGAACCGAGCGCGGCGCGTCCGGGGCTCGCCCCGTAGCCCGCCACGGCGCGGAAGCGGCGCCCCGCCTCGAACGCGCCCTTCGACGATGGCACGAACGTGAACGTGGCGTCGTGGTGCGCGTGGAGCGCGAAGAGGTTCTTCTCGCCGTCGCAGCTCACCGAATCCTGCACCACGTCCACGGCCTGCACCACGGAAAGTCCGTTCGCGTAGTCCGCGCCCACGTGGCGCGTGGAGAGGCCGAACCCGTTCGCGTGAAGCGTGAATTTCTTAGGGTCCTCGATGACGTTGCCGAAGCCCATGTAGACGCGATGCGGCGTTTCGGACGCCGGACCCACGGCCAGATCGACGATGCGCGGGAACCCGGCCGAGTCGCGCGTCGCGCCGGGGATCGACCAGGAGATGCGCAGAGTGCCCATATCATCGCGGATTGTGGCCTTTGCCTCCGGCGGCGCGGAACCGTCGCCAGTCTCCACCTTCGCCGTGAAGCCGCGGAACATGACCGACTTCTCGCCGTCCGTGAACGCGAGCGCGCCGTCGATAAGACCACGCTCCCCGTAGGCGACGCCCGCGCCGTACACGACGCCGTTCGCCTCCAGTCGCCAGCGGCCCGCCGTCGCGTCCGTCCCTTTCGCGCGAGCCGCCTGCGCGGCCGCGAGCGCCGCCGCGCAGCGCACGGCCCAGTCGGACTCGTCCGGCGTCTTCGGCTGCGGCCCGACGAGCAGCTTCACGTCTCCCCAGCCGCCGCCGTCGCAGCACGTGTTCATCTTCGGGCCGGGTCCCGTCCAGAGGCGGAGCGTGATCTTCTTCCCCGCCCACGGCGAGAGGTCGCCCGTCATACCCTGCCACGTGAGGATATCCTTCACGATCTGCGAGCAGACGGGCTGCGGCGCACGCCCCTCCTCCACCACGAACACATTGTACTCCGCACCGTCGGACGGCGGCTGGCCGTGGTTGTCCACAAGGTAGTTCGAGCAGGAGAACGCGAGCGGCGTTACGGCGGGGAGGTCCAGCGGGAAGTCGCTCCAGATGACCCCCGCGCCCATCTTGTAGGGCGGATGGGAACTGAAGCCGGCTTTCGCATCTCCGCGCGGCGAGGGACGGCTCTTCGCCATGCGGGCGCCCCATTCCCGTGGCGCGCCGTCCGCATCGACGGACATCACCTTGCCCTTCACCTCGATGAAGGTCGTGCGCGCGAAACCGGCGTCGAGGCTGAACGCGCCGGGGCCGAGCTTTGGCGTCGACGCCTTCTGCACGGGACGCGGCGCGTTAGGGTTCTTGTACATGAAGATCGCGATCGGGTGCGGGGAGTCCTCCTTCTTCGCACCTGCGGGCGTGAAGCGCGCGTGGACTGGATAGAGGGCGTCGAGCGCGCGCGGACGCGACGTGCCCGTGTAGGAGAGTTCCTTCTTCTCGCCCGGCGCGAGCGTGAGCGGTCCCTGCGGACCGGCCACGTCCCAGTCGTCGTTCATCCACACCTCGAGGTTGCCGGAGACGGGCTTGTCCGTCCTGTTCTCCAGCGTCACGGGGAAGGTGCGCGGCGCGCCGGCCACCACCTCGGTCACGCCGAGCGGCCAGGCGTACGGATTCCCGCCGGGACGCTCGATCTTCTGCGGGAACGACCCGATCTCCACCTTCACGCCGCACCGCTCCTCGACGGGCGGAAGGTAGGCGGACGCCGCGAGCGCGGCGATCGCAACGCAGGACATGACGATATGCTTGATGTTCGACACGGCAGCTGACTCCTCGTTCTTGTAGGGCATGTGCAATCTTCCCGGCGTGACAGCCTCCCTATGGAAAAAGCATTTGCCCATATCTTATCATTTCCGCTCCAACCGCTGTCAACCGGAAATGCCAGTCGCAGACGCTGCGAGTGGTGCAAGTGCGGCGATGTTTTGCTATAATGCCGGCATACGCACAAGAAAGAGGTGCCGGCATGACAGACAGAATAAAATCGCTTCTGGAGCGCACGTTCGACAAGGAGCAGAAGAAATACAGGCGGGATGTGGACTGGAAACCGCTGCTCGACGGCTTTATCCGCGATGGCGTTGACGATTCCACCCGTGCGCGCGCGGGGCTTGTCGCCATGCTTGACGCCGAACAGCCCGCATTCATGGAGGGCGAGACCATCGCGTTCCTGCGTACGGTAAAACAGATTCCCGACCTCCATTCCGATGAAGAGCTGGCCGCCAACCGCGCGAAAGGCATATCCTACGGAGAGAAGGGAGTGGTGTTCAATCTCACTGCAGACTTCGGCCCGACGATCCGCGATGGACTTGAGGCCAGGATCGCCGAAATTGATGCGCACCTCGAGCGATGCAGGGCCGAGGGCGATGTGGAAGGCGGACATTTCCTGGCTAACGCGAAGTTGTCGGCTCAGGCCGTTATAGATCTTGCGGCCAGATACCGTGCCGCCGCGGAGAAGCAGGGGTTTGCGTCCGTGGCCCAAACCCTTGCGCAGGTGCCGGCCAAAGGGGCCCGCACGTTCCACGAGGCTTTGCAGTCGCTCAGGATACTCCATTATGCGATGTGGTGCGAGGGCGAATACCATTGCGGGCTGGGGCGTATCGACCAGTATCTCTACCCGTATCTCGATGCCGACATCAAGGCCGGGCGTCTTTCCGAAGAAACGGCGCTGGAGGAGCTGGAGGAGTTCTTCATAGCCTGCAACCGCGACAGCGACCTGTATATTGGCGTGCAGCAGGGCGACAACGGGCAGAGCGTGATGCTCGGTGGCGTCACGCGCGACGGCAAACCCGCGTTCAACCTCCTTTCACGCCTGGCCATGAAGGCCTGCGGAGAACTCAAGCTCGTCGACCCGAAGATCAACTTGCGCGTGGACAAGAACACGCCCATGGAGATATACGAGCTCGGTACGGAGCTGACCAGGGCAGGGCTTGGATTCCCGCAGTATGCGAACGACGACGTTGTGATCCCAGCGCTCGTGAAATGGGGCTATTCTCCGGATGACGCCCGCGACTACTCCGTGGCGGCCTGCTGGGAGTTCCTCATTCCGGGATGCGGGATGGACATAAACAACATAGACGCGGTCTCGATGCCGGCCTGCCTTGATGCGGCGATGCGCTCGGGCGCGGACTCTTTTGACGGGCTAAAGCTCGCCATGCGGGCAGAGATAAACCGCCGTTGCGACGAGCTTCAGAGAAAGTACGCGCATGTGGAGATATTTCCGGGGCCTTTCGTGTCGGTGATATCCACAGGCTGCATCGAACGGGCGCGAGACATCTGCAAGGGCGCGAAGTACAACAATTTCGGAATTCACGGCACTGGCATCGCCGTGGCCGTCGATTCTCTCGCCGCCGTACGCGACCTCGTGTTCGAGAAGAAGCTCGTGACCATGGATGGGCTGGTGAAGCTCATGGATTCCGACTTCGCCGGCCGCCCGGACATCCTTGCCGCCGCACGTACCGCTCCCAAGATGGGCAATGCGGACAAGGCGGTGGACGATATTGCAGTATGGCTGATCGACACATGGGCCGACTGTCTCGCCGGCCGCAAGAACGACCGTGGCGGCATATATCGTCCAGGTACTGGCAGCGCCATGTACTACATCTGGCATGCCAACGAACTTCCCGCTTCCGCGGACGGACGCCTGAAGGGACATCCGTTCAGCGCAAACTACGCGCCTTCGCTCGATGTGCCCGTGAAGGGGCCGCTTAGCGTCATACGTTCGTTCACCGAACCAGACCTCGGAAGGGTCTGCAACGGCGGACCTCTGACGATAGAAGTGCACGACAGCGCGTTCCGCGAGCCGGACGGGGTGGCCAAGGTCGCGCAGCTCGTGAAGTTTTTCGTAGACCGTGGTGGACATCAGCTGCAGATCAACGCCATAAACCGCGAGACGCTTGTAGATGCGCAGAAGAACCCCGATCTCCATCGCCATCTGATAGTGCGCGTATGGGGATGGAGCGGATATTTCATCGAACTTGACAAGCCTTTCCAGGACCAGGTGATCAAGCGTGTGGAACTTGCGTCCTCGGAATCATGATGGAGCAGTCGTATGATTTCACGGATTTTCACTTTTGCGTTGGCATGTGCAATCGCCGGCTCCGTACCGGCGGCGAAGACGGCGGCCAAGCCCGGCAGGCCGCCGTCATTGCCGCGTATCGAGAACCCCGCCGGGCTAGGTTCGCCCGTGTTCGCCAACTGGTATGCGCTTGGCGAGACGGTGGTTTTCA
Source organism: Verrucomicrobia bacterium UBA3624 (assembly GCA_002373695.1). Taxonomy (GTDB): domain Bacteria; phylum Verrucomicrobiota; class Kiritimatiellia; order RFP12; family UBA1067; genus RUG572. The sequence continues at coordinate 35,640 of DFLH01000070.1, forward strand.
CAAACGCGCTGCCGCAGGGGACCGCCATGGAGGGAACGGTCTTCGATTCGTCTGGCGCGGAGCGCTACCGCGCCCTAGCCAAAGGCAACTCGTGGACATGGAAACCATCTGGACGCGGTTTCTACACGGTACGGTTCGAAGCTGTCGCGGCGGACGGGAAGCGCACCCCCATCTCAATGCTGCACCGGGCCATAACCTGGGACACTGCAAAGAAGCCGGCGCAGCGCATCGTGCTTGGCGAATATTCCCGCGACAGTTTCGCTGTGGCGGTCAGCCCCGCGCCTCCGCGCCAACCGGCCGAGGCGTCGCCCAAATTCGGGTTCAACGTCTCCGCGCACGCTCTTCCGCCGGTCCATGCAGACCAGTTCGCCATCGTGAAGCTGCTTGGCATGAGCTCCTTCATACGGTACCATTATTTCCGGTGGAACGAGATCGAGGCGAAGGAACAGGGCGTTCGCGACTGGACGGCAGTCGACAGGTCTTTCGCGGATGCGGCGGCAGCGGGTTACGGGCTTGACCGCATACTTGTGAACATCTATGGCACGCCCGACTGGCTTTCGACCGCGCCGGAGGTCGTGGAGCCCGGCTGGCACAACCGGAAGGCTCTATATCCGCCAAGGGACATGGCGCCTTTGCGCGATTTCACAAAGGCGTTCTGCAAACGCTATCCGGGAATCCGGCAGTTCGAGATATGGAACGAACCGCACCTGGACGGGCATAGCGTGTTCTGGAAAAAAGGGACGCCAGGCCAGTTCGTCGAGCTGATGAAAGCCGGCTACGAGGGCGTGAAGGCGGCGGATCCGTCCATTACGGTGGTAATGGGCGGAATCGGAATGCGCTATCTGCCTTTCTACGAGGAGTACGTCAAGCTTGGCGGCGTCAAGTGGTATGACATGATGGACACGCATTGCGGCTACGACATGCGGCCGTTCCGTGAAGTGGAGGCTCGTCATGGCGCCGAATCGAAGCCGTACTGGGAAGGTGAATGGCATACGGTGCTCTACAACTGCTCCAATCCGGAACCGCCGTCGGAGGAGGAGTGCGCATTCCGCATGCTGGTGAATTTCGCAGACCTCATCCATACCGTTCCGGGGCGTGTGACGGGTTTTGGCCTGACGTGCGGCGACAGGACGCCTGAAACCGCGAAATGGTTTGCGAAGGTGGGCGGCATACAGCAGGTTTTAGGGCTCTTCAGGTCGATGCCGATGATGGAGCCGCGTTTCGCAGCCTACGCATTGCGGTGCGCAACCGATCTGTTCGCCGGCGATGTTCGCTCGCAGGGCGCGTGGCGCTATGGCGACGACGGTTCGTACCGTGCGGCCCTTTTCACGAGCGCGGCAGGTGCAGTGGCGTTCGTATGGAGCAATTCTCTTCGAAACAGGCATGGCGTTCTACCGCCGGAGCTGATGGATGCCGCCGCCAAGGGGGGAAGGTGGCTAGACTGGGAAGGCCGTCCAGCGGCCGTTGCCGCGATGCGTCCGCGGAGGATGTACTACCTGCTGTCGCCAGACGCCGCATCGCTCAGGCGCGGCGATCCGCTTGAGGTCCTTGACTACAGCTCGTACAACTTCAAGGGCTATGAAAAGTATCGCGTGCCGACCGGCGTATACGGTCCGGATGGGAACATGCCACGAAATCCGCTAGGAAATGGCGGAGCGTCGTTTGCGGCGGATCTTTCGACGGAAGAGTTCAAGATAGACGTCTACCAACCTGGGGCGGAGCGCCCCTCCGGCTTTCGCTTCGCCATGGATTCCGCAGAGAAGGGCGCATTGCAGGATGTCCTGGAATTCGAGGCGATGCCAGGCGTTCCGCTCGTGAAGACGCGCACGCCCGAGCTGAACGGCGACATACCGTCGGATTATTCGCCGGCGAACGTGCCATTGGCGCGGAGCCGCGTTTCGCTCGAGAAAGACGGCGATGGATGGCGGTGGCGCGTGTCGGTATGGCGCGGGGATCTCTATCCGTTCGCATGTATTCCGTTCCGCCGCATACGGCTTGCCGTCTCGCTGCCGGAGGTGAAGGACGACGCATGGGGGCGAGGTTTGGGGAAGATTCGCGAACCGGCGCTGTTTGGAACCCTTGTGCCTTGGGGCAAGGACAGGATCCTGGCGAGGACGGAAAACGTCGCCGGGAAATTTGGCGATGCGTCCGTGTCATGCGACAATGGCGTGCTGTCTGTGGCGGCAACCAGTGGAGAGCGGGCGGCCGGCGCCGAATACCGCGTACGTGCGGTTCCCGGATCGCGGCTTTCATTCAAGATGAAGGCGCGTGGCACCGGCATGGTTTTCGCGACGGCTTGGGCCTCTGCCGGCAAGGGGACCAAGTCGGTCCGTGTCGATGCCGGAAGCTATAACCTTTCACCCGGCAAATGGACGGAATATTCCGGCGAACTGGTGCTTCCGTCTGGCGTGCCGGAGGTTTCTTTCAGGCTGTTCTCGTGGCGCAGACGCGATGCCAGCTGGGAAGTCAAAGACTTTACGCTAGTCAACAATTGACTGTAACAGGGCGTTTTGATAGTTTTTATCCGTTTCCAGAAAGCATTAAGATTTAGGAGTGTTGAATGATGAGGACATCGCGGCGCGCGTTTCTCAAGTCGTCGGTTCTGGCCGTTCCGGTTCTCTCGGGCGGATGTCGGTGTTTCCTGGCCGGTGAAGATTGCCGCCGGGAGGTGCGACGTCCGTCTGCGATGTCACGGGTGAACCTGGCCGTCATCGGCTGCGGCACGCAGGGTTTTGCCAACATGAACGTGTTCCTGCAGGATCCGCGCGTGCAGGTGACGGTGGTGTGCGACCCCGTGCTCAGCGCGGGCAAGTACGGCTACAGGAGCGAGATGACGTGCGGCCGCGCACCGGCGAAAGCGCGAGTGGACGGCTTCTACAAGAATTCCGGCTGCCGCATGGCGGCGGACTTCCGCGAGGTGCTTGCAGATCCATCCGTCGATGCCGTTCTGATAGCAACGCCCGACCACTGGCACGCGCTTCAGGCCATTGCGGCGATGAAGGCCGGCAAGCACGTATACTGCCAGAAGCCGATGTCGCTCGGCATATCCGAGGGCAAGGAGATGGTGCGCGTGGCGAGGGAGACGGGCGTAACGTTCCAGGTGGGATCGCAGCAGCGCAGCGCGAGCGAGTTCCGCGTGGCGGCAGAGCTGGTGGCAAGCGGCTACCTTGGCGAGTGCAAGGCGTGCGACATCGGCCTGCCTGGCGGGAACAAGGGCCTTTACGGGCATGAAAAGTCCATGTGCCGCGATTTGTGGCTGGCGCCAGACTACTTCACGCCCGAAGGAATGTGGGACATGTGGCAGGGGCCGGCGCAGCATTGGGACGGCAACGGTTTCATCCAGGGCATCCATGAACCGATGTGCTGGCGTTTCAATTCGCGCACGGGCGGCGGCATGATCACCGACTGGGGTGCGCACCACCTCGACATTCTCCAGTGGACGCTCGGCATGGACGACGGAGGCCCCGTGGCGATCGAGAACATGGTTCACGACCGCGATCCTGACGACCGTATCTTCGACTGGGCCGCAAACTACTCGTTCGACGTGGTGTACGCCAACGGCTTCCGCGCCCACGTCTCCAGCAAGCTGCCGAACGGACTCAAGTTCCACGGCGAGAAGGGCGACCTGTTCGTGGCGCGAAGAAAGCTGGTGCGCCCGGACTTCCTGAAGAAGTGGAACGAAAAGAAGGATCTGAAGGGCCGCGACGTGCATCTCTACCGTCCGCGTGGCGGCGTGTCGCATGAAATGGACTTTATCGATGCCGTCTATTCCGGCGGGCGCACCGCATGCCCGTGTTCGGTCGGGCACAGGTCCATCACCATAGCCCAAGTGGCGAACATCTGCGAGCGTCTGGGGCTTTCGACACTGAAATGGGATCCGGTGGCCGAACGCTTCCCGGACAACGAGGAGGCGAACCGGATGGCTGTGGTGCGGCACCACAACGGCTGGTCGGCGACTGGCATGTAGGCGAGTGAATTGCGTACTTGCACAGGCGCACGGAAAAGGGTACAATGGTGGCGTGGTCAAGCAAAGGAAAAATAGTAAGGGCAGCCTGGCGTACCGGCGTATTCTGCTGAAGTTGTCCGGCGAAGTGCTGCGCAATCGCGAGACGGGCGATTCCATCGACGCATCGCGCCTCGCTTTCATGGCGGAGCGCGTGAAGAAGATACATGCGCTTGGTGTGCAGGTTGGCATCGTCCTTGGGGGTGGCAACATCTTCCGCGGACTTTCAGGTGCGAAAAATGGCGTCAACCGCGTCGTGGGCGATTCAATGGGGATGCTGGCCACGATCATCAACGGCCTCGCGATGATGAACGCGCTCGAGCAGATCGGCGTGCCGACGCGCGTGATGACTGCGATAGACATGCCGAAGCTCGCCGAGCCCTTCATCCAACGCAAGGCCATCCGCCATCTGGAGAAGGGGCGTGTGTGCATTTTCGCAGGCGGAACCGGCAACCCGTACTTCTCCACCGATTCCGCGGCGGCCCTGCGCGCCAGCGAGATAGGCGCGGACGCCCTCTTGAAGGCGACGAAAGTGGACGGCATCTACACCGCTGATCCGATGAAGGATCCAAAGGCCAAGCGGTACGGATCCTTGAAGTACGAGACGGCGCTCGCCAAGCGCCTCAAGGTGATGGATGCGGCGGCTTTCGCGCTCTGCATGGAGAACAACATCCCCATAGTGGTGTTCGACTTCTTCGACGGCAACGCGCTTTCAAGGGTGGTGAAGGGCGAAGCGGTTGGCACGCTCGTGAGCGAGAACGGTTGATTTTACAACGATTAAAACGGCAAAAGGTACACGACCATGGAAACAGTCAATGAAGTCCTGAACGATACTACGGCGAAGATCGCCAAGTCCTTCGATGCGCTCAAGGCGCAGTTCGCGGGTCTTAGGACGGGCAAGGCGTCTCCGGCGCTTGTCGACGGCATCAAGGTGGAATACTATGGCGCTCCGACGCCGATCAAGAATCTGGCGACGATATCGACGCCGGAACCGCGTCAGATCAAGATCGCGCCGTTCGATCCTACCGTCCTCGCCGAGATGAACAAGGCGATTCTGGCGGCGAACCTTGGCGTGACGCCGCAGACGGACGGCCGTGTGCTTCGCATCACGATCCCCGAGCTGAACGAAGAACGCCGCAAGGAGATCGTAAAGGTTGCCAAGCGCCAGGCGGAAGACCAGAAGGTCGCGATGCGCAACGTCCGCCGCGACTCCAACGAGGCGTTGAAGAAGCTCGAAAAGGACAAGAAGATATCCGAGGACGACTTGAAGGCAGGGCTTGACAAGGTGCAGAAGGCGACTGACGACGGCATTGCCAAGATCGACGCCGAACTGAAGGCCAAAGAAGCCGAAGTCATGGCCGTCTAGCCGTGTTGTTGAGACTTGAAGGCATAAAACCAGGAGGATGTGGCATGAGCGATGAACCTGTGATGACACCTATCTCGCCGGAAGAGGGCGGTTCCGTTCCCCCGAAGGTTGCTCCGTTTCCAGCGCCTGCGGCTGCCGCCCCGGCGGCGCCTGGAGGTTCTACCGTTCGTCTTAAGCCTGTGATCCGCAAGCCTATGATCCACAAGCCTGTCATCGGCGGCGCGCCAAAGCCTCCGGCTTCGCCTGCCGCTCCGGCGGCGCCATCGCCCGATGCGGCGAAAAAAGCTACGGCCAACATGAAAAAGGCGACGCAAAGCCTTGGCGCCGTGACAGGGCCTATGCCTGCGCAGGCCGTGCTGCGCAAGACGGGAATCATCGCAGAAGGCATCATCACGCCGGCCCAGCAGCAGGCGGCCAAGTCCAAGACCTCGCGTATTTCCCTCGAGTCCGCAATTGGCGTGGCTCCGGCCAAGGAGTCGGCCGCACCTTTGAAGACGATACGTCTGCGCCGTCCCGCCGATCTCAAGCATCCTGCGCCTTCGCCGCTGAAGCCGGTCGCGCCAGCCGAGCCTGAAGCCGCGTCTGAAAGCGTCTCGGCGCCTGTGCCGGAAGATACCGCCGCCGCGCCGGCTGTGGCGGCCGAGACCGACGCTTCGACGACTCAGAAGAAGACGTTGAAGCTTCATCGTCCGAGCGGATTGGGCGTGAAGCGTCCCACGCTCGGCATCAAGAAGCCTGGCGAAGAGCCCCCGTCGGCAAATGCCGGCGCCACCGGCGGGGATGGCATAGCCGAACTTCCGGCTGACATGGGCGAGATACCCGAGCTCAAGCCGATCGCTCCGATGGAATTCGCGGCGGATGCGTCTGCCGGCGAGACTTCCGCGGGGGTGCCTGGCTGGGTGGCCGCGCTTTCGCTTGTTACCACGATTGCGGCGCTGGCGGTGCTCGGGGTTGTAGTCTACTTCCTCTACATGGAAGGGTGCGGACCCGTGGCTGGCGCGAACGAAATGCAGTTCATCCAGCTGTAAAGGCGGCGCACGATGCGTCGTTTTCTCGCACTTGCACGTTCGGCCGCGCTTGAAGCGCTGGCCGAGCCGTTGTCTGCGGTTCTCTTTCTGGTCGCATTGCTGACGGTGCCGTTGCTGCCTGTGTTCCACTGCCATCAGTTCGGCGATCCTGCACGGTTGCCGCGTGAATGCGGCTTTTCCGCATTGCTGGTGTTCGGTCTCGTCTTTGCCACGTCCTCGGCAGTCCGTGTGATCGGTGGAGAGCTTGCGTCCGGTACGGCGGCGGCGGCATTGGCGCGCGCCGTGCCGCGGCCGCTGTTCTTTTGCGCGAAAATCGCGGGGGTGCTGCTTGCATTTGCGGTGTTTGCAGTGGCCGTTTCGTCTGCGACCCTCGTTTCCGTGGCCGTGGCCGAGGCTGGTGAGATCCAGGCGGTTGCACATGGTGGAAGCCGTGCCTGGATTCCGGGCCTTGCTGTTGCCGTGATCGGTCCGCTCGCCGGTTTTGCCATTGCGGCAGCGGCGAACAGGTTCTTCCGTGCGCGGTTCTGCGTCGGGGCCGGTATCGCTCTGGTTGCGGCGCAGATGCCTGCGTTGGCGCTGGTGGTCGTTCTGTCGCCTGTAGACATGGCCTGGAACATGTTGCCGGCCCTTGGCGTGCTTGCCCTTGGCTGCGGCGTGTTCATCATTCTGGCGGGCGCCTTGGCGGTTTGCCTTCCGCCGGCTGTCGTAACCACCGGAATCGTCCTGTCCGTGCTGTCGTCGTTCGTGTGGCCCGTGAGGGCGATCGTTCCGGACATGCAGAACTTCTGGCTGGTAGATGCGTTCGCTGGCGGAGGAATGCCATCTGCCGGACGGCTGTGCACGGCGCTTGCGGCAGGTTTGATGCTATCAGCTTTCTGGATGGTTGCAGGTTCCATCCTTCTGGAGAGGAGAGAAATACCGTGAACACGCCGGTGGTCGAAATCAAGGGCCTGAAGAAGACATTCCGGGATTTCTGGTTGCGCCCCGTTGCCGAAGCCGTGAGGGGAATCGATCTGACGGTGGAGAAGGGCGACGTGTTTGGGCTGCTGGGGCCGAACGGATCCGGCAAGTCTACCACTATCAAGCTCATGCTGGGGCTGCTGGCGCCTTCCGGAGGAACCGTCCGCCTGTTCGGGCAGCCGCCGCGTTCGCGGGCGGCGCGCGCACGTCTCGGCTATCTGCCGGAGCTGTCTTACCTTCATCCTTTTCTCACGGCGCGCGAGACGCTTCTCTACTATGCAGGTTTGTCTGGAATGGGGGGGACGGCGGCGAAGCGGCGGACGAACGCACTGTTGGAGCAGGTGGGGCTTGCCTCCGTCGCCAACAGGGCCGTGGGAGGTTTCTCCAAGGGCATGGCGCGCCGCGTGGCGCTTGCCGCCGCGCTTGTCGCCGAGCCTGAGCTGCTTATCCTTGACGAACCTACGTCCGGACTGGATCCGATCGGCACGCGCGATGTGAAGGAGCTTATAAGATCGTTGGCGTCAAAAGGCGTCACTGTCGTGATGACTTCGCACCTGCTGGGCGATACCGAGGACGTCTGTTCCAGGATAGCAATCCTTTCCAAAGGGCTTGTCGCCGCTTGTGGCCGCACGGAAGAGCTTCTGACGCGAAAGCAGGACGCGCGCTTCACGGTGGCGGGGCTGGACGAGGCCGAGGCCAAGGCGTTTGCCGCCGATGCCGCCGCACGGCTGGGGAAGGAAGTCTCCTTCGACCATCCAAGGGTTCCTCTCGAGGATTTCTTTGCGGAAACCGTCGGGGAGGCGAGGTGAGAGAATCATTTCTTCTGACGCTGCGCGCGTTGGCGCGCGGACATGTCCTGACGGTGCTGCTGGCGGCGTTGGCTCTGGTCCATGCGACTTTTCCCGCGCTGGTGCGCGGGGACGGGACGGCGGATGGCGCCAGAGAGATGTTTCTGCGCGCCGTGCCTGGATCGGTGGTGGCGCTCGTTCTTGTCTCCCTGCTTTCCTGCGCATGCGGACTCTTCGCAAGGGAAAGGGATCTGCACCGTCTGGCCCAGACCGTAATACGGCCGGTTTCGTCGTTTTCGCTTGCCCTCGGGCGCTGGCTGGCGTTGTGCACGGCGGCGTTGCTGCTGCTGGCTGCAAACGCCGCCGTTGTAGCTGTTCGCTGCAAAGATGCGCCCGATTGCCGCCACCACCATTCCCCGGCATTGCCTCCGCCTGCGGTTGTGGCGCGGCAGATGATGGAAGAATATCTGAACGATCCGAATACTCCTGAAGCCGTGAAAAAGGCGCCGCGCCGCGCCGTGCTTGCGCTCCTGACCAACAAGGAGAGCGACCGTTACGACGTCGTTCCGCCGGGCGGACGGATATCATGGCCGTTTAATGACATCGGCCTCGGCGCTGATGGCGCAGGAACAGGCGTGCTTGTGCGCGTCTGTTTCGCGTCCGCATATTCCATGCGTTCGCCGGTGCGCGGCACTTTCATTCTTGGCGAGGCTGCGGCCACGGTCTCCAACGACACGCAGTCGGTCGTGGATATTCCGCTTGCGGGGATGGCATCCTGCACAAACGGGCTGGTTTTCGCAAACGCAGGTAAGGATTCGGTGATGCTGCGCCCTCGCCGCGATTTGGAGCTGTTGCTTCCGGCGGACGGATTCATGGCAAATCTTCTGCGGGCGACATTGCTGTCTTTCTCGACCGCGGCCTTGCTGGCGGCATTCGGTCTTTTCCTTTCTGCCGCGCTTTCAAGGCCTGTGGCGCTGTTTACCGCCATGGTGCTGGTTGCAGTCGCGCTCATGGCCCCAAGCGCGATAGAGCAGTTTCCCGACGAGCTGAACGTGTCGTTGGCAAACCGGATCGGGCTTGCGCTTTCGCGAGGGGTGGCATTCCTGACATCCGCATTCGCCGAGCCGTCGCCGGTGGCGGATCTTGCCACGTCGCGTTGCATCGAGTGGCCGGAACTGGCGAGGACGCTTGTCATGAACGTGCTTGTATTGCCGTTGCTGCTGCTTGGAATGGCCGCCCGTATCGTCCGTTCCCGCCCCCTGTCCGCAAAATAGCACAGTCCGTTCATCGGCACGATATCTTGGAATTCGCCGCCAGGCCAGGATATGTGCTATAATCACCGGCAGACCAACCAGCACAATAGAACGGAAAAATCAAAGGAGACAAATGAAGAACATGGTTCGTTTCGTATGCGCGGCCGCAGCCGCGGCGATGACGTTCGCAGGAGAAGCCGCGGTAAAGATCCAGATGCCGGCGGCATGCACCAATCCAGACGGACTTGCTGTCGATCCGCAGGACAGGCTTGTCATAGCGGCGCCGAACAATGCCAGAACCCAGCCAGGCGCGATCTTCAGGCTTGACGAACCCGGTGGCGCGCCATACTTGTGGTTCGTCCTTCCTCCGCATCCTGAGACTGGCTATGCCGCGCCGATGGGCATCTGTTTCGGCCCTGAAGGCGAACTGTACATATGCGACAACCAGAAGGACTCCAAGGGACGCCTTCTGCGCGTGACGTTCAAGGACGACAAGCCAGCCGCGTTCGACACGATCGCATGCGGGCTGGAGAACGCAAACGGAGTGAAGTACCTGAACGGCCGGCTGTACATGACGCAGGCCTTTCTGCGGAAGATTCCGCGTGAAGACGGCCATCTGCCTAGCGGACTGTACATGTTTTCCGCGGCGGACAGGAACGTGCGCGTGACGAACACGGCATCTGATCCGCAACTGGTCTTCGCCGACCATACGGCGGGCAAGGTTCGCGTCGGACTCAACGGCGTGGCCGTGGATGCGAAGGGGACGCTATATGTGGACAACTATGGCGACGGGCGCGTGTGGAAGCTGACGCCAGGCGCCGACGGTCGCATCGCCTCCTGCGAACTGTTCGCCTGGCAGGGCATGGTATCGCCGGACGGATTGTGCGTGGACGCCGCCGGCAACGTGTATACGGCCGACATGCATGGTGGCGCCGCCTTGAAGATAGACCGCAGCGGCATCGTATCCGTCGTGGCGAAGGATTGTTTCGTGCGGCCGAGCGAACCATGCGTGTGGCGAGGCAGGCTGTATGTGGCTGATTACGGTGCCACGACGCTTACCTCGGTTCCGCTTGACATGCGGTAGCCTCGCTGCACGGAAGGCTTTCCTCTTACGCCCCGTTTTGGTAGAATCTGCCCATATGAAAAACGACGAACTTTGTCCATGTGCCTCCGGCAAGCCCTACGGGGAATGCTGCGGCCCGATCATCGACGGCAAAACCAAGGCCGCAACGGCCGTAGAGCTGATGCGCGCGCGGTACAGCGCGTACGCTGTTGAAAACGTAGATTTCCTTTTCAGCTCGTCCGGGCCGGAGGTCCGTTCGGAATTCGATGCGAATACCACGCGCGAGTGGTCCAAGTCAGCCACCTGGAGCGGTCTTGACGTGGTCGAGACGGAAAGGGGCGGAGCGGACGACGATGACGGCTACGTGTCGTTCGTGGCGCATTATGCCGCAAACGGACAGGAATGCGAACATCGCGAAAGGTCGTACTTCAAGAAGATCGACGGGGAGTGGCGGTTCATCGACGGGCAGATCGAGACGAACGCGCCGTATCGCCGCGAAGAACCCAAGATCGGACGGAACGATCCATGTCCGTGCGGCAGCGGGAAGAAGTACAAGAAGTGCTGCGGGAAGGGGAAATGAAACCGGCCGCATTCCTTTTCGACCTTGACGGCACGCTGATAGACTCGGAGATGCTCTGGACGCGCGCAATCGTCGATTGGCTTTCGGACCGCGGACAGCACACGACGCCTGAGGTTCTGGCGCCGCTCGTGTTCGGGCACAGCTGGCTTGACATACATGCGGCGATCCATTCGGAGTATCCCGGCCTTGAACGCACGACTGCCGTGGCCGATGCCGGAACGCTCCGCCCGTATTATCTCCGGCTTGCGACCGATCCTGCGAGGATGGTTGTGCAGGGGTCGGTGGCGTTCTTCAAGAAGGTCGCCCACCTGGCACCGTGCGTAATCGTATCGGGTTCTCCGCACGACGACGTCATGGCGGCGGCGGATCTATGCGGGATCGCCCACCTCGTGAAATTCGTGCTGGGCGCGGAGGAATACGGGCGGGGCAAACCCGCCCCGGACGGATTCTTGCAGGCGGCCAGCATGCTGGACGTGGATGCAAGCGAATGTGTGGTTGTGGAGGATTCCACCGCAGGTGTCGCGGCAGGACGCGCCGCCGGCATGCGGGTCATAGGTCTCGATCGCAATTCTGTCGTGCCGCAGAATTTTTCAGGTTGCGAATGGCTGGTGCACGATCTTTCGGAAATAGATGTCGCCGCCGTTTTCGGAGAGTGATCTCTCTTAAAGGACAGGAAGTTTTCCATGTATTCGGTTCTCATATCGCTCGTGATTGGATTGGCCGTTGGGCTGGGTTTGGGCTTTTCAGGCGCCTTGGGGTATGGATGGAGTACGTTTTTTGGCGTACTGGCGTCCGGAGTGGCGCAGTTTGTTTCCGGAAGGATGGTCCAGCGTCGCGTCAAGGCCGCGATGGATGCGGTCCAGGCCGTCCTGGTGGAAGGTCAGAAGAAGCTGCAGGCGAAGGCGGCCCGCTGGCAGATGCGGCCGCCAGGGTCGATACAGGCGGCCCAGGCGGAAATGGCTCGCGACCAGAAGGTTTTCGTGAAGGAGGCGCTTGCGCGTACAGAGAACCTGCGCCAGTTCATACCATGGGTCCCGATGATGGCGAGGCAGATAGCAACGGCCCAGTTCCAGCTCCACTGGATGATCAAGGACTTCAAGAAGGTGGATGAACTTATGCCCAAGGCCCTTTTCTTCGATCCGACGATGACGGCCATCAAGATCGCGCGCATGTACATGCTTGAGAAGCCCACGGAGGAAATCGCGAAGGTGTATGAAAAGGCTGTCCGCAGGCTTCGCTACAACCAGAACGTGCTGCTTGCCGCCGCATATTCGTGGATTCTCGTGCAGCGCAAGGATGCGGATGGCGCGTTCAAGGTGCTGAACCGGGCGCTGGAGAAGTCGGACAACGATACCTTGAAAGCGAATCGCGAGCATCTGGCCAACAACCGCGTGGCGCATTTCTCCAATACGGCGCTTGGAGAACAGTGGTACGCTCTTCTCCTTGAAGAACCCAAGATTCGCCAGCAGAGGCAGCGAATGCAGTGGCGGTAGCGAATGTCGTCGCGATTGAGCGGCAGGAACGGTTTTGCTATAATTGGAACGTTTCGACAACCCCAACTCAAAGCAGGAGAGATCATATGAAAAAAATGACGGTCGCGGCATTTTTCGCCGCCTGTGCAACGTTCGCGGCTTCTGCGGCGGACATCTACGTCTCGCTCGATACGGGCAAGAACAAAAACGCCGGAACGAAGGAGGCACCTCTCAAGAATCTCTGGAAGGCACTCGAAAAGGCCGAGACTGGCGACGTCATACACGTCGCGGGCTCTGCGAAGCCGTATCCGGGCAAGGCGACCAGCAAAGGCACGTTCCGCATGGAGAAGCCGGTTTCCATCATTGGCGGCTACTCTCCTGACTTCGCAACGCGCGATCCGCTGAAGTTCCGTACGCTGTTCCAGGCGCAGAACGAGAACTACGTGCGCGGAAACAACCTCGGAGTGCTGCATCTCGAGTTCGACAAGACCATGAACGCCCCGAAGGGCGTGAAGATGAAGATCGACGGATTGATCTTCGACGAAGGCTTCGCGAACTCCTACCATGCCGTCAAAGGCAAGCCGGAGGGCTTCGACACGGGAATGTGGCTGGAAGGGCCGGCGAAGAACATCGCCGACAAGCAGGTCAGTCCCAACCGCTACATGATCTACTCCGCCACGGCGTCCCGCGTCGAAGGCGAGCTCGAGATCGAGAACTGCGCGTTCGTGAACTGCGGAAACATCGCCGTGAACATCAACTGGTTCAAGGGCAAGGTCTCTATCGAGAACTGCGTGTTCTGCAACAGCCGCATGATCGGCGCGTCCGTCGCCTGCTCCGCCGCCGTGCCGATGGACGGCCCGTCCAAGCCGCGCGCCGGATGGAAGCCCGAAGTCAAGTGGGAATTCGAGAAGAACACGGTTCTCTACACCTGGAGCCGCCTGAACGACCTTGCCGACATGGGGTTCGGCGTCCGCGTCAACACCGGTGTGGAGGCCGAGATCGAGGACAATATCATCGGGCTCAACGTCCTCACGGGTTTCGACAACACCAAGGGCGTCCCGTCCACCAAGAAGATCAAGCTCGATGGCAACGTGTTCTTCCTGAACCGCGAGAGCGACGTTCAGATGACCGCATCGCCGAGCGTCGTCAAGGTGAAAGTCGACGAGTTCGAGGATCTCGAAGGAACCGACGGCATCGAGGAGATCGAGGACAACGTCGATCTCAAGGATCCGTCCGTGTTCAAGGGCCGGTTGAACGCAAGGTTCCTGGACTCCTTCCTGTCGATGAAGTATTCGGAATCGACAAAGCTTGACGAGGGCAAGTGCAACGGTTTGAGGTCGATGCTCGGCCTGCCGCTCCAGGGCACGATAAAGACGCAGTGCGACATGTTCTGCAACCGTTATCCGCTCGAGGACGCGCTGAAGCTCTTCGGCGCCATGGATGGCAAGGGCGCCCAGGCCATAAAGTAGGGGGCGTCAATGCGGCGGAAGCGACGAAACTTCCGGCCGTTCTGCGCGGCCGTCATCGTTCTGATGGCGGTCGTTGCGTTTTGCATGTGGCGAATTTCAAGGGCACGCAAGACGCTAGACCGTCTGCCGCCAGCGTCGCCGCCAGACGCATCCCTGGTGCTCGTCACCGGCTACTGCAACTGCCAGCGGTGCTGCGGGTGGAAGCGGAGCTGGTTCGGATTCGGCCGGCCTGTCTACACGTATGGGAAGTTTAAGGGACGTCCCAAGAAGATAGGAGTGACCGCTCGCGGAACCATTGCCCGTACCGGCACGATCGCCGCAGACCCCAAGGTATATCCATTCGGTACGCGGCTTGCCGTGCCGGGTTACGGCGTGGGGACCGTGGAAGATGTGGGCGGATCGATCAAAGGCCGCCATATAGACATATGGTTTCCGACCCACGAGGATGCGAAACGGTGGGGAAGGCGGTGGCTCGCCGTATCGCCACAGCGGTGAAGCGCTGTTGCAGACGCCGCAAAAATGATATACTTGAAACGTCAACCGAAAGGATAGCGCCATATGAAACATAGCAAGTTCAATTCCTGTATCGTCGCCGGGCTGATTTCAGCCATATCGCCAATGCTGAGCGCCCAGCCCGGCCCGGACTATGCGACACGAGACATTTTCACGGCCGGCGAATTCTTTGTGGGTTGCAACTACTGGGCGAAGAATGCCGGCATGTACATGTGGAGCAGGTGGCGTCCGGACGTTGTGGAGAAGGAACTTGCCGAACTGGCAAGGAACGGCGTGCAGGTGATGCGCGTGTTTCCGCTTTGGTCAGATTTCCAGCCGTTGACCGGCGACTGCCATGCCGGCGGATCGTACCGTTCGTTCCTGCAGAACAACGGTCCTCTCCAGAACTGGGCCGGCGTCGACGAGGAGATGATGCGCCGATTCCGCTTCCTCTGCGATGTGGCGCAGAAGAACGACATCAAGCTTATCGTTGGAATCGTGACAGGGTGGATGAGCGGGCGACAGTTCGTTCCGCCGGTCTTCGAGGAGCGGAACGTCATCTCCGATCCCGATGCGATAATGTGGGCGACGCGATTCGTGAAATACTTCGTGCGCCATATGAAGGACCATCCGGCTATCGCCGCATGGGACTACGGCAACGAATGCAACTGCATGGGCGCAAATTCGCAGGCGGCGTTCTACAACTGGATGGACCATATAGGCATGGCGATTCGCAGCATCGACGTCTCGCGCCCCGTCGTCTCCGGCATGCACGGCCTTTCCACCAGCGAATTCGCGGCGAACAACGTCAGGAACAACGGAGAGATATCTGACATCCTTTGCACGCATCCGTACGCCATGTTTGTTCCCGGATGCGGCAAGGAGGCGCTTAACACCATGCGCGCCGAAATACATCCGACGGCCGAGTCGCTGCTATATCGCGATCTCGGAGGAAAGCCCTGCTTCATAGAAGAGGTCGGAAACCTTGGCACGAGTTTCGCCTCTGAAGAACGTTCTGCCGCCTTCATCCGCTGCACTCTCTTCAGCGCTTGGGCAAACGATCTCAAGGGATGCCTTTGGTGGTGCAATTCGGACCAGGAGGTTCTCGAGTTTCCTCCATACACGCTCATGGCCAATGAACGTGAACTCGGGCTTCTTCGCCAGGACTACACGCCGAAACCTGTGATGAAGGAGATGCAGGCATTCCAGAAGTTCCGCGCCTCCCTGCCGTTCAAGAAGCTTCCGCCTCTGAAGTCGGATGCCGTCATCGTGCTTCCCGAAAAGGATGACGGGTGGATTCCAGGCTTCGGCGCGTACATGCTCGCTCGTCAGGCAGGGTTCGATCCCACATTTGCCGGAGCCGAGCACGAACTTCCCGATTCCAGATTCTACATCATCTGTTCTTCGGAGCGCGATCAGAGCTATACGTACACCGCGCAGCGCCGCTTCTTCGACAAGGCGAAGGCGGGCGCTACGGTTCTCGTCCTGTACTGCGGCGATTCCAGGTTCACGCAGCTGCGCGAGCAGGCTGGCGTCAAGGTCGACTATTGCACGCGCGTCGGCTGCGAGCGTACGTTCACGCTGTACGCCCATCCCGACCGTCCGATGACCTGTTCGGACAAGCAGACCTGCCGACTGCTGCCAGGTGAAGCGGAAGTGCTTGGGAAAACCACGGGGGGCGAACCCGCATTCACGCGTTTCACCCACGGCAAGGGTACTGTTCTCGTGTGCAATTCGCCTATCGACCGTTCCACGGTAAACCGTGCCGACACCGTGTCAGGCAAGAGGATACAGCCATATTACCTCGTTTTCCGCGAGGCCATGAAGATCGCAGGCGTGAAGCGCGTGGTGGAGAAGGGCGACTGTCCGTTCGTGGGCATTACGGAGCATCCTGCCGCCGACGGATCGACAATCGTGATGGCAGTCAACTTCGAGCCGTGCGCGATCGAATGCCCGGTGAAGGTGAACGGTTCCGTCGGACGCGTCTGGCGTGGCGACGTCCGTACGGACAGGATCGTGCTGGCGCCGAACGAGGCCGCGCTCTTCGAGGTCAGGTAAAAGCTGCTATTCGGCCACGCGGTCGCGCCGGAACGTGAAAAGCGCCGACGCGAGCGTGGACAGTCCGCCGAGGAAGTAGGCAACTCCGAGGAGCGAGAACCCTATCTCGAATCCGCGTATGCCCATCCGGTCTGCGAGTGCGCCTATCATCAGCGGAGACAGCGATCCCGCGAAGAACGCGATCATCGTCATCAGCCCCTCGGCAGTGGAGCGGTGGCGGGGTTCTATCACGTCGAAAAGCGACGCGTGCGAGTTCACTTCGAAAAGACCCCGCGCAACGCCGTACAGTGTGACGCCGGTCCACGCCGCCGCGCAGGAAGGCGCCATGCCAAGGAACATGAGGGTCGGCGCGCCAAGCATCAGGGCGGTCGTCTGGAGGACGAGCCGGAACCGTGGATGCCGCTTCACGCAGGCATCGGTAATGAACGCTCCCGCCATGATTGCCGCAAAAGCCGCGATGTGATGATAGAGCATGGTGCCGGAACCGGCAGAGCCGACGCTCAGTTCGAATTTCCGCGCCATGAATTTCGGCGCCCAGCTCAGATAGGCGTTGTTGGCGAAGACGACGGACACGAATCCGCCGGTGGCCAGAATCGCCGACGGATTGCAGAAATACGCGCGCAGCGATTGGGAGATTGTACTGCCGTGCGGCAGGGACATGCGTTCCGTGCGGCCGTTCCCGCCATCCTTCAGCGCCCAAACAAATACAACTCCAAGCAGGAAGCCAAGTCCGCCGAATGTGAAGAACACGGGCCTCCATCCGCCGAACAGGTGAAGCGTCCACGCGACGAGCGCACCGGAGAACATCAGCCCGACGTACAGCGCCGCCTGGTGGATGGAGAAGGCTACGGAACGGGTCTCGCGATGGTGAGCGGCGAGCAGGGCTATGGCGCTTGGCATGTAGAACGATTCGCCGCCGCCCGTGGCTATGGAACGGAAAAAGATCAGTCCGCACATGCCGCCTACGAGACCGGTGCAGGCCGTCATGAGCGACCAGAATAGAAGCGAGAACGTTATGATCCACTTCCTGCTGAAACGGTCGCCGAGAAATCCGCCGATCGGCGTTGCTATGGCCAGCGTGCAGAACAGCGCCGTGTTGATCCATCCGATCTGGAGATCCGTAAGGTGAAGCTCGTCCTGGATTGGAATCGTCAGGAGCCCGAACAGCACGCGGTCGGCTTGGTGGAAGAAAAACGCCAGCGACAGAAATGCCAGCAGAAGCCATTTGTAGTTCTTTCCCATGTCTGCATCCGTTTGCGATTGATTTTCAGCGTGTTTGCAACTTGTCCATGACGCCGCGCATGTAGCCAAGCGCGAATGCCATGCCGGTTTCCCAGAAGTCCGCAGCGTCGAGCCTGGGCGTGTGATCGGGGATGATGGTCCCGTCGAAGCCGTGCTTCTCGTAGATGGCCATGGCTCGCGGCATGTCTACATACCCATCGTCTATGAACACTTCGTTGTAGCGTGGCAGCCGGCCTGACGTGTTGCGGAAGTGGACGTAGCCGATCTTCTTCCTGGCGGCGAACTCTTCGATCACCGCATATATGTCGACGTCTCTCATCGTGGAGATCGTCCCTTGGCAGAATTCCAGCAGGTTGCATGGACTGTCCACCAGGTCGACCAGCTTGCGCAGGCCATCCGGGGAATGGAGAGGCCGGTACGTTCCCTTGAGATATGGGATCGGAGGATCGTCAGGATGGGCGCAGAGCTTGACCCCGGCCTCTTCCGCGACTGGCAGTACCGCTTCGAGAAAGTATTTGTATCTCGCCCAGAACTCGTCTTCGCCTACAGGGGGAATCGTCCCTTCGGCTGCGCGGCGCTCGATTTCGCCCTTGAACCAGAACTTCCTGTTGGGTTGTGGCGAATGGTCCACCTTTGATTCGTCGAACTGCTTGACGGACGAAAGCCCTCGTCCATCGTCGTTGCCGACCTCTGCGAAGTAGCCCTGTACGCCGCAGACGCTGAAGTTGTATCCCATGCATGGGATGCCGGTCGCGCCTATGTTGCGGATGGTCTGCCGTAGATTTTCGAGCTGTTCGTCGCGTCCTGGCTCGCCAAGAACGATGTGGTCCATATGTTCCCAATGGAAGTTTTCGAGGCCGGCCAGTTCGAGACCGTATTTCTCCACCTGTCGCTTTAGCGCGGACAGCTGTTCCACATGCCATACGCCGTCTCCGGGGCCGAACGGCACCCAGGCTATTACCGATTCGCATCCAAGCTGGCGCGCCATCCTGAGATGGGCGTCGTTCCACTGTTCGGGGTGCATCCCCAGCCCTAGCTTCATTTTGACCTCTTCTGCAACATGAACACGTTGCCTGCTCCAGTTTCAGAGAGAACCTTCTCGTCGAACGGAACGTTGGCGGTGGTCACATACACGATATCGCCAACCACGGTCGCGCTTGACACTTTCTCTGCCTTGAAAGGGATGGATTCGAGAAGATGCCCGTCGGGTGCGCGGTGTTCCAATCTGTGTCCCCCCCATATCGCAACGTACAGCGAGCCATCGGAAGAATCGACGCAAAGTCCGTCAGGCGCTCCATCTCCTGGAAAATCTTCACAGAAGACCCGTTTCCCCGAGACGGTTCTGGCAACGGGATCGAAATCGTACGCGTAGATGCGATGTTCGTCGCTTACGACGAAGTACAGCGTCTTGCCGTCAGGAGAAAGCCCCATGCCGTTTGGCATGCCGTCGGTGGCTTGCTCTATGCATGTGAACGAGCCGGTTTGTGCGTCGAACCGCCACAGTTCGCCACGGCGGGCAGGGCGTACCGGAGCGACGCCGCAGAAGTAGACGCCGCCGCCAGCATCGAACACGTCGTTGAATCTGGTGTCGCCGTGGCCGGGCAGAATCCATTTTAGGACGGGTTTTCCGCCGAACTCCGTTTCGTGGACTTCGCACCGTTCGGTGAACAGAAGCAGCTTGCCGCCTTTTCCGAATGCGAACGCGCCGATTTTGCCCAGCCCCGGAGCAAACGTCTCGAACACGTCAGGCTGAGTGCCGGCTTTTTTTCGCAATAGAAGCCCTGCGGCTATATCCACCCAGTAGAGCGAATTTTCGTTTTCAAGCCATTGCGGACCTTCGGAAACGAGTCCGCCCGATATTGCAAACGGTACTGGTGCCATGCCTCAATGCTCCCTCATCGTTGATGTATCGTCCTCGCAGTCGGCAGGGTAGAGCTGTGCGCACGCGCCTGCGTCCATAAGAAGCCTGGATCCCTGGAAGCCACGCGCGCCGGGCGAAGCCAGGAACATCACGGCCGCCGCCACATCCTGCCCCGTCGCCTCGTGGCCCGTTGGCACGTTGCGATGGCGGCGCTCCTTGATTTCATCGGAAAGCCACTGCCAGCGGTCAGACCATATGTATCCAGGCGCGACCATGTTGACGCGAATCCCAAGCGGCCCAAGATCCACAGCCAGCGCCTTTACCATCGTGTCCATGCCACCCTTGGACGTGACATAGGCAAGGCGCTTGCGGCTGACGCGCTCGGACGAGTTCGACCCCACGAACACGACCACGCCGCGCTGGTCCGTGTACGGGTCGCGCTCCTGCTTCATGAAGAAGCGGTTGCACGCCGCCTGCACCACGCGGAAGCCGCCGAGTATGTTGACGTTCAGCACGGAGAGGAACTGCGCGTCCGTCATCTCCAGCGGACCGCCATGCCCGATACCCATGTTGGCGGCGTTCGATACAACCACGTCCAGTCGGCCGGCCTCGCGTTCGATAACGTCCATCATAGCCGTCACCTGCTTCAGGTCTCCGACATCGCAGATGACAGGCGTGAACCCGTCCAGTCCGCGCCGCCGCAGTTCCGACGCACCCTTTTCGACGGATTCCGCCGTCGTCCCGCAGAAGAACACCTTCGCGCCCTCGCGCAGGAACCTGTCCACGATTTCCAAGCCTGTGTTCCGGCTGCCGCCGGTCACGAGCACGACCTTATCTTCGAATTGTCTCGTCATTCTTACAACCTCGTATGTTCCATTGGTTCATGTTCCGTTTCGCCCCGCCTCGTTCCCGACACGAAAGGCACCCAGCGGCAGATCCATCTCGTTGAAGACGTTGCCGACGTAAGGCTCGCAGTGAAGATAAGCGCCCCCGTCTTGTCCCGGAACCGCGGCTGGTTGCCGCAGAGCGGCAAGGCGGCGTCCGCCGGAGAAAGGCACGCCGTGATGGCGGAAATGGCCAGTAGCTGGAGGGAAACGCGCATCGCGGTTATTTCCCGGTCTTGTCCCTCTTCTCGGAATCCGTCGGAAAGCGCACAACGGCAGAACGCCTGAACGCCGGGGCGACGAGCGGCCCCGCAGGCGTTTCCACCGTGCGGTCCTCCCAGGGCAGGTACCAGCGCGCGGGCGCCGTCGTGGCAAACGGCAGTTTGTTGCCCTCCAGCTTTCGCGCGGGCACGCCCTTCTCCAGCTCGCTGCGCCAATCGCTCGCCTTGTCGCGAAGCCAGAGGACGGTCGTCTTCCGTCCCTTCAGGCCCCAGATGCGCATGGCGTGCGTTTCGGTGCGGAACGGGCGAAACGCCTCGGCCGCCGGATCAAGGCCTTCCACGGCTTTGCGGAAGCGCGCAAAATGGTACCACAGGTTGTTGTTCTCCACGTATATGGCCCAATGCCAGTTGCAACCGGTCCCGGCGCCGCCGGCGAAGAACGGGGCGAAGAGCGCGTCGTGTAGCATCGTCCCCTCCTTGTCGAGCGCCATCAGGTGCGAAGGGCCGGAATGGTGCTTCTCCACCGAGCCCGCTTCGGCGAGAAGCGCCGGCTTGTCGTCGCGCCGTGCAAGAAGCTCGCGGACGGCGTCGGCACAGAGCACGTCCATCGGCCCGCGGCAGACGTCCAGCTCCGCGCCAGGATCAAGATAGCGATGCACCTGCATGAAGTCGTTCGGCTCTGCCTCGCCAAGCTGGTCGTAGATGTGGACGGCATCAGGGTTGGAGAAGCTGCCGAGGTTCTGCGTCACCATCTGGCGGGGAAACAACTTGCGGAACGCGCCCTGCACGCGCGCGCTCCAGGGCGCGTAGTCGGCGATCGCGCCCGTCGAGTTGATCTCGTTCCACGGCTCCCAGCAGATGACGGCGGGCGAGTCGCCGAATCCGCGAGAAGCGTAGAAGCGGGCCTTGTCGAGGAACAGGCGCTCGCATTCCGGCGAATGGAAAAACTCGCGCAGACTCTTCGCATAGGGCAGGTAGAAGGACTTGTTCAGTTTTTTCTTGTAGTCCGTCGTCGCCTCCGCATCCGGAATGATCATGCGAAAGACCTCCATCGTGAACTTGATCTTGATGCCGAGCGTCTCGGCGAGATGCACGAGCTTCCAGAGGTTTTCGACGGCGCGTTCGTTCCACACGCCCGGCTTGTCCGTCAGCACGTCGACCGTCGGGCGGCAGAGGAAGATTCGGATAAAATTGCCGCCGTTCGCGGCGAACGCCCGCATCCAGCGCTCGTAGCTGGCGAGGAACTCGGCCTCCGGCACGTCGACGGCCGTCGCGTCCGCCGGATGGGCGTAGCACAGGTTGATGCCGACCGGGATCCACGTCTTGCCCGTCGCGTCCGCGAAGTAGCGCGGACAGGCCCGGCTCACGTCCACGAACTTACGCACCGCCGGCGCACCTTCGTTGTTCCAGCGGTCCACGCTCCGCACGTCGTAGGCCTTGGCCGACGGAACCTTGGCCGTGGTGGCGGCCGTGGAGGCCACCTGCCGCCCGTCCGCATACACGCGATAGTAGCGGTGCGCCGGATCGTCCGTCGCCGTCCAGGAGAGGAGGCCGTCCCTTTCGCGCAGGCCGCCGACAGGCGGCGGTGTGCGATCTTCGTAGTCCGTGGTGAGGAAGGTGATGGACTTGGCCGGGAGCGCGACGCTGAACGCGCCGTCCTTCGCCGTCACCGTGCCGGACATCGGCTGCAGGTCGTTGAACGGGCTGTACGGCACGCGCGCGGCCTCGTACACGTAGCGGCGCAGCGGCTGGTGGAGGGCGGGCGTGCCGTCCACGCGCGTCTTCCACGAGGAGCAGTCCACCGTGGCCGTCTTGGCCGGGCCGCGGTTGATGAGCGCGATGGAGACGGAACGGTCCGGGTTGATCACCGCGCCGCCGCGCAGCATCGGGTCGGCGAACGTGCAGGGCAGCACGGTCGCGTTCTTGCGGAAGAGCTTCACGAGCCACCCCATCGCATAGAGCTCGGCGTAGGAGGAGTAGTCCCGGTCCGTCGTGGACCAGCGGAACACGCCGCACTTGTTGTACTTGGTGTCGATGCGGTAGCCGCACTTCCCCGCCTCGTAGCGGGCGTGCTCCTCCGGCGAGTCGCCGTCCTCGATGACGAACGGGTCGGGGTAGTCCACGAAGCTCCAGTCCACGCACGCCGCCGCGCCCTGGTTCATCGCCGCAAGCCCCACCTCGCATTTCGCGAGCACGCTCTCCTCCTTCGTCTCCGGCTGGCGCAGATGGTAGCTCACGTCGTCCACCATCACGCCGCGCTTGCCCCACGCCGGATGGAAGCCGTACTCGCCGAGGATGAAGCGCTTCGCCTTGCAGGAGAGCGCGCGCTGGACGAGGTTCGAGAAATAGGCGTTGTACTCGTTCCAGAGGCCGAGGTCGTCGGTCCGGCGGCCGTAGACGTACCAGTGCGTGCAGTACGCGCCCACGTAGTCGTCCATGTTGGCCTTGATCCAGTCGAGGAACGGAAAGACCTTCTCGGGCTTCGTGGTGGCCGCCTCGTCGGAGGCGAGCAGGCGGATGTCGAGGCCGTGGCGGCGGAAGGCGTGGAACAGCGCCGCGTAGAACTTCTTGAACAGCTCGGACCTGTCTCCGTTCACGAACCACGCCCAGTTGTCGCCGCACATCAGCTCGTTCGTGAGGCAGTAGTACCGTATCTTGCGGCACTTGCGCACCTTGATCAGGTACTCGAGGTTCTTCGCCACCTTCTCGGCGTATTCCTCGGCGTCGATCTTGTCGGCGAACGGCGGCATGGCGCACGGCACGGCGTAGAGCGTGGTGCCGGCCTTGCGGAAGGTCAGGTCGTAGTAGTCCGCGAACCGGTCGAGCTGCTCCTTGGATTCGTCGGCGAAGCCTGTGTAGACGCGTCCGAAGGTCGGGGACAGCTCGGCGAACGTCTTGAGCACGCGCTGGTCCCTGAAGTCGTCTGGCATCAGCGACAGGAAGTTCGCCTCCGAGTTCTGGAAGCCGAACCCGTTGAACAGCCACCGGAAGTAGGGCTTCGAGATCGTCACGTCAGCTGCGCCAAGCGAAATACCCGCCACGAGCATCCCTGCCGACAATGACAGCATTCTCTTTATTTCCATTTTGCCTATCGTCCTTTCGCGCATTGTTCCTTGATTGTATCAGATTGCCGCCGTGCCGCGCAACGGCCTTCGTTTCCCCAGCGGTCGACGCTCCGCACCGCGAAGCGTCTCGCGTCTCCATCCGCCGCCAGAAGCGAGGTCGCCACCGTGGAGGCGATCTGCTTGCCGTCCCTGTACACGCGGTAGTAGCAATGCTCCTGCTCCGCACTCGTTGTCCAGCGGAGCCTTCCGTCTTCAATGCGCACGCCCGCGACGGCGGCAGGAACGCGCTCTTCGTAGTCCGTCGTGAGGAAGGTCATCGACTTCGCCGGCACGGACAGCGTCACGACGCCGCCATTAGCCGCGACGGAACCCTTCGCGGGTTGCAGGTCGTTGAACGCATTGGCCGGCGGCCGCGCCGAATCGTACTCGTAGACGCGCAACGGCTTCGCCGGTGGCTGCGGCAAGACGAGCGCGACCGCCTTCGCCTCGCCCCAGTTGATAACCGCAAATGATGCGGAGCCGTCCGGATTCGTCACGCCGCCCGCGCGCAAGGAGTCATCACTGACGCGAGCCTTCATCACGCGCGCGCCGCGCCGGAAGAGCTTCGCCATCCACCCCATCGTGTAGAGCGAGGGATAGGCGCCGTAGTCGCGGTCGACGGAATCCCAGCGGAACACGCCCCACTTGTTGTACTTGCGGTCCGGCCAGTAGACGCACCGGGCGGACTGGTAGACGGCGTCTTCCTCCGGCGTGTCGCCGGGCTCGAACACGAACGGGTCGGGATAGTCCACGAAACTCCAGCTCGCGGCGGCGTATGCGCCCTCGTTCATGGCCGTGAGCGCGATCTCCGCCAACGTGATCGCCCCCTCGGCCGCGTGTTCCGGCGCGCGGAGCGGATAGCCCGTGTCGTCGTGCATGATGCGGTTCGCGCCCTGCGTCGAGGGCGTCCACAACCCGAACTCGCCGACGAAATAACGCTTTCCCCTCTCGGCGGCCTTGGCGACGAGCGACGAGAAATGCGTCCGCATCGTCGCCGCGTTCTCGGGCGAGGACGGCAGGATCGACTTGCCGTCCTTCGTCTGCCCCAGGAACATGTACCAGTGCGTGCAGTAGATGGACGTGATGTCGTCCATGTTCTTCGTCGCCCAGTCGAGCTGGCGCAGGGAAAGGCGGACGTGCTGGTTCACGTCCGTCGCCGCCAGCCCCACGTCCTGGAGCCCGTGGCGGTCGAACGCGGTGCGCAGCGCGGCGTGTATCTGCCTGAACCTCTCCATTCGGTTGAAGTACCAGTCGCCCTGCCCGTCGATCCCCAGTTCGTTCGTCATGCAGTAGTGGAGGATGTTCGTGCATCCGCGCACCTTCACCAGATACGCCAGACTCGCCGCCACCTTCTCCGCATACGCCTCAGTCTCGTTCTCCGCGACGAACGGCATCATGCCGCCGACGGCGTACAGTTCCGTCCCCGCCGTGCGAAAGGTGGCGTCGTAGTAGTCGGCGAAACGGTCCGCCTGCTCGCGGGGACAGTCCGCGAAGCCCGCATAGACGCGCGAGAACGTGGGCGAGATCTCGCGGAACGACTTCAGCACGCGCTGGTCGCGGAAGTCGTCCGGCATGAGAACCGTGATCTCCGCCTCCGCGTTCTGGAACCCGACGCCGCCGAACGCAAGCCCGCCTCCCGACAAGAAACGAACCTCGCTCGCCGCCAAGGCAACTCCCGCCATCGCGACCATCACCGCCACTGTCTTCAGCGCACACATCTGTGATCATCTCGTCTTAAACAAACGCGTCTCGCCGAGGCGGAACCGCACATTGGCGCGCGGACCGGTCCCGACCGTCGCGCCCGTAATCGCGTCATCCACCGCTTCGACCTGCCCGAAGTCGAGCGGCATCACGCCCTCTTCCTGCGCCTGCACCATCACGTACCCCTCCGACGCGCAGACGAACGCCTTGCCGGGCAGCGCGTAGAGATGGACGCCCGCCGCCTTGGCGCGCGCAGCGACCGCCTGGGCCGTGATGTCCGCCCCGGATTCCACCTCGAACACCTGCATGGCGCCGCGCCGCTTCAGGCCCTCGAGCTTCGCGCGGCGTTCCGGCGAAAGGCCCTTCGCATAGACGACGAACGCGATCTTCGCATCGATCGGGTTCTCGAGGACGTCGCTCAGGAGATACTGTCCGCATGACGTTCCGCACGTGTCGAAACCCCGCCGCACGAGCAGCGGGAACACAAGCCCGGAGGATCCCCAGGCGTTCCCCATGAGGCTCTCCTCGTCGGCCACCACCGCGATCTCCGGGGAATACGGACGCTTCCGCTCCAGCAGCGCGCGGTCGATCGTGTTGAGCGCGCGGCGGATGTCCCATATCTCCTCGTCGCGGAACCATCCGTGTCCGAAGAGATCCATCCACCAGTCACCGTAGCCGCGCAGCACGCCGACCGCCGAGTTGCGGAGAAATTGGTTTCGTGTGATCCACGGAGAATCGTTGATGAAGCCGGACTTCGTGTAGTTGTCGATCGGCCAGGAATGGATGTCCTCGTGGTGCGTGCGCATGTCGTCCTCGTTGATCCAGAGGATGCCGCCGCGCATGATCGTCTCGGCCGCGCTCATGATCGGCGTGGAGCCGGGCCAGACGCGATCCGTGTAGCTGATGGGGGCGGAGAAGCCGTCGATAAGGCCCTTGCCGTGCTTGAGTATCCAGTCCACGAAGAAATGCCCCGTCTCGGCGGCGCCGGGCTTGACAGCTCCAAGCTCCCACGTGTAGCCGTAGAAGAAGAACGCGAGCGACTTGCCGGACGACCCTCGCTTCACAGCCGCCCCCAGCTCGCACAGGAAGCTCGCCATCTCCTCCTGGCGGAACTGCCCGAACTCGATGACGCGCCGGTCCATGACGGGATCCCAGCGGCGGTCCGGGCGGAGAGTCCTGCGCGCCTCCGGCGACGGCACTTCGGCCGTCGCTGCGTCCTTGGCGCCGCGAGCAGCCAGCCAGGCGCGGAACGCGTCACGCGTATGGACGTCGTAGCCCGAGAGGTCGCCGCTCTGCGACAGCATGTAGAACCATTCGGCCGAGTTCTGCCCGGTCAACTGCAATCCCGCGAAGTTGCGCGGGTACTTTGCGGAAAGACGCCGCGCCAGCTTCTCGACCGCCGCGCACGCGGCCTTGCGGTACGGCCGCGCGGAGACGGACGACATGCCGATGGTGTAGCCCTTGTCGAACTTCATCTTGAGCGACGGGTCGCGCGCAAGCATCCATACGGGCGCGTTCGCGCTGGCGCGCGGGACGAGCAGCACGTTCGGATTCGCCGCAATCAGGGCGTCGCACACGCGGTCGAGCGGCGCGTAGTCGGTCTCCTCGCCATCCGGCGCCCACCAGTTCTCCCAGCCCCACGAGGTGTCGGGCGAGAACGTGACAAGGTTTACGCCTGCCTTCGCCGCCATGCGCGCCGTGTCGCAGAGCGTGTCGCCGTATGGAAGCGGCAGCACGCGCTTCCCGCCGTCCGCCGCCGCATACGACACCTCGTGCCGGAAGTAGGTGCGGACGCGCGCGGCGCGGTGCGTGACGTGGAAGTGGTAGTAGTGGCCCTTCTTGAAGGCGAGCCCGTCGCGGGAGAAATGCCGGGTACGCTCCTCGCCGGCGCACGGCAGGGCGTTCGTCGTCCACGAGGTCCTGTCCTCAAGGAACGGACAGGAGAACCACATCGGCTCGTCGTCGTCGTAGCCGTCGATCGCCACCCGCCCGGCGGACGTGTCGGCATCTGCCTTGAAAGGAATGACGAACTCGTTCTTGCCTGTATTGGATATCGGTCCGAGGCATGGCGGCGAACCGTAGTAGAAGCGCGGCGTGACGGCCTTGCCGTCCACGAAGATGCGCGGCCCGCCCGGTGTCTGCCTCACGCGCACGTCAATCTGCGCGCTCTCTCCCGCGACGGCCAGAACGAAACCCGCAGACATAATGCCTGCAAATACCATGTTCATTTTCATGTCAAACAATACTTTCAATGCTTTCGCGTATGTTATTCGTCTTTCAATCCGGCGTATCCGGGACCGCCACCGGCAAGGTAGCCGTGCGAACGGCCAGATGGCGAATCCGACACCCAGAAGGAATACAGCCCGCCGCCCTTCACGCGGAAGCGGAAGCGCACCGGACGCCCGGCGAGAGATTCCAGGCTCCCAGAAAGCGCCTTGAGTTCAACGCGTGTAGAATCGCCGCAAAACTTGCCGAACGCCGCAAGCGTGTCCAGATTCTCATCGAGAACCTCGGCTTCTACAAAGCCGCCGGAAACTGCCGCATTTACGAACAGCCGGCTGCCACGGTAGCTCACCGGACGCGTCAGCAGTTCCCCCGCCTTCGCGGATCCGGCCGTCATCGCCGCGAAGCCGTCGCGCCTCATGAACGCCACACCCATCGCTCCGTTGCTGTACATTCCGTTGAGCGAACCGTTGCCGGAGCCGGGGACTGCAGGGTCCGACGGCTGAAGGCGCTTTGTATCGCCCCCGAACGCGCCGTAGTAGAACCAAAGTTCATCCTTCATCACCACGCAGATGTTGGACAGCGGCTGAACGTACCCAACATCCCACTTTTTGCCGTACGCATCCCAGCGTTCGCTGGCAATCGCCGCCTCGCGCAGGGGGCGCGAGAAATGGAAGCCGTCGCGCGAGTAGGCGAACTGGATGTCGGTGATCTTCGGCAGGCCTCTTTTCTCGCACACATGGTTTTCCGGCCCCCAATGTACCTCAAACGCCCCCAGCATGATGGACTCGTATGCGACCGCGTCGAAACTGTAGAGTTGCGCCTTCCTGTTTTCATTCTTGCGATTTGTCTGGACATCCCGGTTGTCCGCCGCCAGCCAGCGGAAGCAGTCCACCGTATTCGTGAAGCCCGCCTTGTCATTCCAGCTCTGCTTGTTGGCGGGGAACGGCCAATGCCAGCCGGCGCCTTTTATGAAGTCGTCGCACTCGACGTAATTGCGTGAGCGGCCGCGCCAGTTGGATCGCAGCGAGAAAACCCATTTTCTGCGGAAGGGGTTGAAGAACATCGTCGAACGGTCTTCGTTGAGGCCCGTGCGGTGGTGGTTTTTCCAGTGGATTCCGTCAGGCGAAGTGTAGACCTCGCTTTTGGCGGGATTGCCGCCGAACGCGGAAAACAGTTTCCACCGCTCGTCGGGATCCTTGGCATCAGGATCGAGGACGACGCTCCAGGAATCCACGCGCTGCCTGGGAAGGATGCGGTTCGTGCCGGGCATGACGTCCTGGTTGATCCGCTCCCACTTCAGGCCGTCCTTCGATTCCGCATAGCAGATTTCGCGGCACCATCCGGATTCGTACCAAAGGCGGAAGACGCCGCGGTTCGAATCCCACCACATTCCGCCGCCCTTGGGCAGTGCCATGGGATTGAACGGCTTGTTCAGTTCCCACGGCGTCTCCGGCTTGAGCACGGGATTGCCTTCGTATTTCCTGGGCTTGCCGTAGACACGCTCGAGGTCGGTGGACTCTATGAGAAAATCATCTACGAACAGCTGCCGCCCTACGTCGATCGGAATCACCGCCGGAATGTTCGCCGGCTCAAGATACGGCACCGGCTGAGGTCCCGCATCGGCGGTGGTGGACGTTGCCGGCGGCCATGCGTCTGGCAGGACGATTCCGTTGTAGAGCCTCTCGCCGGCAGGCGCTTTCAATCCGGCGGAGAAGGCGCCCAAAGGCAGGTTCATCTCGTTGAACACATTGCCGGCGTAAGGTTCGCGGTGGAGATACCGCACGGCGGCCGGCCGTGCCACGCCCGGCGCGTTCAGACGTATCTCGTTCGCCGAGAACGCGCCGCGCCGGGTTCCTTTCGTCTCCGCGTTCAAGACGTTCGCCGCAACCCATTTCCCGTCCGCGCCGGAGATTTCAAACGTGCTCGAAAGCGAATTGTCGGGATTGTACAGGTACATCGTCCGCGCATGATCGAACGTAAGCACCGCCACATCCCCCTCCGCATGCCATGTGCGCAAGGTCGGGGAATCGGCGCGGAGATCGGTGAAGCCGTAGTCGCGTGCCAGCGCCAGCGCCGCGAGACGCTTTGCCGCAAGGCCCTTCTCGTTCGGATGCGCGTCCGATCTGTTGCCGATGTCGGCGATGACCGCCATCGCCGCATTCTTCTCCTCCGCCGCAAACCCTTCCTGCGCCAGCTGTATCGGCACTGTGGAGCCGCCGGTCCACCCCCAGGACGCCACCTGCACGAAACGGAACGGCAGGTTGGGATTCCCGAACGCCTTCGCCCAGCTTTCATACAGCGCATGCTGAAGGTCGAGATACCGGTCCGGGTTCCACTGGTTGCTGCACCCCTGATACCAGATCACGCCCTTCACCGTATACGGCACCAGCGGGGCGATGCGCGCGTTCCACAGCACGCATGGCTGCTGGAAGCCGCCGTAGCGCACGAAAGAATTCGTCATTTCGGAAGTCCATGCGTCTGGCGCGACCGGCGGAAACGCCGGATAACCTTTCAACTCCGGACGCGAGGCGAACGCTTCCGGCGGAATCCACGCTTCGATCGGACTTGACCCCTGATAGGCGCCTATCACACCCACCGGCACGCCCAGCGCGGCGTGGATTTCCAGGGCGAAATACGCACCAAGGGCGGAAAACGCCCCGCTCGCGCCAAGATTCTCCGGGGTGAATGTTTTCCATGCAATCGGGCGGACAGGCGTTGAACGCGGCTTCTCGCACCAGGGCTCCCCGCTTGTCGAGGCGAAGCGGACCAGCGGCTTGCGCGTCATGGCCGCCACCAGCGCGCCCGTCCTGTCGCGGAACCTGGGATCGGCCCCGTTTAGCGGCAGCGCCGCGTTGGACTGCCCCGAACACAGCCACACTTCACCGACAAGCACATCCTTTACGCGGCAGTCGTTCGCCGTCAGCACGCGCCCATCGGAACACGCCTCCATCGGCGCAAGACGCACCTGCCAGCGGCCATCGCCGCCGGCGACGGTCGACACCTTCTGTCCGCCAAAGGATACGTCCACCGTCTCTCCGGGGGCCGCCGCGCCCCATATCGAAACCGGCACGCCGCGCTGCAGCACGCAACCGTCTGTGAACGGCGCCGCGAACGTGGCACCCGCGCACGAGAGACGCGCCGAGAGGCCAATCCATCCGGCGGTCGCAACCCAAAAGGAGCGCGTCATGTCGTCAGCCTTACTTCACGGCGTGCGCCGGCAGCCACAGGCGGTAGCCGAAGGAGTAGTTGTTTCCGGTGGCGGAGCCGTTGACCGTCGCGTTGCCCGTCGAGACCCTCATACTGCCCTCAAGCAGCGCATTGATCGTCGAATGCGAACGGTTGGCCGCCCGCGCATACTTTGGATCGCATGAGAACGCGCCGCCGCGTATGACGTACTTGGTATCTCGAACAATCCCCAGGTCGGGACCGGTCGGATCTGTGCGGACGGTCGTGTCGTTCGGCATGGTTTCCCATGCGTCAAGCATCTTCTCCCACACGTTGCCGAGCATGTCGTACAAACCGTATCCGTTCGGCTTCAGCTGTCCAACCGGATGCGGCAGGTAGACGCCATGGTCCGAAGAAAGGGAGTTGCTCGATGTCCAGGCGACCTCGTCCACATCGCCATAGCGCGCCTCGTATTCCGTCGCGCCGCCTCGGCAGGCGAACTCCCATTGGGCCTCCGTGGGCAGGTCGAAAAGGAAGCCGGGGAAGTTCTGCCGCATGTAGTAGAGAAAATTGCCGTTGTTTGCGTGTCCTGAATCATAATCAAGCTCATGCCCGTCGCGTGGCCAGTACTTGTGCGTGGGCTCAACCCCGCTTTCAACGAGCCATGTGCGCAATGCACACAGTTGAACGCCGGTCACGGGCCAGTCAAGACCCTCGCCGTAATTCGCAAAGTAGTTGGGCGAGTTCTTTCCCGTCAGCAGATTGTGCTGGCGGCGCGTGACGGGATAGATGCCGAGGTAGAAGTCGTCCTTAAAGGAGACATAGTGCGTCGCCTCGTAGTTCGTGGACGTCTGGCGCCCCGTCTCGTCAGTCGGCGAACCCATGCGGAACGTCACGCCGGCAGCGGGGATGCGACGCATGACCAGCTTCGTGGTGCGGTACGACACATCGGAAAGCGGGACAGGGAAGCAGTTGGTCGAGGTGTAGTAGTACACGCGCTCGGCGCCCTTGTTCAGGAGATCGATCACCATGTAGTCCGGCGGCGCGTTCGTGGCCCATGCCGTCACCTGGAAGGATGCCGCCGTGTAGTTCGTCCCCTTTGCCGTCTCGTCCGGCTTCCAGTAGATCCGGCCAGGGCCGATGGGGATGAGCTTGTTCACGTCGCCCTGGACGTCGGCAAGCCTAGACTCGTCCAGCGGCACGCCGTCGGCCACGATGGAATCAAGCGTAACCACGGCGGGCTCGTTCCCGACCGTGTACTCGATCGTCACGAGACGCGAATCCGGATTCTGGCCGACGAAGTCGATCGTGAGCGTCGGCGCGCCCCAGCACATCGCCGCCGAGACGGCGCAGATTGAAATCAGAGCATTCTTCATTGTACAGACTCCTTCCTCCGTTAGCGAACCGCGAGCGCAGGGCAGACCAGACGGTAGCCGCACGTTTTATTCCTGATATCGCCCGTACCTTCAAGCGGCCATGCCCAGACACAGTTGTCGTATGTCTGGAAGTTGTATGCGCGTTCGGACGCCCGACACATGTAGCCGGGCGAGAGGAACGAGCCACCCTTTAAGACACGGCAGACGGTATTGTCGTTCGTTTCAACGTCCATCCCCGGCGGATCTGTGAGCGGATCGGGCGAAGCCGTCGGATAGTCCGTGCCGGACGACGCGTCCAGGCACCATTCCCACACGTTGCCGAGCATGTCGTAAAGCCCGAAGGCGTTTGGCTTTTTCAGTCCCACGCGTTGCGGCAGGTACAATTTGCCGTCAGGATTGGCGGGCGGATTGGCGGACGTATGCACCCCCACCGTCCAGCGGTCGAGATACCATGCGACTTCGTCGAGGGAGTTTGTCGATGCGGTGGTTTTGATGGCGTCGCCATCCAGATAGACGGCAGCGGACGTGCCGGCGCGGCAGGCGAACTCCCACTGAGCCTCCGTGGGCAGGTCGAACGCGACGCCCCACAGAAGCCGCCACTTGCGGGCGATGAGACCGGCGTCGTAAGCGTTCGTCACGTCCACGTCATGCCCGTCTTTTGGCCAGTATTTGCAGGCTTGCGACGCGCCGCTCGGCGTGCCATACTCGCGAAGAGAGCGGTACGAAACACCGCACATGGGCAGTTCCCAGCATTCGCCATCGTTGTTGAAATCGCCGGGGTTGCCGTAGTGGGACGCCAGCGGATAGGCAAGATTGAAGTTGTTCGGATAAAGATGCTGGCGATAGGTCAGCGGATAGATGCACATGTAGAAGTCGTTCGTGAGATGCGCACGATGGCGGTTCTCGCGACGTGGGTCGTACGTATAGATGCTTGGCGTCCAATTGGGTACGCGCCCCCATTCGTCGGACGGCGATCCCATCCAGAACGACTTGTTCGCGGCCGGTATCTTGCGCATCACCAGATGCGTCGTGCGGTAGCGCTTGTCCTCAAGCGTCCCCGGCAGCCAGTTGGTGGAGGTGTAGTAGGCGAAAGGCACCTTCTTCTGGAGGTCGCGAAGGTCGATCACCATGTAGTCGGGCGGGCAGTTCGTGGCCCAGGCTGTGATCTTGGCCGTGAACGCCTTGTCCTTGATCGACTGGTCTGGCCATGTCTCCGCGGGATTCCATGTGATCGTGTGGAGGCCGGCGGCCACCTTGCAGTTCACGTCTCCCGTCATGTTCGTGAAGAGCTGCGGCGGCATCTCCACGCCGTCGTTGTAGAACGCCACGGTCACGACGGCCGGCTTGTCGACAGTATAGGTCAGGGTGACGGGCTTTCCCTTGACCGGCTGGCTCAACACGACCGAGTCCGGCGTCAGGATCGGCGCGCTTCCCGCCTCCGCCGCCAGGGCGGACAAGGCCGCGATCGCGAAAAAGACTGATTTCATGTAGACCTCCTAGCGAATGATAATCGTTATGCCGCACGGGTAGGAACTGACGGAGATCGCATTGGACTCCTGCCGATCCCAAAACGCCGTCTCCAGCCCGCCGGGCAAGTTCGCCGGCTTGGTTTCAGGCGCTACTGTCAAACCGGCTCTGCCTGACGCATCGAATCGCCACTGCAATGTCGTTTCGGCAATCACATCCGTAGATAGCGCCAGCGATGCTGCCAGCACTGCTGCAACATGCCATCCTGCGCCATATCGTGCTTTCTCGTTATTGTCCATGTGAAGTCCTTTGGATTGATGAATGGAAAAATAATCAGCCGACGGCGCCATTATACAGGATGGCGTTCCCGAAAACAAGGCAGTCATGTTTCTCTATCGCGCATGAAAAACATTTTCGTTCAAGCACAGACGATTCTCGACGAAAGTTGGCGGCTGAAGGGGCATGGCCTTTCATTTAAGGCGGATGAACGACGTGAAGCCGTGCCACAGGTCCTTCGATCCGCGGAACGTGGCGTCGCCGCGTTCATGCCAGAGCAGAAGCAGCTGTCCGCCATCGGCGATCCTGACGTGCGTTGGCGCGGCGCCGCAGAAGGAGCGCTCTGCGAAATCTACTAGTCCGAGAGCCTTCAGTTCCTCCCAGCATCCGGCGCCATCCTTTTCGGCGATGGCGGCGGGAAACTCGAACCGCAAGCCGATCTCGCCCTCGTCCGAACCGTAATCTCGCGGCGCCGACAAAGCCGTTTCCATCGTGAATCCGTCCTTCGCGCCAAGGGTATACGTTGTGCGGTACAGGATAGGTTCGCTCATGCGGGACGCATGGAAGTCGCGCGCCCTAAGTTCGCCGGGACCGAACTCGAGCGCAAGCGATCCGTCCGGTTTTCTCAGGAAGCGTGCCGGACATTCGTATTCCCAGCACTGGCGGCAGTCGGCGGCCACGCGTCCGAGATTGTTCTTGCGTCCGGTACCCGTCTTGGTGAAGAACCCGCCGGTACGGAGTTTCTTGGTCCAGGTTCCTCCAATCCTCCGCCATGCGCCTGCAAGCGCGCCGCTGCGAAGGATGTGGACACGCAGGTCGCCGTCATCGTATCGCCATCCGCCTGCGATCGGTCGCAGACGCGGGTCGCCAGTCTCGCAGGGACGCGGGTCTGCCGCCGTCGAAGGCTCAATGGCGATGTCGGCGGCGAACGCCGATGCGTCGTCGCCGGTCAGCGTGACGGTCAATCCGGGTGTGCGGCCTGATCTGTCCCATATCTGCACGCGCGCGCCATCGGAAAAGCCTGAGAGCGTCACGGCCTGTTTCCCGCACACGCCGCCGACGCAGGCATGGTCTGTCGTGAATCCGAAAGGGTGCGTCTCCGAATCCCAGCGCAGGGCGCCATGGCGCATCCGGCGGCCGGGCGTCCATTTCCCGTCCACATCGTCATATCCGGGATGGCGCACGAGGAAAGGGCTTTCGAACGAACCTTCGGCTGTGTGCGCGAACCAGCGGTCTGATTTCGGCAGAGAGATGACCAGCTTCAACGACTTTGGGTCACGTCGCCCCAAGTCGGCCAGGCCGATTCGCCATCCTGCCGCCGTCCTTGTTCGGACGACCTTGATGCCGCCACGCGCGAGCCAGCCTTTGTTTCGTTCCCTTAATTCGACCTTCACGGGGACAGACCCTTCCGGCGTATCGAGGGCGAATGCCAGGCCGTCTTCCGACGCCGGCGGCACGACCGGGCATTCGGCCGGCATGGTGAACGGATTGGGCCGCACCCCAGCCACTGCGTCTACGGGGCGTCCCTTGACACGCACGACCCGATACCCGTATGCCGGTAGATCCGTCTGGAAGGGGGGGAATCCCGGCGCGGCCACCTCTCCTCGCGCCCGCTCCGGATTGAAGTTCGCGAGAACGACGCTTGCGGCGTCCGGCAGGCTGCGCAGGCAGGCGAAGACTCCGGGCGGCGCCTGGACGGAGAGGAAGTCGGCCTCGCCGCGGCGCAGTTCCGGCAAGGCCCTGCGGAGGCGGAAGATTTCCCTCAACTGCTCGAAACAGCCGTCCTCGTGTTCGTTGAGCACCATGGGGAAGCCGTCGATCCATGAAATGACGGCCATCATGGCGAGAGTTGCGGCCTGGCCGTACCGTGCGGCGCACGGTACGTGGTCGTGGTTGTCCACATAGCGCATGAACACGAGCCCCGGTACGCTCGCGAGGCGTTTTTCGTGGAGCCAGCGCCGGTACGAGGCGACGGCGGCCTCGGGCGAGCGCAAGGCTACATCCTCCAGAAAGCGCTGCGAAATGCCCCAGTCTTCGTACACGGCATCGCACGTGGTTCCGAGCACGCTCATGTGCGATTCGGCCAGAGTGACGCCATGCGGCTTGACGGAACGCAGAGCCTTGCGGATTGAGCGAGTTTGCGCGAGCGCTCCCTGGAGTTGCGCGAACGAGGCGCGCGCATACGGTACTGACGGGTTCCAGTTCGGTTCGCGCGAGCCGGAAACGGCGTCTAGCCGCCAGCCGTCGAGGTCGTAGCGGAACGTTTCGTGGCGGATGAATTCGGCGATGTAGGCGAGCCAGCCGGGCTGCAGGAAGTCGTAGCACCAGAAGGGGTCTACGGATCCGTCCCGGTTGTAGGCGAGCCAGTCGGGATGCGCCTTGGCGCGCGGCGAGTTGTTTCTGCCGCCATGGATGACGCCGTCGCGCCACACTTTTATCCCCAGAGCGTGCGCGGTCTGCGAGTACCGCCAGAAGTCTTCCGGATCACCCGCGTCCTTCTGGAGCGCGTAGTAGTCGCGCGGAACGTACGGATTTTCGTCCTCCACCGGCCGCAGCCAGACGGCGTTGCAGCCCAGGGCGGCGACGAACGGGAGATATCCGGCCGCGCCGTTGAAGCCGCGCCGGTCCTTTCCGCAGTCCTCGCCGCTCCCGCGCGGATGGGTGGAATACAGTATCGTGTCGCGGATGGCCTCCTCCCGGTCGTCCGGCGTCGTCTGCCCCACGGCGCGAAACCATTCGGGAAGCGCGTTCAGGGCGGCATCTCCGCCGCCCTCGCGGAAGACGATCCACACGTCGCCCACCGTCTGCGGCTTTCCGGGATGCACGTGGCCCGCACACTGGAAATCGGCGAACAGCGTCAGACCCTCCGCCTGTTCGATGACGCCGTTCCTCGTCCGGTCGGCGTGCGGTGCGCTTTCGTCGGCGACCACGGCGCAGCTCCAGCCGTCGGAACTCGTGGCAACGACCGCGCCGGGGCCGCCGAACTTGGGGGTTGTCGCCTGGCGGGCGCCCGTGCGGAACGTCCGCGCGTCCCGAATGGCCGGCGGATAGGTCCACGGCAGGAAGTAGCCGCCTTTCCCGTTGCGGCAGGGGACAGACCCTAATGGCACCGTCAGGTGTTCCAGCAACCCCGTCGTTCCCGGCTGTCCGCACCATTCGACCGTGAACCAGCGCTTCTCCATGCGCAGGCTTTCGTAGCGGCGCACATGTGGCGTGATGCGCCACTCGGCTGCGGCGTAGGCGGGGCGAAACGAGCCGTCGGCCGCGAACGCGAACGGTGCGGGGACGGCGGTCTCCGGCTCGAGGCGGGGAAAGTCCGCCGTCGCCGCACATGTGGCCAATAGCGGGACGACACGTGCAATCACCTTGGACAGATCCTTCATTTTCTGAATTTCCATGCGTCCATTCTACCGTTTCAGCCGTTTCGCGGCAAGCGAATGATATGCGCGATCCGGCATCGCGAAGATTTGCCTTCGGGCATGAAACGCCTTGTCTTGGCAAACGGGATTCGATAGAATGGCGGCATGTCCGACAAAAGACGAGAGCGGCTTGGCCGCGGTGCGCAGATGTTGCATCCGCGCAAGGTTATTGCGGCATTGCGGCTGAACGGCGCGGTTGGGCGCAATATCCTGACCGGCGTCTTCCGTTATCTGTGCGGCAACGGCGCCTGGGATCTGCGTCTGGCGCAGAGTGCGGCAGAGCTGGAGGCGGAGATTGCCGGGGCGCGTACCGTCGGCGGCGCGGACGGATTTTTCGTCACGGCGCCTTTCGCCTCGGAGAAGGTACTGGCGGACTTGTCGGCGACGGATATCCCAGTGGCCCTGATCGACCTTCCGCCAGCCCGGTTCGCAGGCCGGTGCGCGAATGTCGCGTTCGTCCGGAACGACGATGGCGGAATCGGTCTGCTGGCGGCCAAGCACCTGTCGTCGCTCGGCAACTTCCGATCTTTCGGATTCGTCCCAACCCTTCAGTCGCGCGACTGGTGCGTTCGCAGGGAGCAGGGATTCCGGACAGGACTGGCCCGCAAGGGCTTTACGTGCATCACGTATGGCGGCGGGCCGGACGATGCCGCGTGCGACCGTGCCAGGCTGACGGCCTGGCTCAAGGCGCTTCCGAAACCGGCGGCCGTGCTGGCCGCATTCGACGAGAGGGCCATGCAGGTTCTTGAATGCTGCCACGACGGGCGCATCAGCGTGCCGAAGCAGCTTGTCCTTCTCGGCGTGGACAACGACGAGCTCCTCTGCGAGAACACCATGCCGCCCCTGGCCAGCATCGCGCCGGACAGCGAAACAGAAGGCATGCGCGCCGCCGCCACCCTCGACAAGATGATGCGCGACGGCACCCGGAGGCCGCGACGGCCGGAGATCGTGGTCTGCCGCGTGAAAGGCGTGGTCGAACGCGCGTCCGCGGCTCCCATCGCCCCAGCAGGGCATCTGATCCGGCGGGCGTTGGCCTTCATCCGCCGCAACGCCGCGCGCAACATCGGCGTTCCGGACGTCGTGGCGCATCTCGGCGTCTCCCGCCGCCTGGCCGACAAGCGGTTCCGCGAGTACCAGGACGAGTCCATCCTTCAGACCATCACCCGCATCCGCCTCGACGAGGTCAAGCGCCGTCTCCGAGAGACGAAGATGCCGATCAAGACGATCTCTTCCGCCTGCGGCTTCCCCGACGCCAACTACCTCAAGGTCCTCTTCCGGCGGCATGTAGGCATGGCGATGCGCGATTTCAGGAAGCTCAACGGACGTTGCCCCACTTGTCCACGCTCTTGACCGAGAACCTCTTCGCGTCGTCCGGCGTCATGCCTGGCGCTGTCAGGCTCGTCGCCACCGTTGAGGCGATTTGTCTGCCGTCCTTGTAGACGCGGTAGTAGCAGTGTTCTGGCTCCTCGTTGGCCGCCCAGCCGAGTCTGCCGTTTACAATACGTACCTTGGTCACGGCTGAAGGGCATCTGTCCACGTAGTCGGTAGTGAGGAACGTCATGGACTTCGCCGGCACGGAGAGCGACACGACTCCTCCCTCCGCCGCCACCGTCCCTTTCGCTGGCTGCAGATCGTTGAATGCATTGACCGGCGGCTTCGCCGAATCGTACTCATACACGCGCAGCGGCTTCGCAAGCGGATGGGAAATGGAGAGCGTGACGGTCTTGGCCCCTCCCCAGTTTATCAACGCGAAGGATGCGGAACCGTCAGGGTTCGTCACACCCCCCGCGCGCAGGGTGTCGTCATCCGTCGTGTACGGCAGCACGCGTGCGCCTTTGCGGAAGAGCTTCACGAGGTAGCCCATCGTGTAGAGGTCGGGATACGACGAATAGTCGCGATCCTCGTCGCACCAGCGGAAAAGCCCGTTCTTGTTGTAGCGCACATCGAGTCCGAAACCGGAGAAGCGCGCCACGTCGTAACGGGCCTTCTCCCCGGGCGTGTCGCCATCCTCGCGGAGGAAGGGGTCGGGGTAGTCGACCATCGTCCACGAGACGGCGGAGACGGCGCCCGCATTGAGCGCGGCAAGTCCCATCTCGGCGCGCGAGATGGCCGCGCGGCGGGAGAACTCGCCGCCGGGATGGCGGAAGGCGTCATGCCCATCGTCACGCATGAATCCCTGTCCGTAGGGCGTGATCTTGCCCGTGAAGCCGAACTCGCCGAGCGAAAGACGCTTTTCCTTGCGCAGGGCCTTGCTGACGAGATTGGTCAGGGCGGTAGAGAGATTTGCCCAGAGCGCAGGGTCGCCAGGCTGGAGGTTCCGCTCGTAGCAGTGCCAGCAGTAGGTGTCCGTCTGCTCGTTGATGTTCGTGATTGCCCAGTCGATGTCGGACATGCGCGAGTATCCAGACGAATCGGGCGTCTGCAGGCCGATGTCGAGACCGTGGCGCATGAAGGCGCGTTGCATCTCACGGTTGATCTTCGCGTAGGTGTCCCAGTGCTGCGCGAACCAGGCGTAGGTGGGGCCCACCGACAGTTCGTTCGAGAGGCAGTAGTAGCGGATCTTCGTGCATTTCCGCTCCTTCACGAGGTACTCCAGGCGCGTGGCGACGGCCTCGCAGTACGCCTCCGCATCAAAGTCGTCCGTGATTACCGGCATACGCCCGGGGACGAGGTAGAGCGTGGTGCCCGCGAGGCGGAAGGTGGCGTCATAGTAGTCGGCGAAACTATCCATCGCCTCGCGCGTCCAGTCCCAGTATCCGGCGAACACGCGCGCATAGGTGGGGGATATCTCGCGGAACGTCTTCAGCACACGCTGGTCGCGGAATTCGTCCGGCATGAGAGGCGTCATCGTGGCTTCGGAGTTGTGGAACCCGAAACCGCCCCATAGCCAGCGCATGGCAGGTTTCGTGAAGGTCACGCGGCTCGCGGACGCACACAGATCCATGCCTGCAAGCAGAACGCTTGCCAATACAGGAAATACTTTTCTCATGTTCATTTCCTCGCCAGTGAGGTAGTTGCAAAATTTTCCACGCATCTGGTAGGGTCACGCGTCCCGCGTGACCGCAGACGCGCGGGATGCGCGTCCCTACCGGGTTTTGCAATTGCCTCCAGTGTCAATGCGCATAGCCCACTTGATGCGACCAAGCAGTTATTGTAACACGTTTTCTTGCGGGGTGCAGCGACTTTTTTCTGCGAAAACCCCGCACAACCCTGGAGTTTACCCATTTTTTGAGTGCGGAAATGCGCCGCACCCGCATGGATAAAGGCTGAAGTGCGTTTCGTGATGTGGTTTTCGGCGTTTCGCGTCGGAAACGGCTATCCGTCGTCGGTGTCGAAGAGTTCGGTGAAGCCCGGCT
>DFLH01000067.1:0-11717 GCA_002373695.1 Verrucomicrobia bacterium UBA3624
CAATAGGGTCAGACCCTCCGGGGTGGCGCTTTACGTTGACGGGTGTGGCGGACTGGCGCGTGGCTGAAGGATGTGGTAGAATAAGCCCGCTGTGAACTGGTGCATATTCGAGTATGCAGGACATACGGCGCCCGCCTGGATGTCGCTTGTTTTGTCCGTATTTGTCGCATTCTCCCTGGCGGGAGCATGCGTATGGTGCATTGTGCGCCGCCGCACCTTCATCCGCATCGCCATGCCCGCAGTTCTTCTTGTAGCGTATGTTGCGACATGGCTATGGGCTGGTCCGGCACTTGACCATGCCTGGCTATACCTGCAGGAAAACGCCAGCCGCAAGTATTCAACCTACGTCGCGCTGACTGCCGCCACGGCGTTCCTGCCGCCATTGGGAGATACCGGGCGCAAGGCATTTATCCATCTTGCCACAAGGGATACGGGCTTTGCAAAGGGCCGCCCGGTGTCGACCGTGCGCATAGACGGGACGGAAATATCGACATTCCAGGATCAAGACTATCCGGGCGGGGTGACGACGCTTGACGGTCGCCCGGTGGATACGGGATACCGTTTCCGTGCCACCCGGCGGCTTCCGGCATTGATCGCCCTTGCCGAGATGCCCGGTGCGCGGACCGTACGAGTGCTTGGGCGTGACGCACCATTCGCAACCAACGTGTTTTCGCAGGCCGGCCTGAAGGTGCTTGGGCCTGACGGGCAAGCGCCAGCCGACATAATCTTTACCGTACCCGGGCCGGACTGGATGGTCGGAGCCGACACGCCGGACGCTTCGACATGGAAACGGCTGGCCTCCACGCTTTCGAACGGCGGCGTGGCCGCGTTGCGTCTTGACGGACGGCTCATGTCACGTACGCGGCTGAAGGGCATCCTGGCCGATTTCAGGGCGGCGTTCTCGCACTATCGCCTCTGGTGCGTAGGGCGGTACGACTATGTTGCGACAGCCGGCGGCAAGGTTCTGGCCGACGAACTTCTGGATCTTTTCGCCAAACCTGAGGCGTTTGCCGTGTTCGCATCCGCCGACATCTATACGCCGGCGGAACTCTTTGCATGCTACATGGGCACGGACTACGAGATAGAGCCTGGATTGCTCGAAATTCCGGCGGCATCCCACGCCTCGGCCATATGGAATGCGCCAAAACTGGCGTTTTCTGACGCGCCCACCAACCATCTCGCGGCAATCCGCCCGGCGACCCTCACCCCGTACTACATACCGCCTGTGGACTGGTTCTTGCGCGGTACCGCAGCCCCGACAATATGGAGTTCCCTC
Organism: Verrucomicrobia bacterium UBA3624; assembly: GCA_002373695.1. Lineage (GTDB taxonomy): Bacteria > Verrucomicrobiota > Kiritimatiellia > RFP12 > UBA1067 > RUG572. The sequence goes on from DFLH01000067.1 coordinate 1,277, forward strand.
ACGAACCAGATCATGGCCGCACAGGGTGCGCGACGCGAGATACTTCTGGGTTTCGACGCCGCAGACCGCGGCGCATCCACAAACGCGCTGGAGCATTGGTCTTCCGCGGCAAAGGTAAATCCACGCGACCCGTTGCTGGGTAATCTCGCCGATTCGCTAGATCTGGAGGGACGGCGCTTCCTGCGGCTGGGAAATGTCAATGGCGCAATGCGTTGCTACGAGAACAGGTTGCTGATCCGTCCTACAGACGTTGCCGCAGTCCATAATTTCGGCGTGTGTCTGAAGAAGTCCGGCCATTGGGCGTTGGCGGCACGCGTGTTTGCCAAAGCCGTCACGATGGATCCTCTTACGGACGAGCATCGCTATGAAATGGTCGAAACGTGCGCCGCTTCCGGTTTTGAGGACATAGCCGCGAGGCAGCTGGAAGTGCTGATGAAACGCCATCCGGACGAACCGGCTCTCAAACTTCGCACCGCCAGGCTTCTTGCTTCGCCGTCCTGCAAGATCCGCAACGAAACACGTGCCATAGAGCTGGCCGAGGAGGCCGTGAGGCTGACAGGCTGGAAGGACAGGGCGTTCGTCCAGGGGCTTGCGGACGTGTATATAGCCGCAGGGCGTGCTGTAATGGGCATGGGACTCAAGAAGAAAATGCGTGAAATGAGGTTCGAACGATGAAGAGACTTGCAGGAATCGCATCTGCCGTCTTGCTGGCGGGATGCTTTACCGTCCGACAGACGGAAATGCCATCGGTGCAGATGACCATGGCTCCCGAAGGACGCGACATAAAGGTGGCGGTGAGCGGCTTCGCCGCGTTGCTTACGGAATACATTCCCGTCTACGGCTACGAAACCGTGTACGTTGATCGCGGCGGATACTATGGCCGCCGTGGCAGGCGTGGAAGGGGATGGTATGGCGGCGGCCATTTCGAGACGGCTACCACCGAAACGCTAATTCCGCAGACACGTACAAACGGCGCGTATCTCAATCGAGCGCAGTCGACCCTGGAGGAGCACGGTTTCCTGGTGCGGGCGTCACCTGCCGCATATACGGTCGACGTGGCGTTCGAGGGACCGTTCGTCTCATCTTCCGAAACCGCCGCCGAATGGGCCTGGATGCTAGGCACGGTCTTGAGCACGGAATACTCGGTCCAGACGTGGACCGCCAAGCTGAAGATATACGACAACGCCACTGGCCGTGTCCTGTACCACGAGGATTTCCGGCAGACGTACGAGGATCTTGTCTTCTCGCCGCTTTTGTTCATCGGCCTTGCCGGCTACACTGAAAACACATACAACTACATGCAGAACTGGTGCTTGACGGCCCTGACCGATCAAGCGATGGCCGCTTCAACGGCCTTCCTCGCGAACCAGGCGAAATGAAGGAGTATCGACATCATGGGAAATGAAGAATGCACTCACGACTGTTCAAGCTGCGGCGCCGATTGCGCCGAACGCAAGGACAAGCATGATTTCACGGCAAAGCTCAACGCCGCCTCCAGCGTCGGGAAAGTGGTGGCTGTCGCCAGCGGGAAGGGCGGCGTGGGCAAGAGTTTCGTAACCGCAATGCTGGCGGCGGCCGCAGCGAGGAGGGGAATGTCCGCAGGCATCCTTGATGCTGACATCACCGGTCCCTCCATCCCAAAGGCGTTCGGAATTTCCGGCGGCACGATCCAGGATGCCGACGGCATAGCGCCGGCGGTCACCGATGGCGGAATCAAGATCATGTCGCTGAACATGCTCGTGTCGGACCCCACCGATCCCGTCGTCTGGCGCGGCCCTGTCATCGCTGGAGCAGTGAAGCAGTTCTGGACCGACGTGCACTGGGGCGACCTTGACGTCATGTTCGTGGATATGCCGCCGGGTACCGGCGACGTGCCGCTGACAGTCTACCAGAGCCTGCCGGTAGACGGCGTGGTAGTGGTATCGTCGCCGCAGAAGCTGGTGGAGCTGATCGTCGGCAAATCGGTGAAGATGGCGAACATGATGGACAAGAAGGTGCTCGGACTCGTGGAAAACCTCAGCTACTTCCAGTGTCCCGGATGCGGAGAGAGGCATGAGGTGTTCGGAGAGAGCCGTGCTAGCGAGATGGCCGCGCGCTTCGGCATAGAAAACGTCCTCCGCCTGCCGATAGATCCAAACTTCGCAAGGGCGATAGACGCCGGTGCGGCGGAGTCTGTAGTATTGCCTGAAATCGACGAATTCCTTTCCAAGATCATCTAATGTCGCTGTCGGCAGGGGAGCGCAAACCTATGGAAAATGTTTTCAGGAATCTTCTTCTGGACGGGCGGCGGGTGGATATCGCCGCGGAGAACGGAGTTATTTCCCGCATAAGCCCGGCGGCGGAACGGGATGCGGGCCAAGGCGAGCCGCCGCGTCTGGTGGTGCCGGCGTTCTACAACTGCCACACGCATCTGGCCATGGATCTGCTGCGTGGATATGCCGACGATCTGGAGTTGATGCCTTGGCTGCAAGACCACATCTGGCCAGCGGAGGCGCATCTTGCGGACGATATCGTCTATGCAGGTGCGCGCCTCGCCATGCTTGAGATGATACGGAGCGGAACGGTGTTCGCGAACGACATGTACTGGTACGCGCCTGCCGTCGTCCGCGCCGCCAGGGACATGGGCATGAGGTGCGCGGTGTCCATGCAGACGATCGAGACAGGCGGACCGGGGCGGAACGACCCGAAGAACGTCGCCGCCAACAAGGAGCTTGCCGCATTGCCGCGCGACGCGTCCTCCATGGTGTTCGCCACCTACGCGCCGCATGCCATCTACACGGTGTGCGAACAGACTCTGCGCAATATCGCCGCGAAGGCACGCGACGAGGACACGTTTCTGCACGTGCACGTGGCAGAGACGCGGTTCGAGGTGGAGACGTGCCGGAAGGAACATGGCGGACGAACGCCAGTGGCATACCTCAACGACCTGGGGCTGCTGGGGCCCAAGACGGTCATGGCCCATTGCGTGCACCTGACGGACGACGATGTGCGGATAATAGCCGACACCGGCGCCGTCATAGTGGAGAACCAGCAATCGAACATGAAGCTGGTGAGCGGACTGTTCCCGTACAAGCGCGCGATCGAGAAGGGTGGATGCAGACTCGCGCTGGGAACCGACGGCGCGTCATCCAACAATTCGCTTTCCATGTTCGCGGAGATGAAGGCGGCCGCGCTTTGCGCAAAGATCGAAAGCGGCGACCCGACATGCGCACCCGCAGCGGACGTCTACCGGCACGCCACTCGAGGCGGTGCCCAGGCGTTCGGGCTGGACGCCGGCGAGATCCGTGTTGGCGCGGCGGCTGATTTTGCGATACTGAAGCCCGACGCGGCTCCGCTCGTCCCGGGGTTCAACCGTGCCAGCGATCTCGTATACGCCGCGGACACGTCATGCGTCGACACGGTAGTATGCGCGGGAAGCGTCCTGATGGAACACGGTATCGTACCTGGCGAAGAAGCGATAGTTTCAGCCGCGCGCGACGCCGCAGCGCGGCTGACAGGCGCCGCTACCGCAGGATCATGACCGTGCCAACGGGCGCGATGCGGAGTTTTACGGCGTTGCCTTCGCAGGCAAGCATCACGGTACCGTTGACGCTTTCATTTCTGGCGACAGTCCATCCGTCCATCGTACCAGAGAGGGGCGAGCCGGAAATCAGGATGTATGTCCCTTCGCACCCTTGAAGGTCGGAAGGCAGGTTGAGCGCGAGGACGCACGTCTCTGGCAGCGCGAGCGTTCCACCGGCCGTAAGAGAATCGTATTCCGACGGCGAAATGAAGTCGAACGACATCTGCGACACGGCGGAAATGTCGAGATCGCCGGCCACGGACAGCGTACCGGCCCCGCCGGGCGCATTGCCGACGTCCAGCGACGCAACGCCGCCGATCTTGCGGCCTACGTCGATGGCGCCGCTGCCGGACAGTTCCTCGACGGAGAAATCGCCCACGGTGCCGTCGCAATCGAGCCGCAAAGCGCCGCCATTGAGCACCGTTATCGATTCCATCTCCGGCGATGCGACAGCCTCGCTGCCGTCCCCGAACCACTTGGAATACAGGTGGGCGCGGAGGACGGCGCGGTCTACGGCCGAGTTGGTCGTCGCGAAGCACAGGAATTCGCCCGTCTGCGTGCCGCCGATCTCGTAATGCTCGCGCAGACCCAGTCCGCCGGAAATGACAGGAATCTGCGGCGTGAACGCGAAGAGATGGAATTCGTCGCCATTGGCAATCTGATACGTGCCGTTTGTAGACGTGGGCGCATTGTCGACGAATATCTCCCCATTGTATACGCTGTAGCCGTGCGTCTGATGGGATATCGACTTGCCGCTGCGCAAGAAAGGATATGAGTTGCCATGCACAGTTCCATTGCCGTCGGTGTATGGATTCGCGACCCACCAGTACGTGCCGATCACGCCGTTGTATGTGCTGACATCTCCAACATCGGCGTGTATGACGTAATACTCGGCAAAGAAGCGCTTGCGTTCGGCATCAGTATCCCAGAATGCCACGGCAGCCGACGTCTTCGGGAAGGCATTCGCATTGTTTTTGGCGTCTGTCTCCGTGGATATCGTTCCGCAATGGACGATCTTCTGTTCCCTTCCGGCTATGGTCACCGTCTTTACCGTAGGCCGGCCGGGAAGGGTGTACTTTTTTAGCGTCACTGGCGTTGCATGCCCATACGACGAGCCGCGCACGTCGGCCCAGTCGGTCATGTACTCGACTCCTCCACCGTCCGTCTCCGTGGTGACGCCAACGTTGGCATCGAGATGGAGCGCCGCCCTTGCCAGTATGTTCGACAGGCTGACTTTGCTTTCAAGCGTGCCGCCTTCCACGGTCAGCGACGTATGCTGGGAAGGGGAGATGCCATTGCCGACCGTTACGGCGCCAGAGCCCTTCTTGACAAGAGGAGTTCCAGGCGTGGCGCCAAGCGAGCCTATGGTGATGTCGCGGTCGGAACCGACGACCGGCGCAAGCCCGTCGGCATACGTGACCGAAGGGATGGCGGCCGAACGCGCGATGTCGGGATGGTCGGCGTTCTGCCATTTCTTCATGAGGTACGCGATCGTGTCGCGCCGTTCCTCGGGCGTCAGCTGCCGGTCGTACGCAAGCCATTCGCCGATGGATATGCCGCCCGTGGTATATTGGCCGCGGTCGATGCCGAACGCATCCACGGGAACAGGCTCCGCAGCGGCGAAGCTGGCCACATACACGACGCCGGCCTTGATGTGATCCGTTTCGCCGGCGTCGTAGGGATTGCCGTCGAGCGTCCAGTACGCGCCTTCCACGTGCTTGTTGCCGTATCCCGGACTGTACATCCTCAACGATCCGGTGCCCACGTAGAAATCATAGTTGTCGGGGACCGACGTGGAGAAGATTTCGCCGCAGAACGGATGCGACGCTATCTTGAAGACAAGGAATCCTTCGCGCACGCGAATGGAGTTGGCCCGGTTGCCGACCTGAGCGCCGTTCCGGTTTATCGCATATGGAGCCGCGTTGGACGCCGCGTAGATGGTATCGCGTCCATAGCCCTTTTCCACGTTGTGGGCGTGGTATGCCCCGAAGTCCACGAACGGACGCCCGTTGGCGGCGTTGTCGACTAAATATGCATAGTTGCCGGCGACGCTTCTGAAGACGACAGGTTGCGCGGTGACGGTTTCTCCACGCGGGTTCGTGCCGCGCGGATCGCGCCAGACCCTGACGAAATTCGTGCCGCCCTCGTTGAAGACGTCTCCTTCGGCAATCTGCGTGGCGTCAAGCCATACGTCAGGATTTGCCGCTTTCTCCAGCGTTACGGCGTTGCCGTCTGCGGCGAACCACAACGCGCCTTCCCGCACTTCGACGGAAAGCGCGTCGGGATGCGTCTTGCCGATGGACAGCGAACCGGCGCCCGTCTTGACGATCTTGGTGGAAGTGTCCGGGACGCGCACTTCGCGTATCGCCGCCGTGCCGTCTACGACATGGATGCTGTTGGTGTTGCGGAGATCGAGGTAGCCGTAGTCGTAGTCCTCCTTGGACGCGCCGGCCAGCCACTTGCGCTTGAGAATGGCGTTGTTGCGACGGCGTTCGGCGACGGTAAGCGTGTTGGTGTAGAGGACGACTTCCGCTATCTTGATGCCGCCGACGAACTTGAACGAGTCTTCATTCCGTCCTGCCGCCAGGTTCTGTACCCAGGATGTAGCGTCGTCAAGGCCGACAGAAAGCACGTGCAGCGATTCCGAAAGGTTGTCCGCGTGGTCGAACTGCGTACGCTGTCCGTCCAGACGGATTTCGCTGCGCCTGATGGACTGGCACGTCGAAGAGGGTGTCCTGTGGAAAAGAGGCGTTCCCAGCACGGCCGGTTCGCGCTGGAACATGTCGACATGTCCGGAGCCGGGCCCGCTGTCGTCCACGCCAAGGAAAGAAGGGGTGACGTTCGTCTGATTGCGCGAGTTGACCTGGAACACTATGAACGCTTCGCGCACGTCGCCGGAGGGCTCGTTCAGGGCGAAACCAGACGGTTCGCCGAACGCCGCAAGGCTGTCTGCCGACGGTGTCGCCAACGAATTCGCCGTAGTGGTGTCGCCGCCGAACGCGCCGAAGTTGACGACGTTGCGGCCGCTCGGTTCGTCGGTGGCGAGCGTGGGATCGGCAGAAGCGTAGGAGTGGCGCGTCGCGACGATACCGTTGTTGCGGCAATCTGCCCAGGCGGTCACCCGTCCGCCGGAGACGGTCAGGGATTTCGCGTCGGATGCGTCGAAGTGCGCCCAGGCTCCGGGAACCACCTCGCCGGCATCAGGATCTGGATTGCCGTGGATGGCAAGCGTGCCGTCGAACACGACCGGATCGGAGCTCCCGCCAGGCGACCGTTCAATGTCAAGAACGCCGGGATAGGCGTTTGGATTGCTGGCGGAACCAAGGGTGAACGAGCCTTGTCCGATCGCATTTTCTATCTTGACTGTTTTGCCTTTGTCCACAACGAAACCGATGCGTCCCTCCGCCTCTACGTTGTGGATTACGGCCTTGCCCGGATCGGACGAGGTGACATGCATGGCTGGACGGTAGGGGCCTCTGTGCGGACCGGCGAACAGCGACCACAGGCCGTAGAATCCGCTTGGATCGGATATGTTGAACCAGTAGCCGGAACTGTAGCTGTAGTTGACACGTGGAAATTCCAGCATGTAGTTCTTGGAACCGGTCACGGAGTTGATCCATGTCGACGACTTGAATGTCGTACCATTGCCCATTATCACGCGGCGGATGGCGGTTGGATCGCCTTCGCCGAGAACTATATCGGCGGCCGAACCTGTGGCTTGGTTCGTGATGGCCGGGAACACGCCTTCCTGCCAGTTGGCGTCCACGTTCATGTACGCCTCCGCGTCGGTGGAGTTCCACGTGTACGTGTCCGCCATCAGGAAACCACACGCGATTCCCGAAGCGAAAACCATCAATTTCTTCATGGGAGCAACCTTCCTATTTTGCAACAACGAAAGCATTACCCCCCCCCTGTCGAGTTTTGGCAGATATGGCACAGGCACGGCATTCCTGTCGAATCCCGGCAGAGGGAAAGCAATCGTGACGGTTGGAATGCTAGCATTTCCGATGGACGTATGCAAGCCCAAATGATTTGCTTTGTCGTGTCCCAAGTTGACGTGTGGAACGGAAAAGAGTATACTATTGCCACTTTTCTGAAATTGGCTTCTTGCGAGGCCCAGAAAAGGAAGGAGTTCAGGACATGAAGATCAAGAGCAAGGCGGCCGTAGCTACAGTGGCTGCCAAAAAAACGACCGCAGCGATGAAGGGTGCGGAGAAACCTGCAAAGAAGGCTGCCGCAAAGCCGGCATCCCGCCGTATCCCGTTCACGGTTCGCGCGGAAACAGGCAAGGCCGTATACTTGGCCGGAAGCTTCAACCAGTGGAATCCCACCGGCAAGAAGATGACCGACAAGAAAAAGGACGGCGTCTACTCGACGACGATGGCGCTGCTCCCCGGCACATACGAGTACAAGTTCGTCATCGATGGCGTCTGGTGCATCGACCCTGAGAACGTCGATGTGGTGCCGAACGACCACGGCACGATGAACAGCGTCCTTACGGTCAAGTAGGCGGCGTATTCAGCCGAACGATCCGTTCCAGACGACAGCCGTATCAGGTATCGTTTCGAGCGGTGAACGTCCGATCAGCCTGGAAAGGCCGATCGGTTCGTTTTTGTCGTTCCATCCGCATGTCCATGCCACCCAGCCTATGATTTTTTCAGGTGTTACGCCTGCGGTCCGGAAAGCGGAAACACGCGTGTCGCCATGACGTTTGGCGAGGCGGCGTCCGTCTTGGCCGACGACGAGCGGCACGTGGCAGTAGTCAGGCGGGGTTTTGCCCAATGCGCGGGCGATAAGGATGTGGGATGGCGTGGCTGGCAGAAGGTCGTCGCCGCGAACCACTTCCGTGACGCCCATTGCAAGGTCGTCTGCGGTTGCGGCAAGCGTATATCCTGCTCCATCGGGATCGCGGGCCAGCGGGAAATCGCCCAGGGTGGCTGAGACGTCTTGCCGGAACAGGCCGTGAAACTTGTCGGAGAAGACGATTTCTGTTTTGGGCGGCACCCGGAAACGCCAGCATGGCGTGCGAGGAGCGCAGGCCGCCGCCGCTTCGTCCCAGCCGGCGAAGCGTCCTCTGCACGTGCCTGGATAGTAGAGCTGGTCGCATGCATGCGGTGCGGATTGCGCCGATTCCACATCGCGCCGCGAGCATACGCAGGGATATGCATGGGGACGCAGGCGTTCCAGCGTGGCACGGTAGAATGCGCGGCGGTGCGACTGGACGTGTTCCTCGTCCCAGTCGAAGCCGAGCCAGCGAAGGTCGTCGAGCGCCTGCAAGTCGGCGCCGGGCTTGTCTCGCGGATGGTCGAGATCCTCCATGCGAAGGATTACCTTTCCGCCGCAGGCGCGCGCCCTCAGCCATGCAATGGCGAAAGTGCGCACGTTGCCGAGATGTAGCGCGCCAGTCGGGCTGGGGGCCAGCCTGCCGACGTAACCGCGAGGTCTTGCTCCGGTCAGAATGTTTCGCCCACCATCCATCTTGGTCCGATTTCAAGATCTGACGGAAACCTGGCGTTCTGGAGGAAGCCGAGCGCCGACCGTGCGACGAGTTGCCCCTGGCTGTGGGGGGATATCTCCATGCGCGTGAGTTCCTTGTGGTAGACGGGGCCAAGGCCTGCATTGGCCCAGCAGACGAACTTGACATCTTCCGGGACGCGGACGCCGAAGCAGTCGAACGCCGTGAGTATGCCCGACGCCACGTAGTCGTCCGTCGCCAGAAGCAGGTCTGGCAGGCTGTCGCGGGCGTTCGCGCAGACTTTGGAGAACATGGCAAGCGCGGCGCGCTGGACCTCTGCCGGATGGCCGTCGAACGTCCTGTTCAGCACAACCTTTTCCTCGGCGGCGATTCCGGCGGCGCGGAGGGCTGCCAAGGCGTTGGTGGAACGCCCGCTGGCACCGCTTGTGAAACCAACCTGCCACACGGAACGGACTCGCTGCTCCAGACATCTCTTGACCAGGTTTGGAACGGCTGCCTCGCGGTTGAACCGCACGAAACCGACGCAATGCGACCCGCAAGGGCGCATCCGGCTTCCAATCACTATGAACGGTACCGGGAAGCGCGAGAGATACCGTTCAATTTCCGGCGTGTCGTACATCAGCACCACGAGATCGACGCTCTGCTGCAACGCCAGATCGAGTCCGTCGAACCGATACGAGCCTTTCGGTCCACGTCTCAGAACGAAACGAGTCAGAAGATAGCCGTCCTCCACGAGTGCGCCCTGAAATGCGTCTGCAAACTGGTTGAAGTAGTAGAAGCCTACGGATTCCGGCGATACGAACAGCACGTGACCGCGCCAGACGCGTTCGCGTCGACCGAGCACGACCGATCCGATGCGCGGTCTGGGGTTCGTGAGACCTTCCGCCGCAATGGCCTTGACAGCGGCCTCGGTGACGATCGTCGAGACGCCGAGGCGCCTGGCCAGTTCGCGAGTGGTGGGCAAGACGTCGCCAGGTCGATAGTATCCGTTGAGGATGGAGAGGCGCAACCCGTCCACCGTCTGCCGCACAAGCGTTCGTCCGCTGTTACGGGTGACCGTGAACGGAATCTTTTTGTCGTCTGGTACTTTCGCCATGGCGGCGAAGCATATCAAAAAAATGCCGCCAGCGTCAACGCGCGGCATTATGAAATTCACGCTTGCATGGCATGGGGGAGTGCTGTATAATAGCGTCCCGATTGCGAATTTCAGAAGTAGCGGCGGAAACGCCCAAGGAAGGACAAGATGAAGCGAGCGGATGTGGACAAGGTTCTGATCATCGGATCGGGCCCGATTGTTATTGGCCAGGCGTGCGAATTCGACTATTCGGGGACGCAGGCGTGCAAGGCGTTGAGGGCCTGCGGCTACAAGGTGGTGCTGGTGAACTCCAACCCGGCCACCATCA
>DFLH01000067.1:11774-41419 GCA_002373695.1 Verrucomicrobia bacterium UBA3624
CCGGCCACCATCATGACGGACCCGGTGATGGCGGACGCCACGTACATCGAGCCGCTCAACGAGGAACGTCTCGAGCAGATCATCGCGAAGGAGAGGCCGGATGCCATTTTGCCGAATCTCGGCGGGCAGACCGGCCTCAATCTTTCCACGAGCCTCGCGAAGAAGGGCATTCTTGACAAATACGGCGTGAAGGTGATCGGCGTGAACCTGGACGCCATCGAGCGCGGCGAGGACCGCGAGGTGTTCAAGGAGACGATGACGAAGCTCGGCATCGAGACGCCCAGGAGCGGCATCGTCCACTCCGTCGAGGCGGCCGTTGAGCTCGTCGACAAGGAGATCGGCTATCCCGTGGTCGTGCGCCCGGCCTACACGATGGGCGGCGCCGGCGGCGGCTTCTGCTACAACGTGGAGGAGCTGCGCACGATCTGCGCGCGCGGCCTCGACGCCTCGCTTACGCACCAGTGCCTCATCGAGGAGTCGATCCTCAACTGGGAGGAGCTGGAGGTGGAGGTCGTCCGCGACGCCAAGAACCAGATGATCGCGGTGTGCTTCATCGAGAACATCGACGCGGTGGGCGTCCACACGGGCGACAGCTTCTGCGCCGCGCCGTTCCTTACGATCGACAAGGAGCTGGAGAAGCGCCTCCAGCGCGACGCGTTCAAGATCGTGGAGGCGATCGGCGTGATCGGCGGCACGAACGTGCAGTTCGCGCACGACCCGAAGACGGGGCGCGTCGTGATCATCGAGATCAACCCGCGCACCTCGCGCTCGTCCGCGCTCGCCTCGAAGGCGACGGGCTTCCCGATCGCGCTCGTCTCCGCCAAGCTCGCGGCGGGCATGACACTCGACGAGATCCCGTACTGGCGCGACGGGACCCTTGAGAAGTACACGCCGAGCGGCGACTACATCGTCCTCAAGTTCGCGCGCTGGGCGTTCGAGAAGTTCCGCGCGGTGGAGGACCACCTCGGCACGCAGATGAAGGCCGTGGGCGAGGTGATGTCCATCGGCAAGACGTACAAGGAGACTTTGCAGAAGGCGATCCGCGCGCTCGAGAAGGGCCGCGCGGGCCTCGGCTTTGCGAAGGACTTCCACGAGAAGAGCCTCGACGAGCTCCTCAAAATGCTCGCGATCCCGAACTCGGAGCGCCACTTCCAGATGTACGAGGCGCTCCGCAAGGGCGCGACGGACGAGCAGATCTTCAGCCTCACGGGCGTGAAGGCGTACTTCGTGGACCAGATGCGCGAACTCGTGCAGGAAGAGGAGAAAATTCTCTCGTACAAGGGCACGCTGCCGCCGGACGACCTGCTCGTGCAGGCGAAGAAGGACGGCTTCAGCGACAAGTACCTCTCCCAGCTCCTCAAGGTGCCGGAGAAGGACATCCGCGAGAAGCGCACCGCGCTCGGCTGCGTGGAGACGTGGCACGCCGTGCCGGTCTCGGGCGTCGAGAACCAGGCGTACTACTACTCGTCCTACAACGGCAAGCCCGGCGAGGTGCCCGTCTCGGACAACAAGAAGAAGGTGCTCATCCTCGGCGGCGGCCCGAACCGCATCGGCCAGGGCATCGAGTTCGACTACTGCTGCACGCACGCCGCGATGGCCATGCGCGAGGCGGGGTACGAGACGATCATGATCAACTGCAACCCGGAGACGGTCTCGACGGACTACGACACGTCGGACAAGCTCTACTTCGAGCCGGTCACGCTCGAGGACGTGCTGCAGATCTACCAGGCGGAGAAGCCCGAGGGCATCATAGTGCAGTTCGGCGGGCAGACGCCGCTCAACATCGCGGCCGGCCTCGAGGAGGCGGGCTGCCGCATCCTCGGCACGTCCGTCAAGTCCATCGACGCCGCCGAGGACCGCGACCTCTTCCACTCCATCATGGACCGCCTCGGCATCCCGATGCCGGAGAGCCGCATGGCGAGCGACCTCGACGGCGCGCTCAAGGTGGTGGCCGAGATCGGCTACCCGATCGTGATCCGCCCGTCGTTCGTGCTGGGCGGGCGCGGCATGGAGGTGATCTACGACGAGATCATGCTCCGCGAGTACATCGCGAAGGCCGTGGGCGTGACGCCGGACCGTCCGCTCTACCTCGACCGCTTCCTCCACCACGCGCTCGAGTGCGAGGCGGACGCGCTCTCGGACGGGCAGGACGTGTTCATCCCGGCCATCATGGAGCACGTGGAGCTCGCGGGCGTCCACTCGGGCGACTCCGCCTGCGTGCTGCCGCCGGTCTCCATCAGCGAGGAGAACAAGGCGACGATCCTCGACTACACGCGCCGCATCGCGAGCGAGCTGAAGGTCGTAGGCCTCATGAACATGCAGTTCGCGATCGAGGACGGCAAGGTGTACGTGATCGAGGCGAACCCGCGCGCGAGCCGCACGGTGCCGCTCGTCTCGAAGGTGGCGGGCACGCAGATGGCGCGCATCGCGACGCGCCTCATGCTCGGCGAGAGCGTGAAGTCGCTCGGCCTCGACAAGAAGAAGGTCATCCCGTACCACGGCGTGAAGGAGGCCGTGCTGCCGTTCGAGAAGTTCCCGGAGGTGGATCCCGTGCTCGGGCCGGAAATGCGCTCGACGGGCGAGGTGCTGGGCCTTGCGGAGACGTTCGGCCTCGCGTACTACAAGAGCCAGGAGGCGGCGGGCCTGCCGCTCCCGATCCAGGCGGGCAAGATGCTCGTCTCGCTCAGCGAGAAGCCGGAGGACGCGGCGGTGGCCGCGAAGAACTTCGCCGACCTCGGCTTCGAGATCGTCGGCACGGAGGGGACGGTCAAGTTCCTGTGGGAGAAGGGCGTTCCCGCGAAGATGGTCGCGAAGATCGGGCAGGGCCGCCCGGACGTCCTCGACCTCATCAAGAACCGCGAGGTGACGCTGATCCTCAACACGCCGTCGAACCGCCGCGACGCGCGCGCGGACGACAACTCGATCCGCCGCGCGGCGATCAAGTACCGCGTGCCGTACCTCACCACCATCGCGGCCGCGCTCGCGGCGAGCGAGGGCATCAAGGCCGCCCGCGAGGGCAAGGGCGAGGTGCGTTCGCTCCAGAGCTACCACGCCGCCATCACCGTGGAGTAGTAGTGCGATGGTCGCGAAGCTGCAGGCCAACCGCGTGCGGCGCACCTACCTCGGCGGCGGGCGGATAGATGCTTTCACTGGGACCGGGGCGGATGTTTCGGACGGCGTACCGCGCCCGGAGGACTGGATGGCGTCCACTACCACCGCGTTCAACGGCACAAGCGAGATCGCGGGAGAGGGGTTGGGGCGGCTGGAGGACGGACGGCTCGTCAAGGACGTGGTCGGCACGTTGCCGATCCTTGTGAAGCTTCTCGACAGCGACGAGCGACTGGTGATCCAGGCTCATCCCACCGTACCGTGCGCGAAACGGCTTTTCAATTCGCCCGTGGGGAAGACGGAGTGCTGGTATTTCCTGCCGGGCACGGCGCCGGACGCATGCGTGTATCTCGGTTTCAAGCCCGGCGTGACGCGAGAGGCGTGGGAAAAAGCCTTTGACGGCCAACGTGGTCTGCTGGAGATGCTTCACCGAATCCCAGTGGCGGCGGGGGACTTCGTGTTCGTGGATGGTGGGATGCCGCACGCGATCGGCGGAGGGTGCTTCATGATAGAGCTGCAGGAGCCGAGCGATCTCATGGTGGTGGCGGAGCGCGCCACCCCGTCCGGGCGGCGCATTCCCGACGCGAAGATGCACTGCGGCGTGGGCTGGGAAAAGATGTTCGACGTGTATGAATACGAGGGGCGGACTTTTGATGAGACGTGCGCGCGGTATGTGCGACGAGCCGCCGGGACGGCGTCTCTCCATGCGGACGCGCAGGGACGCGTTTCTCCCGTGACCCAGATCCTCGGGCCGGAGCTGACGGACAAGTTCGCGATGTGGCGCGTGATGGGCGGCGGAAGGATCGTACTTCCCCGCGACCGTTCGGTGGCCGTGGTCACGGACGGGTCAGGCATCGCGAATGGCCTGCCGGCGACCATTGGCGACCGCCTTCTTGTCGCCGGCGAACGTACCATGTCCGTAGAGGGCAACGTTACGCTGGTAGTGTGCAGTTGAGCATCTGAGTCATGGTGCGACGGCACATCTTTCTTCCAGCGGTGCGTTCGTACGACTTGAGACACTTCGCCCGTTCAAAAAAGGAGAACAGCCATGAAAGCGATAGTCAGGAAAGAAAATCCGCATGCGAGAGGGTTTCCCTCTCTGTTTTGCAAGGGCAGTTTGTCCGTTGCTGTTGCGTGTTGCGCGGCTGCAGAACTTTATGCAGGGACTGGCTGCGACAGACGTGTGGAAGTGGCGTGCGTCTATTATCCGCACTGGCACGAGTACCCGAAGGGGAACGAGTGGTTCCACAAGGGGTTCAACGAATGGGAGTTCGTCAAGGACGCGAAGCCGCGCGTGGCCGGGCAGAAGATACCGCTCCGTCCGCTCTACGGATACCTGGACGGGAAGAATCCCGCCGACGTGGCGAAGGAGATCGACCTTGCGTCCAACGCCGGCATCGACGTGTTCCTGTTCGACTGGTACTGGTATGGCGGCGAGATGACGATGCAGGAGTCGCTGGAGCAAGGTTTCCTTCACGCGTCCAACCGCATGAAGATGAAGTTCTGCCTCATGTGGTGCTATCATGACAGGGTGGACTCCTTCCGTGACGATCCGCGCGCTCCAAAGCGGATGCTCATGAAACTTCCTCGTACGCCAGAGGACTTTCTGGCGAACATTCGCTACTCGAAAAAGTTTTTCCACGAACCCAACCATTGGATGCGGGACGGGAAGCCGTTCTTCTCGATCTACAACGCCTTCCGTTTCGTAGAGGACATGGGCGGCACGGAAAAAGCCCGGAAGATTCTCGACGAAGCGAGGAAGATCGCCGTCGCCGACGGACTGAAAGGCATCTACTTCCAGGGGATGAACCCGCAGGACGCAAAAAGCGCGAAGATGCTGTCGGAGGCCGGCTTCGACTGCATCGGAAGCTACAATCTCGCAAGTTGCCCGGCGGCGTGGGCGAGCAGGAAGGCCGGTACCTTCACATACGATTATTCCGAACTGCTCCCATGGCATCAGTCCCGATGGGAACTTTTTTCTTCGAACGCCTCGGTGCCGTACATCCCGGCCGTCACGGCCGGACGCGACGTGACCATGCGCTGCCGCAACGAGGAGCCGTTTCCATGGCGGACGCCGCGTTATCCATATGACGCTATCTGCCTCGGAAACACGCCGGACGAGTTCCAGAAACTGCTGGCAGCCGCCAAGCGGCAGGTCGAGAACGATCCCAAGAAGCCGGGAGCCATCTTGATCTACGGCTGGAACGAATACACGGAGGGCGGCTACATCGCGCCCAACAATTTCGATGCGGACGGTGCGCTCCGCGCCGTGGCGGCGGTGTTCGGACGAAAGCCGTCCAGCGAATACACATACGTCAACCCGTCCACGAAGCAGCTCTTCACCATCCCGTCTGCAACGTACGAGAACGTTCCCTACGGTCCGCACGCGAAGCAGAAGATAGACGTGTTCCTGCCTGACGGCCGCGCGGGGGCACGGCCGTCACGCGGCAACGCGCCGGTAGTCGTGTATATCCACGGCGGCGGCTGGTCTGGCGGCGCAATGGAAGATCACATCCTCGGCTCGTCCATCCGCATGTTGCTAGACCGCGGCATCGCCGTTGTCGGCACGGGCTACCGCTATATCCGCGATGCGCAGGCCGATGGTGTGAAGCCGCCAGTCCAGGGTTGCCTGGATGACTGCGAAAATGCGCTGAAGTTCGTCAAGTCGCATGCCGCCGAATGGAACCTTGACGCGTCGCGCATCGGCCTTGCCGGCGGCAGCGCCGGCGCCTGCACGGCGCTATACCTCGCGCTCAAGGACGGCAACGCGCTTGGAGTCCGTGCCGTCGCGCCGATCATCGCGCAAACCTCGACAGACCCGCAGGAGATGCGGGAATGGATACCGAATTCGACGTACGGTGCGCATGCGTTCGGCTACCGCAACTTCGCCGACTGGCTCGCGCACCGCGCCGACTGCCTCGCCGACATCGAACGCATCTCGCCGGCCGCCCTTGCGCGGCGCATCGATCCGGCGAAGGCGCCAAGTCTCTTCCTGCAGTACGGCGCGCCGCTCAAGCCAGGTGAAATCGCCAAGGATGCCACGCACTCGCCGGTTTTCGGCGAACGTTTCAAGGAGCTTTGCGAGGCGCGCGGAATTCCCTGCAAGGTAAACTACGGCGGCAAGGCGTGCTTCGGCGATGCCTTTGCGTGGCTGGCGGATGAACTTTGTTCCGTGATGGGAAAATCCTCGTTTCCCGCATCGCATGCCGAGATGCACGCCGATATCTTCGGGCAGCCGGAAGAGGTGGCTTTTGACGGCAAGGTGTCGTCGGTGGACGAACTTCGCGCCGATGCTGACGCAGAGAGTCGACATCTTGGCGTTGCGACGTCTGCAAAGCCGGGTTTCGACGCGCACGGCGGCGTGATAGACGAAGGATTGAAGCTCAAGGCCACAGGTTTTTTCCGTGTGCAGGAGATCGACGGCCGCTGGTGGTTCGTAACTCCGGAGGGCAATCGTTTCTTCCTGATAGGATGCGACGCCTGCTATTTCGGCGAAAGCGGATATGCTACGCCGCTTAAGGATCCGCAAGGAAAGCCGCGCAAGGAGTTTTCGCGTCTTTCGCTACCGAGCCGGGACGAGGCGCCAGCCCTCTACCATGGTTCGGGGAAGTTGAATTTTCTGGCGTGGAACATCGCCAGGAAGCATGGTACCGGATACAGGTCCAAGTCGGATGACGTCGTGCGACGGCGACTCGCGGACTGGGGTTTCAATTCCACGGCGAAATGGGGATGGGGCTGGAAGCTGAAGGGCGTGCCGTATTTCGAAGACGGCAACCTGCCGGATGGCAGGATATATTTCGGCGGCTGGCCGCACGGTCTGCGCATTTCGCGCGGACGATACGTCGACATGTACCATCCCGCGTTTCCGTCCGCCGCCGATGCCGCAGCCAAGTCCGCCACCGATCGCCGCCGGAACGATCCCGACCTCATTGCCTATGCGCTCGACAACGAGAACGGATGGAATTCGACGATGTTCAAATGGGTGCTGGAGGCGAAGGACGGCGAAGCGGGTTCGTTCGCGAGGGATGCCTTCTTCGACTATGTCGCCGCGCGGCGCGGGCGTCGCCTGGACGAAGTGGCCAGCAGGCGGAACGGAGATTTCACCGAAGACGAGCGCAACGGATTCATGCGCCTGGCTTCGCTGAGGTACCACCGCATCGTTACAGAAGCGTACAAACGCCGCGATCCAAACCATCTGTTCATGGCGGAGGCCAATTCCATCTCGTCGTCTCGCGCATGGATCGAGGGGCAGGCGATGTCCCCCATGGACTTCATCGCCATGCACGAATACAATTTCGAGCCGCTCCAGTGGTATTCGGGAAGCCTTGAATTCATGGGCAAATGCCGCAAGCCGTTCGCCATTCTCGAATGGTCCTTCACCAGCGCGACGCGAGGCATGTCTCCGTACAAGTCCGCAACCGACTGCACAAGCGAACGCGGCCGCGGGCTCGCCTACCGCCAATACGCCGAACGCGCCGCCTGCCATCCAATGTGCCT
Source organism: Verrucomicrobia bacterium UBA3624 (assembly GCA_002373695.1). Lineage (GTDB taxonomy): Bacteria > Verrucomicrobiota > Kiritimatiellia > RFP12 > UBA1067 > RUG572. The sequence goes on from DFLH01000067.1 coordinate 19,380, forward strand.
TGGGCTGGGATATTTCATCATGTACGACCAGCCGTTCACCAAGCGGAGCATTCCCGGCGAAAACCACCACTTCGGGCTTGTCAGCCAGCAGGACAGGCCGTATGCCGACATGGTCGCCGAAGTGCGCAAGACCAATGCCAGACTGTTCTCGCTCCATGCCGGCACGACAACGGAACCGTTCGAGCTGGACGACTTTTCCGGGGTGCTGCGAAACGTTCCCTGCATCGTGCGGCTTCGCAGGAAGTTCATGCCAGGTTCCATGCCGGGCAATGTCGTGTGCGAATCAAACTACAACGGACGCGAGGCTCTCTTCGACGGCAACACTTCGCATCTCAAGATCAATTCCGAAATCTTCCTTTCTGGCGGAGTTAACGCATTCGGCACGATCGATCTCTCCAGCGGCGCCGTGCGCGAAGTCCGTGCGACATTCTACTGCTACAACGGCCGCAAGGACTCTCCCGGCTGGCCCGTATTTTCAATCGAGGCCGACGGCAAGCCAGCCGAGCGCATCGAGGCCACGCGGACGTGCGAATGGAAGGGCAGGGACTTCTGCCGGTATGCCTATTCCATTCGTCCGCCTGCCGGAGCCGAACGGCTCCGTATCGGCATAGATGTGCGAGATCCGGCCCGTTCCTGGTCGGCGTTGCTGGCGGACCTCTCATTCTTGTCCCGGTAGAGGTACGAGTTCCACGTGTCCGCGACCCTGCCGGAATATACCTTGTTTCGTACTTGTTGCACGATTCGCGGATACGCCCCTGCCATCGCGCTGAAATTTTGGTACAATGGTGCCGTTTCGATGACTACGCCATCGGGCGCGGGCAATTCGGCGCGCGCATTTGAAAGGAGTTGAAATGCAAGCAAAGAGGTACGTGTTTTGTGTTGCCATGTCGGTTTGCGCGTTGTGCGCGAGCGCGATGCCGGCTGATTATGCGAAGAAGCTTACGGTGACGGTCAACCCGTCTGTAGTCGGGTATGACACGGCTGATGTCGCGGACGTGCCGGTGGCCGTCAGGCTCTCGGAGGGCATATCCGGCTTCAGCTATGCCGATTTCCTGGAACCCGACGGCGGAGACCTCCTGTTCACCGACGAGGGCGGCAACGCGCTTGCGCACGAGATCGAGAAGTGGGACGAGGACGGCGAGTCCGTCGTGTGGGTGAAGATGCCCGCGTTCGGCGCGGGCCGCAAGCTCTACGCCTACTACGGAGGCGCCGCCAACGCGCAGAACGCCGTCGGCGTCTGGGGCGGCTACGTCGGCGTGTGGCACATGGCCGAAGCGGACGGCACGGTCGCCGACGCGACGGGCAACGGACACGATGCCGTGCCGGGCGGCACGGACGCCATCCAGAACGTCGCCACAAACGGCGTTCTCGGCAACGGGCGCGTGAACTGCCATAGCGGAATTGCCTACCTTCAAGCGCAGGGCACGGCCAATCTCGACCTCGGAGACACCTTCACGGTTTCGGGCTGGTTCAATCTCGAGACGGTCAATCCCGACGGACAGCCTACGCTCATTACGCCGAAGCGGACGCGCTGGGACGGCAACGGCTGGGGCATCCGGCTCCAAAAGGACTCCACGTCCGACCTCCTCGTGCGCGGCCGCGGAGACAACGGGGACGGGACGCTTGTCATCCAGGACGTTGCCATCAAGGACAGCTGGGCGCACGTTCTCGTCGTCTACAACGGCTGGAGTGCGCAGGTGTACGTGAACGGCGTCCAGCAGACGACCTATCGTTCCGACCAAATGACAGCGGCGAGCTGGGTCGCGAACCCGACCGCCAGCGCATATCCGATCACCTTCGGATACAACTCCGACAACCACTGGGACGACGGCTGGTCGCGGCCTTTCTGGGGCGCGTACGATGAAATCCGCCTCGCAGACGGCACGAAGTCCGCCGCGCAGGTCGCCGCCGAATACGCCGCGCAGAGGCCGGACGCGCTGTCGTACTCCGTCGGCGCGAACGACGCGGGACTGGCGTCCGTCGCGCTCGCCAACTTCCTGAAGAAGTTCACCGTCTCGATGAATGCGTATGCGGCGGATGATACGTTCGCGGACTTCCCGATGCTCGTGCGCCTGTCGCCGTCCGCGATCAGCGGCTTCGATTACGCGGACTTCGTCCAGAAAGACTATTCCGACCTCGCGTTCTTCGACGCCTCCGGAAATCCGCTGCCGTTCGATGTCGACACGTGGAACCCGACGGGCGAGTCGCTCGTCTGGGTGAAGGTGACGTCGTTCTCCAAGACAACCGTCGTCACGGTCGCCTACGGCGGACTCGTGAAGAACGACGTCCACCAGCCCGCGACGTGGAGCGCATATCGCGGCGTGTGGCACCTGAACGAGACGGGCGACGGCGCGCAGACTATCGCAGACGCGACGGCCAACGCCATGGACGGCACGGCGCACGCGGCTACGGCATACGTTTCCGCCGGCCAGCTCGGCGGTTCGCGATGCATGGCGACAAGCCGTGGCGCCAGCGACCAGAACGGCGGCGTTCGCATCCCGTTCAACCCCGCGATGAACAACAACGTCTCCGGCCGCTTCTCGATGGTCGCGTCCACGTGGGTCAACCTCTCCACCGGCGGAAACTGGGGCGGGGCCCTCTTCATGCGCAAGAACGACATGGACGACGGCGGCTGGGGCTTCGCCTACCACTTCACGGAGATGAACCACTTCGACTACTACTTCCGCGCGTCGTACGACGGCATCTACACGCCCCATTCCGACGGCGGCGGCGGGTACACGCAGTACAACGCGTCCGAGAGCATCTGGAAGACGTCCGGCACCGCCGACGAGTGGCACAAGTACACCGTCGTCTACGACTGGAACGGCAGCTACGTCGTCTGCAAGCAGTTCCTCGACGGCGTGAAGGGCAGCGACTGCTGGCTCTACAACTTCACGGACGACGGCAACGGCAATTCGACCGGCGAGCGCTCCTACGCGCCGATCTGCCAGCCGACGGACAAGGGGCTTGCGCTCGGCGCGTTCATCGGCAGCGGGCGCCATCCGCTCCTCGGCGCGATGGACGAGGCGAGACTTCGCTTCGGCGACACCTCCGAAACGCGCGAGGCGCTCGAGTACGGGCAGGAATCGGACGCCGCCTATTACACCTATTCTGCGGTCGAGGACGTTTCCGGCTCGACCGTCCCCGGCATCGTCGTGTTCGGCAGTCCGCTGCCCGCCCCCGCGGTCGTGACGAACGGCAACGTCATTTCGTTCTCGATCGACATACCGATCCAGGCGGTTCTCGGCGGGTCCGCGCCCGTCGAGCTGCTGCTTGAAGAGGTCGAGCCGAAGGACGGGGCGGACGTCGTGCCGTCGGCGGTCGTCGGCACGCTCACGGCGACAGGCCCCGGCACGCTGACGTTCACCTGGAACGCCGTGCGCCTCGGCACGGAGGTCCGCTACCGCGCAGTCAGCACGACGGCGATCGACGCGACGCATAACTGGACGAGCGAGACGGAGACGAAGTCCGTCACGCTGCCGGACACGGCTACCTACCGCTGGGTCGCCAACGCGAACGGTCTCTGGAGCAACCCCGCGAACTGGACGACAGACGCCACCGACGGGCTTCCGCGCATCGGCTATCCGACGGCCGGCACGACGTTCGACGTCTACGGGGGCAGCCAGACGTCGGTGATCCTGGTGGATGCGAAATACGAAGGATTGAAGGCAGGTACGACCCTTGGCTGGGGAGGCGACGACATCACCTTCCGGGGCGTTGTCGAAGGGGCTGCAATCGGCTATCCCGAAGGCGCGGGCTTCAAGGACGGACAGTATTCCAACGTGAAGATCACGCTCGACAACGTCGCGCTCACGTGCGGAAGCTACCACGTGCACGCCGGTTCCTCGCTCACGATGCTCAATGGAGCGAGCCTCAACATCCGCTGGGAGGCAAGGGTCCGCGGCGACAACGCCTCGCTTTTCGTCGGCGACGGGTGCGAGCTCAACCAGCGCGGCGTGGACGGCGATCGGTTCGAGTTTTCCGGCGAGAACGCCGCCATTGTGATTTCCAACGGCGTCGTCAAGGCGAACACGTTCCGCATCGGCGGCAGAGGAGACGACGATACGGACTTTGACGGCAAGACCCCGGCGGGAATCACGTTCATGGGCGACCGCCCGCAACTCCAGATCCTGCAATACGCGAAGATCCACGCCGATCCCGGCGCCGACATCCCGGTGACGTTCATCGTCCCCGAAAGTGGCTACGCCGCGACGCCCATCGTCAAGACCGGCGGCACGGACCGCGGTTTCGCCGAATTGAAGACGGGCGTGGCGCACGGGCTGCGGTTCATGGTGGGCAAGGCGTCGCCCTTCTTTTCGCTCGCGGGCGACAACTCGCTGGTGCAGCAGCTGGTCGACTGGACGTGTAACGGCGCGGCGTACGCCGTCAACACGGACGGCGTGACATGGCCTAATTCCGTTCTGCGCCAGTTTTCCTTCACGCCCGACGGCGGCGCGACGAAGAGCGGCATCGCCGTCACCCTGAAGACGATTCGGGGATTTTCGCTCTTCTTCAGGTAGGGGGGCATGGCGATGAAAAAAGGCATTGCGCTTTGGGCGGCGTCGGCGCTTGGAGCGGCCGCGGCTTTCGCGGGCGAGGTCAAGGCGTCGGCGGAGTACCCCGAGTTCTACAACGGCGACACGACGAAGGGCATCGAGTTTGTGCAGGCGATCAAGGTGCTGGCGCCGCGCTACTGCTCGAACGTGAAGGGGAGCGTGACGGTCGTGTTCGAGGCGAAGGGCATGGCGCGCGCGGTCGCGAAGTGCTGGCGGCAGCCGAAATCCGGCGACGGCTGGGGCGAGGACGCCGTTCTCTTCGACGGTCCGCTCGGGGGCGACGCGCGTGGCGAGTTCGTGTTCCCGGCGGACGCATTCCCCAATGGTCCGACGACGATCCGCATCCAGGCGATGGACAGAAGCGGACACCAGGACTACTGCGAGCTCCAGCTCTACAACCTGGGCGGCGTAAAGTGGCGTCAGGGCCTGCCGAAGGCCGATCCGCCCGGCGCGAAGGGGATGAAGCTCGTGTTCGCGGACGACTTCGACGGTCCGCTCTCGATCTCGCCAGACGGAAGTGGCGCGCGCTACGCGGCGCACAAGACGGGCGGCGGCGACTTCAGCGGATGGCCGTTCAGCGACCCGGCGGGAGATTGCCAGCCGTTCGGACAGCAGGGGACGTTCCTCCGGATCCACGCCTCGAAGCCGCTCGGCACGAAGGGGCGCACCGGCATCCTCTCGTCGCTGCGCGCCGACGGCACGGGCGTGGCGGTGCGCGCGCCGTGCTACTTCGAGTGCCGCCTCGTGTGCCATTCCGCGCCCGGAAGCTGGGGCGCGTTCTGGACTCTCACGCGGGGGACTATCGGCATGTCGAAGGACGATCCCGCCTACGCGGCGACGAAGAAGGCGGGGTGCGACGAACTGGACGTCCTCGAATGCTACGGCGGCTACGGGCCGAAGAACCCCAACCACGGCGGCAAGTACGGCGTGACGTCGCACTGGTGGGGCCAACCGCAGATGGGCGAGGCGCCGCACGCGTTCCCGGACGCGCTGAAGATGGCTGGGAGGTCGTCGTGGAGCTGGACGTTCCACACGTACGGCCTCGCGATCACCGAGACGGACACGGTCTACTACTTCGACGACGTGGAGGTGCTGCGCCATCCGACCGGTCCAGTCTCGAAAGCGCAGGACACGTGGTTCCTCATCAACTATGCGATCGCCGGCATCAGCGGATGGCCGTACGACCTGGAGCGGTACGGGAACGAAAGCGACATGTGGGTGGACTGGGTACGCGTCTACTGCGCCGCTGGTGCAGGGAGGCGCATCAACCCCCTTGCGGCATTTGGAACGGATAGGCTCGGTTCGCACGTCCCTTGACGCAGTTCGCGAAGTCCGTGCGACATTCTACTGCTACAACGGCCGCAAGGACTCTCCCGGCTGGCCCGTATTTTCAATCGAAGCCGACGGCAAGCCAGCCGAGCGCATCGAGGCCACGCGGACGTGCGAATGGAAGGGCAGAGACTTCTGCCGGTATGCCTATTCCATTCGTCCGCCTGCCGGAGCCGAACGGCTCCGTATCGGCATAGATGTGCGAGATCCGGCCCGTTCCTGGTCGGCGTTGCTGGCGGACCTCTCGACCATGCCGCGGTAGGGGCGCGCGTACGCCGCTAGCGGATGATTACGGTCGTGGCGCGCGGCTCGTATTCCGACTTGCGATTGACGACCCAAGCTTTGCCGAAAGGCGCGGCAAGGCCGGCGCGGTAGACGCCGAAAGCTCCTTCAGGTGCGATTTCCGCCTCTTCGGAGGAAAGGGCGGACACCAGGCCGGCACCGGCGCGCCACTGCGGAAACGCCTGCGAGGCGCATATCACGCAATCCTTGCCGCCGGCCTGTGCATCCACAGCCGTCAGAATGCTGTCCAAGGCTTCGGACGACGGCGGCTTGCCCAGGAACGTGATGGTCTGCGGCGCGGCGGACATGAACGCCGTGGAGTCCACTGCCAGGCTTTCCGAACTGTGAATCGTCAGGGTTTTCAGTCCCGTGCAGCCAGCGAACGCGTTCGCCCCGATCGATGTCACCATCTTGTCCTTCGTCGCACCGCCCAAAACGACACCCTCGAGATTTGCCATTGCACGGAATGCGGCGGCGTCGACCGACGTGCAGTTGGGGAGCGACAGGACGCCGTGCGCTTCCGCCGTGCGCCACGGCGTGGTTTCGCTCATTGCCAATGCCGCGCCGATCGCCGTCACTCCATCGATCTTCCACCATGAAAGATCCGTCTTGGCCAATGTGGCCCCCTGGCTGTATGCGCCGCAGAAGTAAAGCGTGGGCAAGCTTACGGCTCCGCCGCAACGCAGTATGACGCGGTCCAGGAGCGTCTGCATCGCGAAGAACCAGCGGGGAAAGCTGCACGACGCGGCCGGCTCGTCGATTACGACCGTGGTGTAGGTCTGAATGCTGTCCTGGCTCGTGTTGACGTTGAACAGCTGGCTGCTTACGCCTGCCAGCGTTCCGGGCGAAAAGAATACCGACGGTCTGCCGCAGTCGCCGGATTTTTTTGCGGCGCAGACGCCTGTGGTGGCGTTGAAGCGCGTAATGGTCCATTCTCGCGTCCCGTCCGATATCGTTCCGCCCATGTCAAGCGTCCCGGCGGCGCCTTCGTTGCCGGTGGTCGCGAACAGGCCGCACCGCGCTCCACGTCCTGCGGTAAGGGTGGTGGCTCCATCCGAATTCTTTTCGACGTTGAGAGTCCATTTCCCGTCGGTCATCGTCCCGGACGTCCCGTCGTACGTCCATGGCCTGGTGAATCGCGGCATGATCCAGCTTGCGGCGCCTGCGGCCATCGTGATCGCGGCACAGGTCCGCACCGCCTCCGGAACGTCTCCGTACCACCCGGCGAATGATGCGCCGGTTCCGGGCACGGCCGTGAACGTGAGAGTGGCGCCGGCAGGGTATCTGCCATATCGATCCTGCGGAAGGTCGGACGATACGGTCACGCTGTCGCCGCGCGTCGCATCCCACTCGACAACCGGCGGATCGACCGCTTCGCAACAGGCCAGATACTGGTCGTTCGCCGTTCCGAAGGCATTCTTGGACACAACCGCAAACGGGAGGTACTGTATTGACGGGTTGGCCTGCTTGAATGCCAGAGCCTCGGAGGCGGATACGGTCTCGACGATGTGGCCTTCAAGGAAGGTCTTCCATTCCGCGTCCGAATACGGCACTGCGATCACAAGCGATTTCGCCGCGCGCGTCTCGGCGCCCCACGCGGCGGCGGCAAGCGCGGGCACCGCACCGCGGAACACGACTTCCTTCAGCACGGCGCCCGGCGGCATCGCACCGCTTGCGATCGCGAGAGGCGTACCGGCCGAGCCGAAGTCCAGTCCGGTGAACGTAGCCCGGGCGAATGCGTTCGCCCCTATGTTCCTTATGGACGGAAGCCGCAGGGAACCTGTGACATTGCCGAGGTTGTTCATCGCGTTGTCTGCGATGTTTGTCACTCCGTCCAGGTTCCAGCATCTGCCGACATCGTTCGTGTACGGGGACTTGTTGCCGTTTTGGTAGTAGCTGAGCACGTTCACGCCAATCGCGGTCACGCCCGGCAGGTCAAGTTCCAGGTCGAATAGACCGGTGGCGGGAAAGTTCCATGCCGCCGTCCAGTCTCCGGCCAGGTTGGGCTCGTCGATGACGACATGGCGCAGGGCCACCGTTCCGTTTATGTTGAAGAGCTGCGCGCCTAGCGACGACGACAAGGCCGTGAGAGTTCCGGGGCTTATGAACTCGACCATCTTCGCTGTGCGGCTCGCGTATTCTCCGTGCGAACCGAGGGCCTGCCATGCGAAGGATGTTATCGTGTACGTCTTGGACGGGTCGTCCACATCGCGTACGGCGCCGCGCAGGTCCAACGTTCCAGATCCTATGCCCGTGAAAGCGTTGCCCTGTTTGTTGTTGCCGTAATATTCCGTCTTGGTGGTTTGTCCGATCGTGAGGTTGGAGCCGGAAAGAATCACGTTCAGCACCCAGTTTCCGTTTGAGATGGTAGCCACATCGTCGGAGTAGACAGGATGTGGATTATCGGCATGCCCTGCGGGAAAATACACCCAGTCGGCAGACGCATTGATGGAGACCACGACCGCACATGCGGCTGCCAGACCGATCAACTCAGATTTTTTCATGTCCGCTCCTGCTATACGTTACCTGTCATCAACCAAGACGCCCGTATCTTATCATACCCCACCCCTGTCGCGTCAAGTGGAAGTTATAGAGGAAGCAATTGCGGACGGGACAAGCCCGTCCCTCCCGAAATGCACATCTTGCACAGTTATGGGAGGCCGACCTCCGTGTCGGCCTTGGGATGGCTTGCACAGTTATGGGAGGGCCGACCTCCGTGTCGGCCTTGGGATGGCCGCGCTTGTTGCGGCCGGGCTTCGCAATTGGCTCAATTGGCAACATTTATGTTGCCGAGCGAATAATGAGTGTGCGATAATGTCCGCGCTATGACGAAAACACCGATCTCTCGACGGCTCTGCCTGGCTGCCGCTTTTGCAGGAACGCTTTTGATGGCGTTCGCTTCTGGTGCAGGGAAATTTGAATGTCATGCGGACATGGCTGGTGTGCGTGTCGCCGTACGCGAACCAATCCTTGGTTTTGTGCCGGGAAAGAACATCTACCACAACGAAAATGCGGACATGTCCGCCACGGGCCGCGTGATGGCCGTATCGCAGAGACGGAACTGCACATGGATATTCGACAAGACGTATCCTGGCGGAAGGACGTTCCGCATGGCAGACGCTTTCATCCTTGAGACGGAGAATCCGCCTGACGAAGGCGGGTTCGTAACGTTGGAGATCCGTCAGAAGGTCGGAGGGGGACCGATTGAAAAGATCAGGCGCCCGTGGACAAGAACCACTCGCTTCACTTCTTCCATGTCCAACAATGTGGACTACGTGTTCCACTCGCTAGTGTTCCATCTTCCGCGAGGCGTGGAACGCCATTCGTACGCCCTGCTGGCTCTGGATGCCGAGCGCCTTCTGCCGCCTGCCGCCGCCTGCGGGCTTGAGGTCGACACCGGCAACCCCATCCATGTCACTCGTGGCGCCGAAGAACCTGCCAGCCTGGTATTCTCCAACAAGGCCGGCAGGGCTATAGCCTTCGCATGCGACGTTACGATGTCCGGCCCCTGCGGACGGGATTTCTCATTCCCTCTGTCGTTCAGCCTGAAACCAGGCGGCGTGTTCCGCCATCCCGTGGGGAACGTCCCCCTGATGGGCGTTTGGTCCGTGTGCGCACACGTGAAGGCGGAAGGAAGCGCCGCCAAGGCCTGGACTTCCTTCGCGCGCATTCCGCGCCACGAGGCCACACCGCAGCTGCCGCCTGGCATGTTCCGCATCGGAATCAACTACCACATGCGACGGTATTCGCCGATCGACCGCAAGATCACGCTGGACGCGCTCGTCGCCAGCGGCGCAAAGATCGTCAGGGGCGTTGGGGCCACGTTCGCGACGGTATGCGGGAAAGAGGGCGAATACGACTGGCGGTCGACGGACGAGGCGCTTGCGACGCTTTGGGAACGCGGAATTGCCACAGATGTCGGAATATGGGATACGCCTCGCTGGGCGGCAGACGAGCGCCACAGGACGAATTCAAACTGGCTCGTGTGGATACGTTCGTTTCCAAGAGACGGACTTTACGCCGAATTCGCCGAACGCCTTGCCGCACGCTACGGTACGAAGATCGCGTACTACGAGCTTGGCAACGAATGGGATCTGGAGTCCGCCGACCGGTTGACCATAGACGACGGAATAGCCGCCCAGAAGATGGCATATTCAGCCATAAAGAAATCGTGCCCTGACGCGGTTGTAATCCCCAACGGCTGGGCGTGCTTCGGTTCGGACGATGCGAAGGTGAGGCAAAAAGGATTTCACGAACGTCTGATGACAGAGGCGAAAGGCTTCTACGATTTTCATCCGGTACATATGCACGGGCCGTTCCCGGCATTCCGCAGGGAGGCGCTGCGGTTCCTGGCGATGCGCAAGAAGCTGTCGATAGACGTGCCATGGTATGCGAACGAGACGGCCGAATCCACCATGTTCGGGAACGATGAACAAGTCGCAGATTGCGTCTGGCAGAAGGTATTGTGGAGCTGGGCGCACGGCAGCCGCGATTTCGTCTGGTACAATCTGCGGGCGACGGGATACGATGCGGGTGACTGGGAACAGGGATACGGGCTTCTGACCGCAGACTTCCATCCGCGCGCCAGCTATGCGGCGTTTGCCGCTCTGACATCGGTCTTCCACGGACTTGCGTACGAGCGAACCTTGGCCGACGACCATGACAGGGCGCTGTTCGTGTTCTCGGGGCGACGAGGCGAACGCCCGGTGAAGATCGTCGCCGGGTGGGATCGTGCCGAATCCACGGAACTTGACGCGGAAACCGATGCGATTGGCGCGCTGTCCGTGGATCTGTACGGCAACACGTCGCAGATGGCGACAGCCGGCGGACACGTGCGATGGCGGCTAGGCAAGAGGCCGGGATGCGTGGTTCTTGACGGGGCGAGAACGGTCAAGATCGCCAAACCGGATCCGCGCAAGCCCCGGACTCGGCCGCGTGTCACTCTGCCAGCCACGCCGTGGCAGAGCCGCAAGCCTGACGTGGTTCTGGACGACGTCCGGCAGGTCGTGGATCTGTACAAGGCCGATCCTTCGCGCACCTATCGCCTGTGGCATGGACCGGCAGATCTCTCGGCTCGCGCGTGGCTTACATTGGCGGACGAAGCCCTGGCCGTCCATGTGGAAGTGACGGACGATGTGCATGTGCGCCCGTCCGGTCCGAACCTCGGCGATTCCCTGAAGATAGCCCTTGGCGATCCGGCGATGCCGAAAAGCGTATTCCTGTGGGAGGGTTGCGGCTGCTACGGGCTGTCGGTCAAAAGGGAGGGATCGAGGACAACATACGATGCCGCCATACCTCTTGCGGCATTTGGAACAGATAGGTGTGATGCGGAGAAGGGGACGTACGCAGAGGTGTTTGTCATAGAGTCGGATGGCGAGGGGAACGACGGTTGGATGTCTGCGGAGTTCAGGTGATGCGGTTCGCACGTCCCTTGACGCAGTTCGCGAATTTGTGCTACCATAGCGATGATCTGCTGGTGCATGGAAGGTCGTTCTTTCGTACAAGCAGTCAATCAATGAAAATCGAGAAAGGAATTGCGGAATGTCGACTCAAAGTGTCATAACTGCCGTCAGGGGGGGGGTATTGCCTGTTATGGCAATCTGCGGCATGCTTGCCTGGGAAGCTGCCGCCGGCACTGTAACTTACAAGGGACCTGGCGGCGACCTTTTCGACGGCGACAATTGGAGCGCGTCGAGCTGGACCAGCGCTGACAGCCTGCTGGTATCTACGGATGACGCCGCATTCCCGTCCGGCGGGTTCACGTTCTCCGGCGATCTCGCCGCCAACGCCCAGTTGAAGTTCGGCACGTTTCCCAACGTCGACGTCTATGCGGACTTCGGCGGCCGCAGCCTGAACACGGCGGAACTACGTCTCGGTACGATGCACGACGACAACCACAGGCAATACAACTTCATCGCATCAGGCGGCTTCAAGGACGTCGAAAAGCTGATGTGGCAGACACGCGGCAACCTGTGCCTCACGAACGGAGTTTTCGAGGTGCAGTACGGATTCCAGATGTGGAACTGGTGGCCCGTGTTCAAGATACTGAAGGATGCGGAGTTTGTCATCTCCGCCCTCCCGCAGGAAGGCAAGCACGGAATGAACCGGCCCGGCATACACGGCGACGCATCGGGCGCGACACTTACGATCGACGGCGGCCGCATCCGCATATCGGGGCGCGAGCTGCAGACCGACCATGCCTGGCAGAGGCTGTGGCTGATGGGGCAGTCGAACGTCCCTGCAACCTTCAAGATACTGAACGGCGGCGAGTACGTGGACGACACGGCGATGCCGCAAGACATGTTCTACAGCAACGTGCGAGTCCTGATCGACGGCGGCTCGTACATTGCGACCAACAGCGTGAAAGTGAGGCGCAACACGGAATGGTGTGCGTACGACACCACGTTCGCCGTGACGAACGGGACAATGCGGATCGCCCAGTTCTACACGGGGCTGTACAATCTGCAGGAGGGCAACGGCTTTGCGCACGAGAGCGGCTACAACGCCCGCAACACCAGAATAACGTTCCACGACTCGGAGGAGACGTTCACTTTCGCCGGCGACAAGTATTGGAACAGCCTCGGCGGCAAGGTGGTGAACTCCCCCGACGGCATGATCGTGGCGCCGGGATCGCTGGGCAACACGATCCGCCTTTCAGGGAGCCGCAACGCATGGCGTTCGGGGTGGTTTATCATGGGAGGACTAACCAACGCGCTCGAAGTGGCAGGCGGGACGTTCGCCGTAACGAACCAGTTCCTCGCCATTTCCGGCGAGGAGAGCTCGGCCACGTTCTCTGGCGGCGTGTCGGAATTCGCCGCCTTGAGGACGCTTCCGGAGGCTACGAACTTCGCCATGCGCGTGAAAGGGAGCGGACGCGTGCGTGTCAACGGCCGGGCTTACCTCGAAGCGATGGGCGGCTCTCTGGAGGTGGAGAGCGGAGCCTTCTCCACGTCCCCGTACATTCTAGGACTTTCCGGCGAAGGGGCGCGGATGGCGGTGGCTGGCGGCGGCGTGGTGACCGGCAACGTGCTGTTCGCGGCGAACGACGTGACGGTGACGGTGGGCGCCGGGAGTCTCGTCTTCGGCGAACGCGGCGAAGATTGGCAGGGACCGAACTCGTCTCTGGCGTTCACCCCCGGCAAGTCCAATCAGGTGCTTGTTATCTCGAACGGCACTTACATGTGCGAGAAGCCGTTCTACAACCAGTTCGCGACGGCCGAAAGCCGCAAGAGCACCGCCCAGAACAGCGAGGCGATACCATTCACCAACTGCCCCAACAGCCGCATAGAGTTCCGCGGCGAGACCCCGGCGTTCATCACCACCAGCGCCAAGCCGCACGGCGCTTCGGGCAACGTTTGGCAGACGTTCGCGCTCGGACAGATGATCAATCCCGAGACGATGGATTGGACACGCGACCATTTCGAGCTGGACAACCCCGTGCGCCTGCGCTACGTGATGCCGAAGAACGGCTACGCGCAGGCGCCGTTCCGCAACACGAACGCCGGCGAGGGCGGAACGGTTGGCGGCAACGCGCAGTTCGAGTTCGACATGTCCGGGTACGAATGGCCGAAAGCCACCACCGCGATTCCGCTCATATACGATGCCGGCGGGTATTGCGGATGGGGCGGAACAGACTACCGCAACATCGACGTCGATGGCCTCAACGTGACGAACGCGGAGCGTCTGCCTGAGAATCCGCGCGGTTCCAAGTGCCGTCTGGCGTTGAGCGACGACTGTCTTACGCTGCAGCTCGTCGTGCCCGGAACGTCCGGCACGGCCATACTGATAAGGTAGCCTTTCAATGAAAAGATTGATTCCTCTCATCGCGGCGTGCGCGCTCGCAGCGTTCACGCCGGCGGACGCCAGGCCTTTCTCGATCGGATGCAACTACTGGGCCTCCAATGCCGGGGTTCTGATGTGGCGCAGATGGGACGCGGCGTGCGTGGCGAAAGACCTTGACGTGCTCAAGGCCCACGGGATGACGACGCTGCGCGTGTTCCCCACATGGCCGGACTTCCAGCCGATTACGCGGCTCTCCGGGGGGACGGGATGGCTGAGGGGGTATGCGCAGAAGGACGGCCCCCTCGAAAACGAGGCCGGCGTGGACGAAGAGATGATGCGCAGGTTCAGGTTCCTGTGCGACGAGGCCGCCAAGCGGGACATGAAGCTGGTGGTGGGGCTTGTCACCGGATGGATGTCCGGGCAGCTGTTCGCGCCGTCCGCGCTGAACGGCCGCAACCTGCTCACGGATTCGGCGGCGATAGAGTGGGAAGTGAAGTTCGTAAGGCACTTCGTGCGCGCGATGCGCGACCATTCCGCCATCGCGGCGTGGGATCTGGGGAACGAATGCAACTGCATGGCGAATAAGCATGGCGACACCGCCACGCCGCTAACGCGCGCGGACGCGTGGACCTGGATGAACGCCATAGCGTCGGCGATACGGCTGGAGGACGGCAGCCGCCCGGTCGTGTCCGGCATGCATTCGTGCAGCTCGGACGTCCATGCGCCATGGAACCTGCGCGACATGGGCGACCTCATGGACGTCCTTACCACGCATCCTTATCCGATCTACGTCCCGCTATGCAACCGCGAGCCTTTCGATTCCTTCCGCAACGCCATGCACCCTGCGGCGGAATCGCTGTACTACGAAGGCATGTCGGGAAAGCCGTGCTTCGTCGAGGAGGCCGGCAGCCTTGGAACGAACATCGCGCCAGACGAAAGCGCCGCCAGGACGCTTCGCCTTGGCGCGCTCGCGGCGAGAACGTACGGCCTGGGCGGATACCTTTGGTGGTGCGCATTCGACCAGGGTCATTTCGATTTCACGCCGTACGACTGGACCGCGCTCGAACGCGATCTTGGCCTGTTCAGGCGAGGCCGCGAACCCAAGGCGATAGCGCTCGCCATGCGCGACGTACGGAAGAAAATCGAGTCTCTTGGCGAACTGCCGCCCCGCAAGGTGGATGCCGTGTGCCTCGTGTCCGAATGGGACGACGCATGGCCGCAGTCGCTGGGCGCGTTCCTCCTTTCCGTCCAGGCCGGGATATCCATCTCCTTCGCTCCTGCCGAACGGGAATGGCCGGAGAGCAGGTTCTACATCATTCCGGCGGCGAAAGGACGGGGCGGCTATTCGGGACGCGCCTGGCGGCGCCTGCGCCAGAAGGTGCGGGAAGGGGCGAACCTCATAATGACAAGAGGCGGGGGGGCGACGTATTCCGAGTTCGAGGAGGTGACGGGATGCCGCGTGGAGTCAATGTGCGACGCGCATTGGACTGCAAGGGTCGCGCTCGCGAACGGCGACAAGCGGACGATAAGCCTCTCAGGCGACATGAAGACCGAGGTGAAGGCCGTGAGGGCGCGCGTTCTGGCGGCTGACGAGAAGGGGCGTCCTTTCATGACGGTGGCGAACTACGGCAAGGGACGCGTGGCGTTCATCAACTGCGCCCTCGAACGGATCGCCGCAACCGGCAACGACTGTTTCCGGGAGGAAGATGCAAATCCGGCGTATCTGCTGTATGCCGCCGCTGCGGACGCGCTCGGCATGAAGAGGCTCTGCCCGGAGAAACCGCCTTTCGTGTCGCTCACCGAGCATCGCGGCGAGTCCGGCAACACCGTGCTTGTTGGCGTGAACTTCTCGCATTCGGACGTGTCGATCCCGTTCCGCATCCCGGCCGGCTCCGCCGTCAGAACCGTCGTGTACGAGGAAGACATCCCGATATTCCGGCACGACTTCGCCAAGTTCTCCGTACAGAACGGCGCCAAGGGCGGCTGGGACGGCCGGACGTACCGCGTATCGGTTCCAGACAAGCCGAACTTCTGGATGCACTACAACGCCTTCCCCGGAATGAAGCCGTTTCCCGGCCCGTGCGAACTGGTCTTGAGAACGGACGCGTCTGCGCTCGGACCTGGCGAAATGGAGGTGTCCGTACGCGAATTTCCAGCTGGCAAGAGCAGGAAGTTCAAGATGCCGTTTGCAGACGAGGTGCGCTTCGCCGTTTCCCTCGATCCTTCCAAGCTGTACGAAATAACCGCGATATCGGCATATCGCGCGAAATGGGACGGGAAGCCGTGGAGCATGCGTTTCATTTCGCTCGCAGGCAGGTTCGCGACCTCGGAGGCGGGTGCGCTGCGCGTGGACGTGGACACCGGAGATCCGCTGCGGCTCGTGCGCGAAGGTGGCGGGGCAAAGGCCGAACTGACGGTGTGCAACGCATCGCAGGGACGAATCTCGGCGAAAGGAGTCCTGTCCATGACCGGATTTTTCGGCGACAAATTCGATATCCCCGTGGCCGTGGATCTTGCAGGTGGCGAAACAAGGCGGATAGGCCTCCCGGCCGTGACGCGCAAGGGCGTGTGGAGGATTGCCGGAAACATCACGGCGGGAGACGGATCCTCGATGCAGGCGGAGACCAGATTTGCGGTAATCGACCGCCACGGCATTACGCCGCAACAGCCCAAGGGTTCGTTTCGCATGGGCATAAACTACCACATGGACAGGTATTCGCCAGGCGACCGGCGCCTTACGCTGGACGCGCTTACGGCTTGCGGAGCCAAGCTGGTGCGCGCGAGCATAGGCTGCAAGATGGCCGCCGTACAGCCGAACGGACCTGACGAATGGAAGTTTGACGTTGCGGACGAAAACCTGGATCTTCTGGAGAAGCACGGGCTTTCGCTTGACGCGGGGGCGTTCGGCATCCCCCGCTGGGCCGCCATCCCCGGCAACAGGACGAACGAAGACTGGAGGGTGTGGGCTCTCGGACGCCCCGAACAGAACGTGTACGAGAAATTCTGCGAACGCCTTGCGGAGAGATACGGCAAGCGGATAGACTACTACGAGATCGGCAACGAATGGGACCTGGGCTTCAAGGGAACCATAGACGACGCGGTTGAGATACAGCGCATGTCGTACTTGGGGCTTAAACGCAGCAATCCGAACGTGTGCGTGATCCCGAACGGCTGGGCGGCGCCGGGCGACAACCCGCAGGTGGTGCGGTCGGGGCATGCTGGCTTCCACGAGGCGTTCCTGCGCAGGGCGGGCGAGTGGTTCGACGTGCATCCCATTCACATACATGGCGGTTTTGCGGACTATGCCGCGCAGATCGAAGGCAAGTTCTTCCCGTTGCGCGAACGCACCGGCGTGTCTGGCAAGCCATGGTATTCGAACGAGACGTCGATGACAAGCCTGTGGGACGAGCGCAGCGTCGCATATCTAGTGTGGAAGAAGGTGCTGTGGGCCTGGTCGCGCGGTTCCGTAGACTACATCTGGTACAACCTCAGGGGAACAGGATGGGACCCGAAGGATCCAGAGCAGTGGTACGGCCTCGTGTCTGCGGACTACAAGCCGCGCGACAGCTACGTGGCGTTTGCCGCGCTCTCCAAGACGTTTGGCGGGAAACGTTTCCGGCGCGAGGCTTTCCATCTCGCCTCGCGGTATGTGATGGAGTTCGCGGGAGAGAACGACATCACGCTCGGCGCGTGGGACGAAACGGCCGGTGGCCTCGTGGCCGTGCGGGTCGGGACGGATGCAAGAAAGGCGTGGCACGTGGATGTCATGGGCAACAGAACGAGCGTGCCGGTGGAGAACGGACATGCTACATTTTCGTTCGGGGCCGCTCCTGCCGCGCTTGTGCTGGATGGCGCCACGTTCGCGGACCTGGACATGAAAGCCCTTGCGGACATTCCGCCGCCCAAGGCAAAACCTGTCTCGATTCCAGCGGATTCGCCGGGACGAAAACCGGATTTCGTGATGGATTCGCACGGCCAGGTGCATGATTTCTACGAGGCCAACCCAGCCGAGACGGGGCGGCTCTGGAAAGGGCCGCAGGATCTTTCGGCAAAGGCTTGGCTGTCCTGCTGCAAAAAGGGGTTGAGGCTTCGCGTGGAGGTCGTTGACGACGTACACAGCCAGTCTTATCCTGATGGAGACCAGTATATGGGCGACGACGTGCAGGTGGCGTTGGCGTCCCATCTCCAGCAAGGGCACTGGGAGTTCGGTCTGGCAAGGCGCGACGACGGAACGTCCTCGGTTGCCTGCTGGCTCGGTCCCGCAGGCTTTGACGCGTCAAAGGCGGCATCGCGCGTCGAACTTGCCACGAAAAGGGAAGGCTCCATCACCAGCTACGATGCCTGCATTCCGTACGAAGCTGTCGGTTTCGGGCCGGAGCTGCCGTACCAGGGATTCAGGTTCAACCTGCTCGTGAACGACAACGACGGCGACGGGAGAGACGCTTTCATCGAGTTGAAGAGAGGCAACTTCTCAACCAAGGATGCCAGCGCCTATCCGTTCGTGCGCATTTCCAGATGACGGCAGGTGCCGTGGCCAGATGCGCCCGACGCATGTTTTCCCGCATTTCCCTCTTCCTGTGAAACGGCGGAGAATGATATAATTAGTGTGAATTTTGCAAAACATGTTCGTGTTGTCAAGGCTGGAAAACAAGATGCTGACGTCATTTACGAAAATCCTGGAGAAGTATCGCCGCGAATCGTATTCGGAGGCCGACAAAGGTGCACGTTTCGAGGAGTTGATGCGCGAATACCTGTGGTCGGAACCAAAATACCAAGGGCTGTTCAAGGAAATTTGGCTTTGGCGCGATTTTCCGTATCGCAGGGATTTTGGCACAGGGCATGACATAGGCATTGATCTTGTTGCGCAGACGTATGACGGCTGCTACTGGGCGATCCAGTGCAAGTGCTACAGGGAAGATTCGTCAATTCAGAAGGGCGATGTCGATACTTTCATCACCACGGCAATGAAGCGTTTCAACGACGCAAACATGATGCCGCAGTCGTTCTCGCAACTGGTCTGGATCGCGACTACGGACAAATGGTCGTTGAATGCCATTGAAGCGTTCAAGAATCTTCCCGTCAAGCATTTCATCATTGGCCTCAGAAATCTGATTTCCGCACCGGTGGATTGGAAAAGGCTTGAAACCGGCGCACACGGTACAGGCGTCGTTCTGAACGAGCGTGAACCGCTTGACCATCAGATAGAAGCGATAGAAGCGTTTCACGAGCATTTCAAGTCTGCTGACAGGGGGCGTCTGATAATGGCTTGCGGCACGGGCAAGACCTACACGGCCCTCAAGATCGCGGAGAATGAAGTTGGCAATGACGGACTCGTGCTGTTCCTTGTCCCGTCGATTGCGCTTCTTGCCCAGACGTTGAACGAGTGGACCACATTCGCCGCCAAGCCTATTCGTCCGATGTGCGTCTGTTCGGACGCCGAGGTGTCGAAGAAACAACGCGAAAACGATTACGGAGGTTTTTCCGTTGAAGATCTTGCCATGCCGGCTTCAACGAATGTCGAGACGATCATCCATCAGTTCAAGGTACTTGACCTGATGAAGAAGAAGGCGCCGGGAATGCGAGTGGTGTTTTCGACATACCAGTCCTTGCCGCGCATCATCGAGGCGCAGAAGGAACAGAATCGCGTCGTGCCTCATTCTTTTGACTTCGATATGATCATCTGCGACGAGGCTCATCGCACGACTGGCGTCACCGTAAAGGGCGAGGACGATTCGGCGTTCGTGCTCGTGCACGACAACGAAAACGTCTTTGGCAAGAAGCGCATATACATGACGGCTACGCCACGTCTCTACAAGGACGACGTGAAGGACAAGGCAAAGGAGGCGGACGCCTACCTCTGCTCAATGGACGATTTGGCCATTTACGGCGAAGAGGTCTATCGCATTGGTTTCGGCAAGGCAGTTGACCAAGAGCTCCTGTCCGATTACAAGGTGCTGGTGCTGACCATCACGAAGGATGAGATTCCCGCCGCGTTTCAGGAGGCGATTGCCACGGAAAACGGCGAAGTGCGCGCCGATGATGTTTCCAAGCTGATCGGGTGCATCAATGCGCTTTCCAAGCGGACGCTTCTCGACAGGGAACTTGTCAGCAAGACTGATCCCGGCTTCATGCACAAGGCGGTTGCGTTCTGTCAGAATATCAAGGCATCGAAGCACATCACCGATGTCTTTAACGCACAGAAGGAAACCTACTACGAATCGCTGACGCCCGCCGAGCGCCGCGAGGTCGTGAAGATTGACGCCCGTCATGTCGATGGCACGATGGGCGCGGCAGAACGGGCGCGGCACTTGTCTTGGCTGAATGATGTCGCGGCAGATTCGAAGGATTGCCACATTTTGACGAATGTGCGCTGTCTCTCGGAGGGCGTGGACGTCCCTTCGCTCGATTCAGTGATCTTCCTTTCGTCTAGAAACTCGCAGGTTGATGTCGTTCAGTCAGTCGGTCGTGTGATGCGGCGGGCTGCTGGCAAAATGTATGGCTATATCATCATCCCCGTGATCATCCCAGAGGACATGAGCCCGGAGGAGGCGCTTGATAAGAGTGACGCATTTGCGGTGGTGTGGACGGTTCTCAACGCCCTCCGTGCGCATGACGACCGGTTTAATGCGGAGATCAACAAGATCGACCTCAACAAGCGCAAGTCGGATCGCATCATTGTTGATACGATTCCGGGCTTGGAGTCGAAGCGTGGCAGGAGCGAAGATGTCGATACGAACACCGGGGCTGCCATTGAAGCCGCGCAACGCGAAAAGGAGCGTCGCGCCGTTCAGCTTGAATTCTCGATGAAGTTCACCGAGTTGCAGAGCATCATCTACGCCCGCATGGTGAAGAAGGTCGGCACCCGTCGTTATTGGGAGCTTTGGGCGAAGGATGTCGCGGCAATCGCTGAAAAGCACATCGCACGTATCAAGAGGCTCGTCCTTGAAGAAGGACCGCACAAAAAGGCGTTTGATGAATTTGTCGAAGGTCTGCACAAGAACCTGAATCCCTCCGTGTCCCGTGAGGAAGCGGTTGAAATGCTGGCCCAGCACATCATCACCCAACCGGTGTTCGAGGCGTTGTTCGAGGATTACTCATTCGTCAAGAACAACCCCGTTTCAGTTTCGATGCAGAAGATGATCGACCTTCTGCACGAGGAAGTCCCTACGGCTGAAATGGAGGTGATGGCGCGATTCTACAAGTCGATCAAGGAACGCTGTTCTGGAATCGACAACGCCGAAGGCAAGCAACGCGTGATTGTCGAGCTTTACGACAAGTTCTTCAAGAGCGCGTTTCCGAAGGTTGCTGAAAAGCTCGGCATCGTCTATACCCCGGTCGAGTGCGTTGACTTCATCATCCGTTCGGTCGAGGATGTCCTGAAGAAGGAGTTCAAACGTTCGCTGTCGGACGAAAACGTTCACATTCTCGATCCGTTCACGGGAACGGGCACGTTCATGACGCGGCTATTGCAGTCCGGCATCATCAAGCCGAAAGATTTGCCGCGCAAGTACGAGAACGAACTTCATGCCAATGAAATCGTTCTTCTTGCGTACTACATCGCCTCAATCAACATCGAGAACGTCTATCACGATTTGATCGGCGAGAAGAAGAACTATCGCTCGTTCGACGGCATCTGCCTGACGGACACGTTCCAGCTTGCCGAGTCTGACGATTCCGACAGGCTCTTTTCGGAAATGTTCCACTCCAATTCCGAGCGCGTGATCCGGCAGAAGAAGGCGCCCATTCGGATTATCATCGGCAACCCGCCGTATTCGGTCGGTCAGAAGAGCGCGAACGACAATGCGCAGAACCAGACCTATCCCGAACTAGAACGGCACATCGCGACGAAATATGCCGCGGGGTCAAAGGCGACAAACAAGAACTCGCTTTACGACTCCTACATCAAGGCGTTTCGCTGGGCGACGGATCGCCTTGAAGAAGCCGACAGACAGGAGAAGCGCAACGGAGGGGGAATCATTGCGTTTATCTCGAACGCGGGCTGGATCGACGGCAATGCGATGGACGGTTTCCGCAAGTGCCTCCAGAAGGAGTTTTCCAGCATCTATGTGTTCAATTTGAGGGGCAATTGCC
>DFLH01000021.1 GCA_002373695.1 Verrucomicrobia bacterium UBA3624
CCCTTGATGATCGTGCCGTCGAAGTCCCAGAAGGCCATGGGAACCGCGTTCGGCATGGCCGCTCTTATCCTTTCGACATTGGCAAGTACCTCGGCGACAAAGGCGTCGGCGTGTTCTTCCGTCGCCAGGCATGGCAAACAGGCGAATATAAAGACAAATGCTAGTTTTTTCATGTGGGACAGTATACCAATTCCAAGTCTGACTTGCGATGCCCATCCGCATGTTTTTCAAGCAGCAGGCAATTGCCAATATTGCCCATTGACAGGCTTCGCCGCGATTTGATACAATCGCCGCATGTCGCGCGATTTAGAGAGATTGTCGGGCTTGGTGCTGTCGGTCTTTTGCGCCGTCGCGCCGTGTGCGGACGTGGAGGCAGACGAGGGGTTCGCCGTGGCCTCTACCCCGCTTGTACGCGTTGATGCGGCCAACGCAGCGACGTTCACCAGTGGCGTCTGGCGGGCGGCGGCATGGCGCAACGAGCGCGTACACGCGCCGTTTGTAATTCGCGGCAAGGCCGGGGCCGCGGGTTTCACCGCCTCCGTGGAGCCTGATTCGGAGCGCGACGCCAAGGTGTTTTCTGCGGCGTCCGTCCAGATCCGGTGGGTCCGGGAGACCTTGGCTTCGGCCAATTACCGTTATCCGTGGGTGTGGGTCGACGTCCCGGAGCACAAGGTGGGGGATATCCTCGATCCTTCGCAGCCGTTCGCCCTCACGGACCGCGCGTTCCGCGCGCTGTGGGTGACTGTCAAGACGCCATCCGACGCCGAGCCGGGACGCTATCGCGCCAGCCTTGCGGTCAGGAATGCCGCAGGAGCGGAGGTCCGATGCCGGATGGAGATAGAGGTGCTGCCCGTGTCGCTTCCGGCGCGGAGAAAAATGTACCTGGACATCTGGCAGACGCCATGGACGATCGCGCGCTACTACGGCGTCAAGCCGTTCTCGCCAGAGCACTACGCCCGCATGGAGCCGATCTTCAGGGAACTGGCGGCGGCAGGGCAGAAGGCCATCACCGCCACGATCACCGACTATCCGTGGAACGTCAGGAAGAACATCGACACCGCGCGTTCAATGGTGCGCTACGTCAAGCGGCGGGACGGCTCTTTCGTCGCCGACTTCACTACGCTCGACGAATACGTAGACTTCGCGAAACGCTGCGGCATCGGTCCGCAGATACACTGCTATGCGCTCGTGAAGTTCCAGAAGCATCGCGACTACTGGTACCATGACGAGGCGACCGGCGAAGAGGCTCACGTGGACTGCGACCCCGGAACGCCTGAATACGAGGCGTACTGGGGGCCGCTCCTGCGCCAGCTGGAGGCCCATGCGAAGGAGAAGGGCTGGACGGGCGACATATACGCCGCCCTTGACGAGCTGCCTCCGCATGAGACGTCTCTTACGGCAAAGCTCGTGAAGAAATACGCGCCGTCGCTCAAGTTCCAGATGGCGGGCGACGTGAATCCGGCGGATTTCGGCGACGTGCGGATAGACAACTATTCGCAGGCTCTGCGTTTCGACTACATTTCGCGCGAGTTTCTCGCGGAGACGGCGCGCAGGAAGGCGCGCGGGCTGATCACAACCTACTACATCTGCTGCGTGCCGGAGCGTCCCAACAGCTTCCTTACGAGCCCGCTCGCGGAGCAGCGCTGGCTGGGCCTGTTCGCCGCCGCGAAGGGATTCGACGGTTTCCTGAAGTCCACCAGCCACCGGTGGATGATGGATCGCGATCCGCTCGTGGACGCCAGCTGCAAGCCGGGATGGGCGCCCGGCGAATGCTTCCTCATCTATCCGGGTCCGCTCCTTTCGCTCCGCTGGGAGATGATGGTGGACGGCTTCGAGGAGTTCGACAAGGTGGCGATCCTGCGCGAAAGCGGGCGGATGACGCCACGCGTGCGGAACGCGCTCAAGTGGGTGGACTACCAGCGGCTGCTGGAAGGAAAGGCCTCCGACCTGGAGCGCATCGTTGAAAACGCCGTGCATGAGATCGAGACGGCCTCCAGGGGCGACGGGGTTCCGCATGGCGAGCCGGTCGCCAGGTGGACGTACATGCCGCCGCGCGACGTCGATCCTGGCGTCGCGACATTGGGTGCGCCGATTCCGCGCCGGTGGAGCGGGCAGAAGGCCGCTCTCGCGTTCGCACGGGTCGTGCGCGAGCCTAGGCGAGTGACGCTATCGTGGGCGGATGCCGCCTCCGCGCGGAACGGGCCAAAGCTGAAGGGCGATCCTCGCAGCCTGTGGACCGGGCATTCGCCGGACAAGCCGCCGGTTACCGAGCCGCGCCTTTACGCGATGGGCAAGGACGGCCGCCTGTTCAGGGACGATCTGCCGGCGGCACACGAGCTGATGCCGTTCGTCGTGGCTGTTGACGGCAATCCCGAGGACGGATACGGCGGATGCGTGCTTTGCGCGGCCGGAGCCGATGGCAGATGGTCGTTCTCCAGCTCCAACGATACGCTGACCGTTGCCGGAGAGGAGCCGTCGGTCATCCAGTTCGACGGTACTTGGCTTGCGGGGCTTCAGGCGGCGGCGCGCGCGAAGCCGGAGTTCTTCCGGCCGCCGGACGGTATGTCTCCAGACATGTGGGTGACGGTAGTCTCGGAGTGGGTGCAGGACGACGGCAAGTGGAACTGCGCGGCGGACGGATGGGGCGACTATCTGCGGCGGCGGTTAGCGGCGCGCGCGAAGCTGCTGGCCGACCCTCGTCTCAAGGAGACGCTTGCGAAAGGCATACTGTTCAACACGCGCCGCCCGCCGACGTGGAACCATTGCGTGGCGCAGTACTTCGGCTGGCGGCAGCGTCCAGGCGGCACGTTGCTGGTCCTTGAGGAGCCGGGCAGATCCCTGAAGACTCGTGACGTCATCGCAGGGCGGATGCCGAACGGAAGCTATCTGGAGCCGCGCCTATCGTACGACGCGTCGAAAGCGCTTTTCGCGTTTGTGGAGACGGATGGCGCGCTCGACCCGTACTCGATGTCGGTGAACGAGAAGGGGAAGGACGACCACTACTACCACCTGTGGTCGGTAAACCTAGACGGAACCGGCCTCAAGCAGCTTACGCGCGGCGTGTACGAGGACTTCATGCCGGAGTTCCTGCCTGACGGCGGCATCGCGTTCATGTCGTCGCGCCGCCGCTCGCAGAGCCGATGCTTCTGGTTCGGGTACTCGAACCGCTGGCAGGCGTACACGATGTTCAGGATGAGGCCGGATGGCTCGGACATCCGCCAGCTCTCGTGGAACGACGTCGCCGAGTGGTTCCCGACGATGGCGAACAACGGCGAGCTGCTGTTCGCGCGGTGGGACTACATCGACCGCGACGCCGTGCGCCACCAGAACATGTGGAGCATGCGCCCCGACGGCACGAACCCGAAGGCCGTTTGGGGCAACGAGACGCCGAAGCCGCACTGTACCTTCCAGCCGCGCGCGATTCCAGGCTCTCGGAAGATCGCATGTATCGCCTCGGCGCACCACGCCTGCACGGGAGGTCCGCTAATACTGATCGATCCGTCGGTAGACGAGAATAGCGAGGCAGCCGTCACGCACGTGACGCCGGGCCACTATCCAGAGAACGACATGGCGCGTCCGGCGGAGGACGCTTCGCCCGAGGCCCATAACGACTGGTACAACTCGCCGCATCCGTACGGCGAGGACCTGTTCCTCGTATGCTGGAGCCGCGCGCCGCTCCAGTACGAGCCGTCGCGTCCAGCGCCGAACGATTCGCTCGGACTCTACGTGCTGGCAGCGGACGGGCGGCGCGAGGTGCTGTGGCGCGACGGATGTTTGTGCGCATGTTCTCCTCAGCCGCTCGTGCCGCGTCCCGTGCCGCCGAAGCTCGAGTCGCAGTGCGACCAGAGGCTCGCGGCCGAGGGGAAGGGCGAGGTGTTCCTCGCGAACGTCTACCGCGGCCTCACGAACGCCGTGCCAGGATCGCTCAAGGAGGTGAGGGTGGTGCAGATATTCCCGCGCACCACGCCGGACCAGTACCGTCCCAACACTGGGCGCGGGGGACACGAGAACGCGCGCGCCGTGCTGGGGACGGTTCCACTGGAGGCGGACGGTTCCGCGCGCTTTGTCGTGCCTGCGGAGAAGCCTATCCTGTTCCAGGTGCTGGACAAGGACGGGTTCGCGTGGCGGACGATGCGTTCGACTACGTCGCTCATGCCCGGCGAACGGGTGTCATGCGTCGGATGCCACGAGTCGAAGCGCGAGGTCTCGTACGGACCGATTTCCGGAGCCATGAAGCAGCCGGCGCACGAGCTCACGCCTACGCCGGAGTCGGGGCGGCCGTGGGGATTCGTCGAGAACGTGCAGCCGATTTTCGACGCGAAGTGCGTCAGTTGCCATGGCGACGAGAAGCCGCCCAAAGGCATCGCGCTCACGCGTACGCCTGATTCTCGTTTCGGACAGAAGCCTACGGTGGTGGAGGTGGGGCCGCTCCAGTACTCGGCGCCGTTCACGAAGTCGTACGCCACGCTCTGCTTCACAGACGAACCGACGGGACGCAAGCCGAACTCGATGAGCTTCGAGAAGCCGTTCCAATGGTGGAAGGTGCGGATGGGCAAGGACCGCTTCGGGCGTCCCGCGCCGATGGTGCCGTGCTGGGTGGAGTACAATCTGGTGCAGACGACGCCTGAGGGGCCTGGCGTGAACGCCCTCGGCTCGGGGCTTTTCGGAAAGCTTTCGCGCGGCAGGCACGCGCAACTGCTGACGGACGCGGAGAAGCGCGTTATCGCCACGTGGCTCGACCTCAACGCCACGTTCTACGGATGCTACGAGGAACCGTGCCTGACGAGGCAGCTCAAAGGCGAACCTATTCCGATGCCGGAAAGGCAATGAGGTGTGTCAGAACAGAAGTGAAAGGTAATGGTCGTGAAAGCAAAGAAGAAAGCCAAAATTACAATGGCGGTCCTGTGCGGTGCCGTTCTGACGGCCGGAGCCACGCCGACCGTGAGCGACGTCGGCATGTCGCAGGACGCTGCCACGCGCGAGGTGACGATCACCTACGGCCTCTCGGAGGTGCCTGCCATCGTCACCCTCGACATCCAGACGAACGGCCCGAACGGCTGGGTGTCGATCGGCGGGGAGCACATCGACTGCTTCTCGCCCGACAGCGACGTGTGGCGGAAGGTGGAGGGGAAAGACACGTATTCCATCAAGTGGCACCCGGACCAGTCTTGGCCTGGGGGCAAGGCGTCAGAGGCGAGGGCGGTTGTCTCCGCCTGGTCGCCGGACAATCCGCCGTACTACATGGTGGCCGACATTTCCTCCGCGGCCGCAGCCAATGCCGAACGGTACTATCCGTCGGTAGAGTTCCTGCCGGGAGGCTTGCTTTCCAACCCCGCCTACCGCACGACCAAGCTCGTCATGCGCAAGGTGATGGCGAAGGGTGTGGCGTGGACTATGGGCAACGGCGGCAAGCTTCCCTCGGCCGCGCACCCCGCTACGCTCACGAACAACTACTACATCGGCGTGTTTGAGGTGACTCAAGGACAGTGGTGGCAGGTTGCCGGATACGACAATTCCATGTTCACGATCGAGGGCGCCATGCGTCCGGTGAACAGGGCGTCGTACAACGAGATTCGCTGCGCAAGCGGCAACACCACCGCTTGGGCCGGCGGAAACTGGCCGGCCCCGCCGCATCCCGGATCGTTCCTCTACAAGCTGAGGAAGCGGACTGGTCTGGATTTTGACCTGCCGGGCGAAGGGCAGTGGGAATTCGCCTGCCGTGCCGGATTCGCGGCCAACATGTGGGGCACCGGCGTGGAAATCGGCGGGTCGAGCGACGTGAACATGCCAGGTCGCCACAGGTACAACGGCGGCTATCTCGAAGGCGATAGTAACGATCCGCCTTCCTCTGTCGGCCCTTCAAACGCGCTGGCCGTCGTCGGCTCCTACGCGCCGAACGCATGGGGAATCTACGACATGCACGGCAACGTGTTCGAGCTGTGCCTTGACTGGTACGAGGACGACATCGGTTCTATCGGAGGCGCTATCAACGTCGATCCGGAAAATCCATCCAGTACGCTTGCCGGCAAGGTGGCCGGAGCGACGCGCGTCCGTCGCGGCGGTTCCTACCATGTGGGAGCGACGGAAAGTCGTCCGACAAATCGGCTTGGCGCCGACCCAGCCGGTCGCGCCCAGCAGTGGGGATTCCGCGTAGCCTGCCATGCGGGCGAAGCCGCGGAGCATGCGGCCTCTTCGTTTTCCGCCAACGAGGAGGCGATCACGCTTTCCGCCGGCGCGGTTCCTTCGGCGACGTCGGTGCGTCCGCTCGAAGCGCGTTCCAGCTCCGGCGGAGAATCTTCTGCAATAGCCATGGATACGTTCCCGGACCGGGGATTGTTCATGATCTTACGATGAGGCAAAACGAAAGGATACGAAAATGAAGACCAGACATCTCATTAAGGCTATCACGGCAACTTGCGTATGCGCGCTGATGGCGGACGGTGTGCCGGAGGCCGGCAACGTGACAATGACGCAGGATGCGTCATCCCGTGAGGTGACGATCACATATGCGCTCACGAACGCTCCGGCGGTGGTCACTCTCGACATCCAGACGAACGGCCCGAACGGTTGGGTGTCGATCGGCGGGGAGCACATCGACTGCTTCTCGCCAGACAGCGACGTGTGGCGGAAGGTGGAGGGGAAAGACACGTATTCCATCAAGTGGCATCCGGACCAGTCTTGGCCCAGCAACAAGGTCACGGTGGCGGACGGCGGCGTCAAGGCCGTTGTGACGGCATGGGCGCTCGACGATACGCCTGACTACATGGTCGTGGACATTGCAAACGCCGCCGAGAAGAATTCGCAAAGGTACTATCCTTCCGCAGAATTCCTCCCGGGCGGACTGCTCGGCCGAGACGAATACCGCACCACCAAGCTTGTCATGCGCAAGGTTCGCGCAAAGAACGTGCGCTGGACGATGGGTTCCATCTACGAGCAGGGCAGGACGGCTAATGAGGCGACGCACGATGTGGTGTTCACGAACAACTTCTACATCGGCGTGTTCGAGGTGACGCAGTCGCAATTCTACCAGGTGGCCGGCTTCAACAACTCGGCCTACAAGATCGACGGCGCGATGCGTCCGGTCAACCAGGTTAGCTTCAACGCGCTCAGGTGCGCCGCCGTGACAAGCGCCACATACGCAGGGAACGGATCGCCCGCCGACAAGCCTTACACAGGCTCTTTCCTCGATATCCTCAACAGCCGTACCGGACTGGATTTCGATCTGCCCGGCGAAGCACAGTGGGAGTTTGCATGCAGGGCCGGGCATGGGGAGAGCCGGTGGGGTGACGGTTCGTACTTCTCGTCAGGCACGGACGATCTCGGCGTTCCTGGGCGATGCTGGTACACGGGAGGGAAGCTGTGGACCGGGACGGAGTGGATTCTCGTGAATTCAGCTGTCGCCGGCCCGACGAACGGAACGGCGATCGTCGGCTCGTACGCGCCGAACTCGTGGGGAATCTACGACATGCACGGCAACCAGTACGAATATTGCCTGGACTGGTTTGAGGACGATATCTCCAGCCTTGGCGGCGCGATCAACATCGATCCGGCCAATCCTCTAAACACGCTCGCAGGCAAGGTCGCCGGCTCGACGCGCGTCCGCCGTGGCGGTGCCTACCACACGGTGGCGTCCGCGTGCCGGCCTGCAGCCCGCCTTGGCTGTAACCCCGCGACGGCCGACGGTACGTGGGGATTCCGTCTCGTCTGCCGGGCTGGACTGAAATGACGCGCAATTGTCTTGTCGGCGCGTTCTTGTTCCTCGGCTCGGTCGTCTGCGCGGCATCGCAATCTGACGGTGAGATGCGGCGGTTTGTCGTCGCCGAACGTGGACGGACGGCGGAATGCCTGATTACGTTGCCGGAACGCCCTACGCCATCCCAGGAATATGCGGCGCGCGAGTTCCGAGAGCACGTTCTGGCCATGACCGGCGTGGAGATGGAGATCGCGCGCGGCGGGCCGCCGGTTGGCTTCTCGCGCCGCGTGGCGATACGCGGCTGGGATGTCAGGGGCGACGACGCGTTCCGGCTGGCGGTCGATGGCGACACCTTGTCGATAGAGGGCGGGACGCGAGGTGTCATATACGGCGTATACGAGATATTGGAGCGCTTTGGGGGATGCCGCTGGTTCGCAAGCTGGCACACGGTCGTCCCGAAGGTGGATGCGTTTTCTGTCCCGGTGCCGTTGCGCGACGAACAGGTGCCGGCGTTCTTCATGCGCTATCCGTTCTGGCACGACGTGCGGGCCAACCCGCGCTTCGCCGTGCGTTTGCGTGCCAACGGGCCGTATTCGTCACGTCCGCTCGCCGAGACGCCGGGCGGCGTTCCGTACCGATGGGGCGCGGGGCTCAGGTCTTGCCATACGTTCGCGCAACTTTGTCCGGTGGCGCGTTACGGGAAGGAACACCCGGAATATTTCGCGTTGCACCGCGGTGCGCGCGACGTTGGGACTTCCGATCCTCAGCTGTGCCTGACGAACCCGGAGGTGCTGCGGGTTGTGACGTCAAACGTGCTGGAGCGCATCCGCAGCGATCCCGAGGCGGGCTACTACGGCGTAAGCCAGAACGACAACCAGCGATACTGCACGTGCGACGCGTGCCGACGGGTGGACGAGGAGGAGGGCGCGCATTCCGGCACGATGCTACGCTTCGTCAACGCGGTCGCCGAGGAGGTGGAGAAAGAATTCCCTTCCGCGATAATCGAGACGCTCGCCTACCAGTATACGCGCAAGCCGCCGGCAAGGACTCGTCCGCGCGGAAACGTGCTGATTTGCCTCTGCACGATCGAATGCGACTTCTCCAGGCCGTTGCAGGAAAGCCGGTACAGGGCGAATGTCGATTTCGTACGTGACATAGAGGGCTGGTCCAGGCTGTCGCGGCGCCTCTACGTGTGGGACTACACGGTGGATTTCGCCCACTACCTGATGATGATGGCGAATTTCGACGCGCTTGCCGGAAACATCCGCTTCTTCCGTGCCAACGGCGTAACGGATCTCTTCGAGCAGGGCGTGAGCGCGCGTAACGAGGGCCATCACGCCTTCTTCGCGGAACTCAAGGCGTACGCGCTCGCGAAGCTGATGTGGAATCCCGACGCCGACGAGGAGGCCCTGTACGACGATTTCATCCGCGGTTTCTACGGAAAGGCCGCGCCGATGATAAGGGAATACTTCGATGCGGTTCGTTCCAAGGAACGGATTTACCGCGATACGCGCGGCGGGGAACTCACCATCTACCAGACGCCGGCCGACACGCCTTTCGACATGGCATTTCTCGCGTGGGCCGACGCCCTGCACGTCAAGGCGCTGGATGCAGTGAGGGAAGAGGACCCGGTGTACGCGTACAACGTGCGGATGTCGCGCCTCGCGCTCGACTATGCGCGTTTCCACCTGGGGTACAACGCGCTTGACCTCGTTTCGCCGCCGGACGACGCGACGGCCAGGCGAGAGGCTGAATACAGCCTGCGGCGCATCTCCTCGGCGCTGGGAGGTCAACGTCGCGTGGCATTCTCGCAGTTCAAGGACCATGACGACCGGATGCATGAGCTAGCCGAGCATCCCGAGCTGTTGCCTTCACGCGGACGTCGCAGCGCCGGTTACGCGGAAGTGGAGGATTCAATCTGCGCCATCAGGTCGCCAGACGAGGCCAGACGCGTGGAAGATTCCCTTGCGGAGGACGGACGCGCGATAGAATGCTTCGGCGGGAGATATGGCTGGTGCGTGACCATCTATCACCTTGGCGGCGGCAAGTTTAAGCCCGGGGCGCGTTACCGCGTTTGCGTACGGGTGCGCGTGGACAAGGTGCCAGGGGCCAACGGCAACGCGTTCTGGAGCGGCATCTATTCCCAGACGCCAAGCCCGGGCGACAACATCAAGCGGGTCGTGAAAGTGTCCGAGATAAAGGATGGCGGATATGCCTGGTACGATGTCGGCGAATGGCGTCCTGAGAAGGACGACTATTTCTGGTTCGGCGCGGGCGAGTTCAATCGTGCCAAGGGAGAAGTGTCTTCCGTCAAGGCCGCGTACATCGACAAGCTGTCGTTTGAGGAGGTCGATGAGCTGGCCCGTAACGGAGATTTCGAACGCGGGACGGACGGATGGCGAAACATGCCGCAGGAGTATGCGGTCGAGCCCGGCACGGGACGCAACGGTTCGGCCTCGTTGCGGTTCGACAACGAGAATCCCGAGGTGCGCCGCTTCCCCAGCCTTCCGCTGGAGCTGAAGGCCGGGCGCTTCTACCGCTACGGGGCCTGGATCAGGACGGAATTGCGCAAGAAGGCGACGAGCGGCGCGTCGGTATGCATCGAATGGAACGACGACAGGGGGCGGCATCTCGGAGGGGCGTACCTGCATGGCGTAAGCGGCACCAACGGCTGGACTCGCATCGAGGGCGTGACGCCGCGCATCCCGGATAACGCGCGCGACTTTCGCATCTGCCCGATCGTGCCGCGCGGGTTCCTCGGCACGGTCTGGTTCGACGACTTGTCCGTGACGCTGCATCGCGTGCCGCCAGTAGGCGAGCTTTCCGTCTCGGCATATCGCGGCGAGGTCGCGGAAGGTGAAGTGCGCCTCTGCGCGGCGCTGGAGCTCCATCCAGACGACTATCCGTCCACGGATGGCCTGCGCGGCGTATTCACGTATCGCGGCGCAGATGGCGCGGCGCATGAAACGGCGGCCGATGTCTTTACGCGCGACATGGCAGGATTGACGTTGACGGCAGCCGACCTGCATGTGGGGGAAAACTCGGTCGCGTTTGCTCTCAAGGACTCCAACGGAAGCGAGATCGGTCGAGCCAAGGCGAACGTGAGGCGCCTGCGGGCGCTGCCGCGCCGCCGCGTGTCGTTCGACCGTTTCAACCGTACCCTCATCGACGGCAAGCCGTTCTTCCCGCTGGGGATGTACTGGGCCAACCCGGTCGTCAAGGAAGACGTCGAGACGTACGCCAAAGGGCCTTTTAATTGCCTGATGCCGTACCATCTGCTAAACGACGAGATGATGGAGCTTTGCCGGAAACACGGATTGATGACGTGCGGCGTGGTGCGCCGGCTCATGGCGAACGGAGCGGCTGGCGCGAAGGTGCGCGAATACGTCGCGCGCTACAAGGGACACCCTGCGCTTCTTGCCTGGTACACGAACGACGAGGCTCCGTTGACGCAACTTGACGAACTGACGGCATGCAGGCGGTTTCTCATGGAGAACGACCCAGACCATCCGACGTGGACCGTCGAAGACAAGCCTTCCCTCGTGCGCGACTTCATGCCGAGCTTCGACGTGATCGGCACCGATCCCTACCCGATTCCGACGAAGCCGATCTCCATGGCCGGAGAATGGACGCGCGAGACACGGCGCGGGACATACGGCATCAGGCCGATATGGCAAGTGTCGCAGACGTTCGATTGGGCGGCATACCGCCACATCGAGCCGAACGAGGCCCACGCGCCCGACGTTGACGAGATACGTACGATGACGTGGCACTGCATCGCGGAGGGGGCGAACGGGATATTCTTCTATTCGTTCCATGACCTCAAGAAGGGGACGCGCGGCGCGACGTTCGAAGAGCGGTGGAAAGTGGTATGCGAGGCGGCGCAGGAGGTGAAGGACATGATTCCGGTGCTTTTGGCCGATCCTGCGGAGGCGCCGGAGGCGCCGCATGGCGTTTCCGCCAGGGCGTGGAAACTTGGCGGCGTTCGCCATGTCCTTGCTGTCAACGGCACCTCGGAACTGAAGTCTTTCACGCCGTCGCCTGGCGGCCCGGCCGTGGAGCTAAGGCCCTGCGAGCATCGGTTCTTCCGGTTGGCAGAAGAGTGAACATCGCAAGTTAAAGGAGCAAAGATGGATATGAAACGTTTGCATATGTTTATGATCGTGCCATGCTTGGCTGCGACGATCGTTCGCGGAGCTGTGGAACAGACAGGGGGGCTTCCGCCAACGCCGAAGCTTGAGACGGCGTTTCCGATCTCGTGCTGGACATACTACTGGTTTTGGGATCGTCTCGATGACGATTACACCATCGACAACTGGATCCGTCTCGGCATCAACGAGCCGCTGTCCCCGGTCGTGGACGGAAAGATAGACAAGGCGGCGTTTCGACGCTTCCTTGACAAGTGCCATTCTGCCGGGCTTAAGATGATCGTATACGACAACCGCTGCGGCCCGAACGGAGTCAAGGAATTCATCAGAACGGGCGACGAAGCGAAATACCGGACGCTCTGCCGCGAGGTCAAGGCCGACTGGGGCGATCATCCTGCCGTCAAGGGGTTCTACGTCTACGACGAGCCGCTTGCAGACGGCGCGGAACGAACGTTTCGCGCGGCGCGCATCCATCTGGAGGAGTTTCCGGGAAAGATTCCATACCTGAACCTTCTGCCATGGTCGCCCGGAAACGCCAAGAACATCGGCGCGACAGACCTGGACGAGTATCTTGATCGCGCCTACGGGGTGTCCGGCCTTGCCGACATCGGATACGACTGCTACTCGCAGACGTGCCGCGAAGACTCGGCCTACGACACCTTCTTCATGAACCTGCGCCGATGGGATGGCAATGCGCGGCGGCTGGGAAGGAAATGGAACACGACGCTCCTCTGCGTACCGCACTTCTACTACAGGATCGACGGCATAGGCGATTTGCGGTTCCAGCTTTCAGCCGCCGCCGCGATGGGTGCGTGCCGTATCGTGTGGTTCTACCCGGACTGCCACGTGGGATACAACCGGAATTTCCGCGACGCGCCGATCGACCCGTTCGGCGAGCGCACCGAAAGTTTCCGCTGGCTCGGTACGGTGAACCGCGAGTTCCAGCACCAGTTCGGAACAGAGTTCGCCAAGCTTCGCCACGAGTCTGCGTTCTTCGCCGGCGCGAAGTCCTACGGCGGCATCCCGGCGTTCCTCGGGGACAGGCAGCTCCTGTCGGTTGCCTTGGGCGGGATTCGTCCGCTGGAGTGCGTGGCTCACACGATGCTGGTGTCGTTCCTGCTGGACGACGCGGGGACTCGCCATGTCGCGCTCGTGAACGTATCCAAGTCGAATCCATGCGACGCCAGGCTGACGTTTGCCGAGAACGTGAGGCCCTTCGTGAAGGAATGGAACCGCTGGAAGGAGATGAAGGCGAACATGGATCGCGGACTCGTGGTAAATGGCGTAGAGACTACGGGGAAGACGGTAAGCTACTTTTTCTCTCCGGGGCAGCTGCATCTCATCCGGCTGGACGCGTCTGACCGGTGAGAAGGGATCCGTCGGGCCGTGCTCGTTTCGGCAAATGCGCTTTTGGCCGCGGCGGCGGTGTCCGTGTTCGGCGGTGCGGACGTCCGTTCATCCAATATCTCGCGCGGATCGGTGGTAAACCCCGAGCCGATCCAGTCGCTGACTGTCGGCGCGGAGGCGGAGATTGGCGCGAACGCGATTGGCGCCAGGATGTGGATGTGCAACCATCTCACCGATGCGCGGGACGACATGATGCGCCGCGCGTTCAACGAGCTGGATCCCTACTTGTACGGCAGGAACAGGTTTGAGATCGCAGAAGATTGGAACGTCATCAGCGAGTTCGGGCCGTGCTGGGTTCTTGCGCCGGAGTTCCGCGACCCGTACAGAAGCCACACGGAGGTGGAATGGCGGGTAAGGCAGACGCTGGAGAATCCGTTTCTCACGCCATACTACTACGTGCGCTGGTGCGTCCATCCCACCGTCCTGCCTTACTGGATGGCTGGCGTGCGGCACGAGTTCGCGCCGGCGGAGAATCTTTCCGTCACGCCGTTCTTCCAGACCGATTGGGGATCGGACAGCATGTTCACGGCCAAGTACGGGAAGCCGCCTGAAGGCCGGTATGGGGGCGGACTCTCCGCGCTGACCGTCGGCGCGAGGATCGTATGGCAGTTCCACGAGAACTACTCGCTCTACATGCAAGTGGAGGAATTCGCGCTGGTGAACGAGCAGATACGCCGCTGCAACAGGAGACGCAAGGCCAGAAACAACCAGAACGAGCGGTTCGTAGCGACCGTGGGCGTGGCGTTCAGATTCTGAGCGATTATTGCTTTCTCCAGAAGTTGAGCCATGCGGCGATGAGCTGCTTGCAGAAGTCTCCTTCGAGCGTGATGCGGCCCGCCTGTTCCGGCGAACGGGTTTCAACAAGCGCCTTGACATAATCACGGCGCAGGTTTGCGAATGGCTGGAACCTTATCTTGGGCGCACCAATCTCCAGGAAATAGGCGAGCGACCAGGCAAGCCGGTATCGCGCGGCAATGTCCTCCTGCGTACCGGAGTAGAAGTCTTCGTAACCAAGCCTGAATATCTCCGGAAGTATGTCTGCCAGCTCCTCGGCATGCTGGTTGACGTATGTGGCGGCAATCTGATCCATGTCGAATACCACCTTGCCGTCGCGGTCCAGGTGGGAATGCTCGAACAGTTCCGCATGCCCCTCGTTGAACCATGGGGCGGCTGTAACGAGTGCCGCCGCATACGCGAGATATTGGTGGAACGCTTCGTGCCATACGGTCTGCAGCAGGCCTTGCGTGTCGTCTGGCGGCAGATACAGGACGAGTTCGCGGTGCAGCGTGTCCCACAAGGCGGCCGTCCATTTGTGTTCCAGCCCCACGTAGGCGAGATATTCTTCACGCGTGGCGAACACGCGTACGACGGCGATCTGCCCCGTCGTATCTATTGCAGCCGGCACGCAGGCTGCATACGCGCTCCTGAGAAGGGGCAGGCTGTTCGTGAGAGAGGGGATGAACGTGCCGCGGGAGGCGAGGTCGAGATTGTCGATTACCGTCACATCGCCTGCTGCGACGAAATGCCAGTTGTCATAGTTCGCGACATTCAGCCTGACGGCTTCCCTGAGCAGGCACGCTTCCGTCTTTTCGAACGCGTTTCCGTTGCTTGAGCCGGTGACGGCGGAAATCTGGACTGGATTTGAAGCGGCAGGGGTGCGAGGCCGCGCACGTGCGGCAGGAATGGACACGTTGTCGAGAAAATCCTCGTCGAATCTGCGGAATGCCTCGTCGAGCGGCTCGCCATCCGCGGCTACAAGAACGGCCATGTACCAGTCGGGGGATTCCATCCGTTCCGGGCTTCTCGGACGAAAAATCGCCGCGAAGGTCTGGGCGTTTGTCGACGGCAGGGCGAATAGGCCGGTCATGTTCCGGCGTTGGGAACGGCGTGGCCTGACCGGGCGTGACAGATCTACCGGCGAAGCGGAATGCGCGGCTTCCGTGCAGGCGTCCAGATTGTGCGGATCGATAGGCGTTTTGGCGTCCATGGCCGAGAATTCAGTGCGTGTGCGCACCGTGCCTGGAGGATCGGAAGGTGGGCGTGTGGCGAGCTTCGCAAGGAAAAACGTATTGCCGGAGGTGTCGCACCAGCGTCCGCACAGCGTACGTCCAAGCCAAAGGTCGAACGTGTCGAAACGGTCTTCCAGGCGTCGTTCGCCTTTTTCCCCGGCAACAAGGAACGACTGCGCCTTGGGCATCTCGAACGGCATCGCCTCCGAGTCGGCGAGGATTGGCGCTGAAAGCCCTATGTCAGGCCGCCATGCTGGCGAAGTGAAGCGGACTGACGCTTCAGTTGCCAGAGCCAGGACGCCGGCGAAGATGTATACAATTGAACGCATAGGTCATGTTGCTGCCGAGAAGAATTATCTGCCAGCTCATATAGAGCCAAGTAAGTATCAGTGGAAGGAATGCCAGCGATCCGTACATCGCATTCGTCTTGGCGATGCCGATCTGCGCTATGGCGCACAATTTCATCCAGCTTCCGAAGAGAAAGGCCGTGATCAAGCCACCTTCGACAGATGCCCGCATGGATACCCTGCGGTTCGGCATGAACTTGAGGATGAATGTGAATGCGGCCGTCGCGAACAATATGGTGAAGGCTATGCCGAACAGCCGCGAGTCCAGCACGGCGATCAAGGCGTCTCCCGCCCACTTGGTGTACGATGTAGCGCCAAGCGTCGCATCGAGCGCAGTGCGGACGAGGCGGAGAATAGGCATGGAAAGTGAAAGCGTCGTCAGCATCGGGAGCACGAGCGCCACAAATGCGTAAAGAAGGAACTTCTTCCATAAAGGTCTGGCCTTGGGTATTTCCCAGACTTCGTTGAACGCGTGTTCCACCATGCCGAATGTAGAGACCACCGTCCAAAGAAGCATGACTACGCCGACGATGCCCATGGTGCGCAGGCTGAACTGTTCGATGCGGTCGAAGATGGAATTTGATATGTCGCGCGCCTGCTTTGCAAAGTCGCGGGCGGCTTGCCTGCGCGCCTCTATCTGTTCCGGGGGCTGGTTCTTCTTCATGAATTCCGGCAGGTGGTCCGGCCCCATCTCGAAACTTGCAATCATGCTGTCGAGGGTGGCGTTGATTTTTCCTCTGGCAAAGTCGCCGGCGCCGCATGTTCGGGCCAGCAGCAGTATCAGGCACAGGATGGGCACTAGGGCCATCAACGAGAAATACGTCAGCCCGGCTGCGTGCAGTGCGCAACGGTGGCGCGAAAAGCCGGTCAGCGTGGTGGTGAAAAACCGAAGTGTTGAAATGCCCAGGCGTCTGCCGCAGGAACAGGAATCGACATCGACGTTCCATATCCCTTCCAAAAGGAAGTCGCGGCTTTGGGTGACGGTTTCTACGATTTTTCCGGAGAACTTCTTCATTCTTACGCTCGCATTGTGAAAACGGGAAAAATCATACCACAAGCCGCATTGCCGTGCAAGCCCGCAATGGCGCTTGACAAGCGGGCGGATATCAGATATACTACGCGCCAATTTCCGTCTGGATCAGGCTAACAACCGACTGCCTGACCGGTAAGGAGCAAGAAAAGGACAACTGAAATGCCTAAAATGAAAACGAAGAAGTGCGCGACCAAGCGCATGAAAATGTCGGCTACGGGCAAGGTCATACGCTCTCAGGGCGGCAAAGCGCACCTGAACAGCTGCAAGACCCGTGCGCGCAAGCGCAACCTCCGTGGCATGACCGTCACAACCGAAACCGTCAAGAAGACGATGCATCGCATGCAGCCCTACGCCTAAGGAGGAATAAACAATGTCACGTGCTACAAACGCTCCTGCTTCTCGCGCCCGTCGGCGCCGTCGCCTTGAAGAGGCGAAGGGCTTTCGCGGGTCCCGTTCCAAGCTCTTTCGCATTGCCACTGAGGCCGTAGACCGCGCCCGCAAGCTTGCGACCATCCACCGCAAGCTGAAGAAGCGCGATTTCCGCCAGCTCTGGATCGCCCGTATCAACGCGGCGACGCGTGCGGAAGGTCTCAGCTACAGCCTCTTCATCGCCGGTCTCGCCAAGGCGGGCGTTATCATCAACAGGAAGATGCTCAGCGAAATCGCAATCTGCGATCCGGAAGGTTTCAAGCAGCTCGTGGAGATGGCCAGGAAGGCTTGATCCGTGCAGGTGAAAACGGAGGTGCGGCTCGAGCCGCACTCCATTTGCAGGGAGAGGCGGCGGATGCCGCTTCTCCTTTGTCGTTTCCGGCAGTGTCACGCCGTCGCGATGGCCGGTGCCGGCGCTGGGATGTCCGGCCGTATTGTCTTGCATCCGATTTCCGCCAACGCGGCGACGAGCCTGCCGTATTGGGCCTCGTCTTCGTAAGTTCCGACGATCGCACCGCCGGAGCCGGCGAACTTTGCCGAGGCTCCTGACGAACGTGCGGCCATGACCATGCGGCGGTTTGCTGCCGCGACATTGAAGATGCGGTCGCGCAGGTCGAAATTGGCATTGACGAGAGCGGGCAGCTCTTCGCGTTTGCCGGCGACGATGGCATCGCGTCCTCTCTGGGCGATGTCCGCGAACTCGCTCATGGCGGCGAGGATGTCCGGCTTCTTCTCCTCGAACAGGACACGGAGTTTCTTGTGGTACTTTCCTGATATCTCCGCGCGTTGCGGATCATAGGCGATGTAGAGGTTTGGAAGGCGGGATACGTCCAGGCGCTCGTAGCGGCCGTGTCCCGTCTCTTCCACGAAATCTTTCGCGAAGTCCATGAACACGCACCCCTCGTACATCTGGATCACGCGATCCTGCAGGCCGCACTGGATGTCCAGCTCGTCGCGCTCCGCCTCTAGGCAAAGGGTCGGCGCGTATTCGAGCGGAACCGTAACGCCGTAGAACTGCTGCAGCGCCTTGAGCATGGCCGTACAGATGGCGGACGAACCGGAAAGCCCGACGAGGCGGGGAATGTCGGATTTGTACCGCACGGTGAAATTCTTTTGCGGAAGGGTTATGCCATTGTCGCGGCAATACAGGAAGAACAGCTTTGACACTGCTTTCATCAGGCGTATGCCGCCGTAGTAGCCGAAAAGCTGTATCTCCTGAAGCAGGTCGTCCGGAGATTTGAAGGTGGCGTCGTCCACGGCGCCCGGTACGAAGCCAAGTTCCGGCGTTTCGTACATTGTCAGCTCCGCCGAAAAGTTCGCGAATGCGAACGAGACGGTTTTGCCGAAATATCCGTCCGAAGGATTGCCCAGCAATCCGGCACGGGCGAAGGAACGTGTCTTTATCAACATGCGAATGCCTCCAGTGTTTCACGGTAGCCGGCTGGATTGCCGATATCGTGACGGCGCCCGGGATACCGGTAGCCATATACGTTTTTCTGCGACATCAGGTTGCGGATGGCGTCGGTCAGCTGTATCTCGCCGCCATGTCCAGGCTTCTGGCAGGCGAGGAAACGAAAGATCGCGGGATCCAGCAGGTAGCGGCCGGCGATGGCCATGCGTGACGGCGCCGATTCGGGAGAAGGCTTTTCCACCATGTCGTCGAGCTTCCACACCCGGCCGTCGAACGCATGATCCACCGCGGCAATCCCGTATGGCGCGCCTTTTACGATTCCATAGCGGGAAACCTTTTCGACCGGGACTTCTTCGAGGCCGACTACCGACGCGCCATCCGTTTGGCGTGAAATGGCCACCATGTCGGCGGAAGGTGCTCTGCCGGAAACGAGGGCGTCGCCAAGAAGCACGAGAACAGGTTCCTTTTCGCCTGCGAGGATGTCGGCGCCCTGCAACACGGCGTGGCCGAGACCGAGCTGTTCCGTCTGGCACGCCCAGCGGATATGCGGCGCAAGACCGGAATCGCCCTCGAAGTACCGCCGGATAATGTCCTTGTCCGGGGAGATGACGATGACTACCTCCTCGGCGCCGGCGGCAAGCGCTTCCTCTGCGATCAGCTGTATTGCAGGCTTGGCGCCGACAGGCAGCATCTCCTTCGGTATGACGCGGGTCACAGGCAGGAAGCGAGTCCCATGTCCTGCTGCTGGTATGAGGGCTTTCATGCGCATAATGATACCACAACCGCCGACATGAGGCAATTGCGGCAACGCCTGTCAAGCGAGCGTAAAGCGCCAGCTGGGCGCCGATGGATCGGCGACAGCCGCCGAAGCGGCCACGCGATATCCGGGGATCCACAGTATTTCGCCCGTGTCTGCATCGGCAAGGATCGGAAGGGTCGCGCGCACCTCGATTGGCACTTTGGCCGTGACGAAGACATCCTGCAGCTTGCGGCTGTGGCCTCCAAGACCGACAGGGGCGATACGGTCGCCCGGCCGCCATGTTCGCAGCTCCAAGGTACGTCCGGCAAGCGCGGCACGATCCAGCTCGCAGCCGGCCGGCAACCGGCCGACTGCCTCAGGGCGGCGGTAGAACCCTGCGGCCTCCGAAATCGTCAGCGTGAGTTTGGATCGCCGGTCGTCTTTACGGGCTGGCGGCGTCTGGCTTATCTGCGGCCGCTGGAGGTCGCCGCGCAGGATGGCGGCGGATTTGCATATGTGCTCCGTTATCAGCGGATCGAGGTTCTTGCGCAAAAAGGGGAGAATGACGTGGCGCACGTTGTTCCTCTGGATGGAGGTGTCTGCATTTGTGGAATCTTCGCGCCATGAAAGTCCGTTATCGGCGAGGAACCGGCGCAAGTCTGCATCTCGCACGTTCAGAAGGGGGCGAATGAAAGTGACGCCATCCACATGCGATACCGGTTTGAGGCCTGCCAGACCGTCAGGGCCGGAACCGCGCGCGAGACGCATGAGAAACGTTTCGGCCACATCGTCGGCATGATGCCCTGTGGCAATGGCATCTAGTTTCAGTCTGGACGCCATGCGGGCGAAGAAGGCGAGGCGGACGCGGCGGGCGGCCATCTCGATGGACTCGCCGCGTTGCCGGCGCACGCGGGCACGATGGATGTGAAAAGGAAGGCCGTATGCCGCGGCAAGCGATTGCACGAAGCGCGCATCATCTGAAGAGTCGGGGCGCAGACCATGATCCACATGCAGGATTACGGCCTTGAATCCATGCGAATCCTGCAGAGGGGCCATCAATGCGAGCAATGCCACGGAATCGGCTCCGCCCGATACGGCGAGGCCGATGCTCAATGACGCCAGATGCCTGTCTTGCTTGCCCACGGCCGATAATGATACGCGCAATGGCATTTGTACGCAAGCGTAAAATGTACGGAATCGCCCCGATTGGTAACATTTGCAGATTATCGGTTCCGAAAGCACCTTGGATTTGGTATAATGAGCGGACAGGAGACAATTTCGATGGCCATGCCTGGTACGGAATGAATTTTGTGAAAGCGTCTGACAGAATTGCCGCCGCCGCTGCGATCATGATCGCAACCCTGCTCGCGCCGTCTGCGGCGCGGGCTGGGTTTACTTCCATCTACACGCTCGGCTCGGGCGACGCAGGCAAAACGCTACAGAACAACACCATCTACAAGGTGACGGCGAACGCAACGATTTCGCGCATCGGCACGTCGAACAGCGCACTTTACGTCGCCGACAACGCCACGACGGTTCTCTACATTCCCAAAGGGATTACGCTCAATGTCTATGGCGGCCATGCGAACGGCGCGACGAGCGGCGGCGCGGGCATCCGCCTCAACGACGGCTCGACGCTGATCATGACCGGCGGCGGCACGCTCAACGTCACCGGAGGCAACGCGGCGAACGGCAGCAACGGTGGCGACGGGACAAGCGGCAACTTCAGGGACGACCTTGATTATTGGACGGCTGGTTCCGGCGGCAACGGCGGCAATGGCGGCGGTGGCGC
Organism: Verrucomicrobia bacterium UBA3624; assembly: GCA_002373695.1. Taxonomy (GTDB): domain Bacteria; phylum Verrucomicrobiota; class Kiritimatiellia; order RFP12; family UBA1067; genus RUG572. The sequence continues at coordinate 21,009 of DFLH01000021.1, forward strand.
GTCTGCGGCCATCGGCGGCGTGGGCGGCAACGGCGGTGGCGGCGGTTCCGGTGCTTCGTCATCTGAAAACGAGTGCCATTATTTCAGCGCAAACTCATATACCGCGAACGGTTCAAGCGGCGGCAACGGCGGCGGCGCGGAAAACGGCTCCGGTTCGGGTAGGCTGTATCTGCTCGGTTCGCTCAACGTGACGGCGACAGGCGGCTCCAAGGGTTCTGGCGGGAGCGGCGGCTCGTCCGGCAACCGTGTCGGCGAGGAGTTTGATACATATTGGTTCATGTTCGGCTACGGCGGCGGCGGCGGCGGCGGCGCGGGAGGCAATGCAGCGCCCTACGCCATCGGCGGCGGCGGCGGCGGCGGCGGCGGCGGCGGCGGCGGCGGCTCCGGCGGCAAATACGCCTATCCCTCAGGCTACTATCCGTCCTACCCCGACGGCGGCGGCGGCAGCGGCGGTTCGGGCGGCAACAGCAACACCGGAAGTTCCGGCGGCGGCACGCGCAGCACGTCTTCGGCTGGTTCATCAATCCATTCCGACAAGTCTGGCGGATACGGCGGCTCCGGCGGTTCGGCCGGCGCGAACGGCTTCACCGGAAACGTCTACAAGAACTCCGACGTGACGCTCTCCGGCGGTTCCATGCCGGCGACGATAAGCGCCACCACACACTCCGCTATCGAATACACGCTGACGTTCTTGGACGGCCAGCGCGTGAATGAATCGCACACCGCGCGCCTCGGCTATGCGTATCCCGCCGCTCCGCTCCCGCCCGCGCGCCCGGGCTGGACGTTCCACGGCTGGTTCACGGAGAAGAACGGCGGCGGCACGAAATACTACAACGCCGACGGCACCGCGACGGCCGTGGAATGGGCGACGTGCAGCGACGTCACGCTCTACGCCTCGTGGACGCTGACGGACCCGGACGCCGCCGCCTCGATCTGGATCAACGGGACGCCTCTCGTCGGCGGCACCTCGACGTCCGGCTACGGCTGGAACTACAACGGCGCGGACGGGCGCCTTACGCTCACCGCCTCGACGGGCTCCTACGTGATCACGGGCAAAGACGAAACGGGCGAGTTCAGCATCTATGCCGCCGCCAACCTCTGCACGGTCGTGATGAGCAACTTGACGATGAATGCGTCGAACACAATTGCGCGTCCGCCGTTCGAGAGCGTCTCCGGCAAGATCGCGATGCTGCAGTTCGAGGGCGTGAACAAACTTACGGGCTGCTCCGGGTATCCGGCGATTTATGTCGCCGAGGGCAGCAGCGTCACGATCGGTGGCGCCGGCCAGGTGGAGGCAATCGGCGGCGCGAACGCGCCGGGCATCGGCGGCAGGACGGGCGAGACGAGGGGGACCGCGAAGCTCAACATCATGGGCGGCACGATCGTCGCAAACGGCGGCGCGAACGGCTCGGGCATCGGCGCGGCGAAGAGCAGCGGCTTCGGGATCACGACAATCTCCGGCGGCACGATCACGGCGACAGGTAAGGATGGTGCCGCGGGCATCGGCGGCTCGGACAGCGCGGGAATGGGAACCTACATCATCTCCGGCGGCACCGTCAAGGCGACGGGTGGCGCGAACGGGCCAGGCATCGGCAGCGGCATGAACGCCATTGGTGGCACTATGAAGATTACCGGCGGCACTGTGACGGCCACGGGCGGCAACTACGGTGCCGGCATCGGCACGGGGCGAGGCGCCACCAACGGCATTATAGAGATCTCGGGCGGCACCGTGACGGCGACTGGCGGCGCAAACGGCGGCGCCGGCATCGGCGGCAGCAGAGATTCGACATACTCTAGCATTTCCATCAGCGGCGGCACGGTCGTCGCCACCGGCCGCGGAACCAATTGCGGCGCCGGCATCGGCGGCGGACAAGACGGCTATGGCGGCCCGATCAAGATTTCCGGAGGCGTCGTGACGGCAAAGGGAGGCGGCAGCTACGGCGCGGGCATCGGCGCGGGCGAGGGATACGACTTTTTCGATACCGGCATCACCGTCGAAATCTCCGGAGGACGCGTCACGGCGGAGTCCGGCACCCAATACGCGGCCTGTATCGGATCCGGCGCACACGGGAAATGCGGGTCGATCAAGATCACGGGCGGAACGGTAAATGCCGTGCTGAAATCCTCGTCCACCTACGCCATTGGCAGGACTGCCGGGACCGCCATGTCCGAGTCCAGCACCGTCACATTCCAGGGCGGCGCAATCTATTCGGCGCTCGGTCACGTCACGCCTGCGGCGATCAACACGGCTTCCAAGGCCGTCTTCCCCATTGACTTCGAAATCGGCGAGGTGACGAACAAGGTCACATCGCTCACGCTTTCCGGCGCGCTCGCCAGCTACTCCTACGGCTCAAAAGATCTATACACGGACTCAAGCGGCAACCTGCGCGTGTGGTTCCCGGCGACGGACGGCGCGGCGTTTGTCGCCAGGGTCGAAATGGCGAGCGGCAACACCTACTACTTCTCGTTCGACATCGACGGAAGCGGCAATGTCACGCCGCGCGGATTCCTGGTCATAAACGATGGAGTCGTCGCGAGCAATGTGGACAACTCCGGCAGCGGATGGTCGTTCAAGAAGTCGACGGGCATCGTCACGATCAGCGCCGACGCGGAAATCCAGGGCTTTTCGACGAATGGCGAATACCGCGTCGAGGTTCCGTCAAGCTCGGGCGCGTCGTCCGTGACGCTCAAGAAGGTGACGCTTGTCGGGCCGTTGAACAAGCAGGACGCCCCGGCGCTCAAAGTGTCGCGCGGCATCACGCTGACGCTCTCCAAAGAAAACGCAATGAACGGGAGAGGCCAGTATTGCGCCGGCGTCGAGGTGGCGTCTTCGGCGACGCTGACGATCAAGGGCGACGGTTCGCTCTCTGCGGCCGGCGGCAAGAACGCGGCAGGCATCGGCTCTGCGGGCGGCATCGCCTCGCCCGGCAAGATCGTGATCGAAAGCGGCACCATCGTCGCGCAGGGCGGCGAGAAGGCGGCGGGCATAGGCGGCGGCATGTCGTCGAACCTTCAGGCGGACGGCATTGTTATCTCCGGCGGAAACGTCATGGCGACGGGCGGCGCGAGCGCGGCTGGAATAGGCGCGGGCTATGGGAAAGTCACGATTCCCGACGGCGCCGTAAAGATATCGGGCGGAACCGTCTTGTCAACCCATGGAGGCAACATCGGCACGGGCGGGGACCTTGTCCAGAGTTCCGGCAACACTGTTTCGACCACCGGCGGCTCCAAGGCGTTGTGCATCACCGGCGGAAGCGTCCACGGAGCGAACAATTCCGTCGCGCCGAATCCCGTCGATGCCGACGGCACGCAGCTACGCTATCTGCTCTTTACAAACCTGACCGCAGGCGCGGAAGCGAAGTTCGTTTCGCCTGACATCCCGGCGGCATACGGGATGAACGACGTCGTCGCCGATTCCACGGGGTCGGTCTGCCTGTGGCTGCCGTCTACGAACATGGTGCGTGTCGTGAATGTGAACGGGCTGTACTTCAATGCCGGAGGCACGACGAACAACGTGTTCGATGCCGCGTCGGGTTCCGCCGATCCCGGCGACAGCCGACAGGAGGGCTCCAAGACCGCCTGGCGCGTCACGCTGCCGCAGCTGACGGCCGGCGCGACAGTGTCGATTTCAGGGCTTGAACCGCACGCAAGTTCCGCGATGGCGGATGCGTCCGGCGAAGCGTTCGTGTATCTGCCGGACGGTGACTACTCTTTCGCTGTCGAGGGCAAGCCGTGGGTCGCGGCGGTGTCAGGCGAGCCGGCTCTCGCGCATCGCGTCACCGGCGTGTGCGTGAACGGAGAGGAAGCCGGCGTCCTTCAGGGCACGGGTTGGATCTACAATGCCACGAACGGAGTCCTGTCGCTGTCCGGCGCGGGGCCGTACGTCCTTGACGGAACGAACACTGAAGGCACGGTGCGAGTGCGCGTCGAGACGGACGCTTCCGTGACGCTCTCAAATCTCTGCCTCAAGGCCAAGGCGAACCGCCGCACGCCGTTCGCCGTTGCGTCGAACGTGACGGCGCGCGTCTGGTTCACCGGCACCAACACCCTCGAATCTGGAAAATACCGCGCCGCGCTCGAAG
>DFLH01000043.1 GCA_002373695.1 Verrucomicrobia bacterium UBA3624
CCGTGCTGCGGCGGACTCGAAATGGCCGCAAAGAAGGCATTGCAGGCTTCCGGCAAGTTCATCCCCTGGCAAGTCGTCACCCTCTCGCTCGACGGGCGGATAATAGATTCGTGAGATAAGGTTCGATCTCATACGCCTCCGAAAGCCGCACCTCTTCGCCAATCTCCGCGCCGCCGAGACACTCTCGCTTCTTCTCATTCGCCTACCGCATCTCGACCGTGACCTTGAAGAAATTGAAGTTGCTCTCCTCTCCGTCGGCGAATTCCGTCCAGTCCTGGTCCTGAAGCCTCACTTTACCGTACTTACGGTATCTGCGCTTCGCCGCTTCGGACGGATTGACGAATTCCGGCGTCCAGCTAATTACGGGTCTGCCTTGCCCGTCAAAGGTTATGGACGCTTTGAACACGTCATTGTCATCGGTCGGGTCGGTTCCCGCCACAAAGTCCTGCCACACCAGCATCGCATTCCCAGCGCCGTCGCGCTTGCCCGTCGGCTTGGTCAGAGCTGATGTGAAATCACTCCCGAACTTTTCCGCGAATCCAGAATACTGCTCTGCCCATGCGGACGGAATGGCGATAGGTGCACCTGCTACGACTTCGCCGATAATGTTGACGATTCCAGATGAAGTCGAAGGCACGACCACATCGCTTGGGATGCTCTTCGTCACGTAATGCACGACAACGTTCGTGACCGTAAGGGCGATTTCGGATATGTTTGCCACCCCTGCTGTATCCGTCGCGCCGCTCGCCAACGACTTGTACCAGTTCGCCCACAACTTGCCGCATCCGTCGAACGCCGTGCGATCAATGCTCGCAACGCCGTCTGGTATCACGACCCGCTCCAGATCTCCACATCCGGCAAATGCGTTCGCCGCAATGTTCGTGACGCCGGAGGGAACCGTGTACTCCGTATCGCCGCCGAGACTGACCGACACGAGAACGCCGTTCTCCACAATGCCCGATGCCGAGTACCGTATTGCCATGCCCATCCACTCGCCGGGAATGTCAACGCCCCAACCCGTTGATGTCGCAGGAACGTACACGGTGCAATTGGTGTTCGGGACATCGCGCCACTGCCAATTCCCCCATTCATCGAACTCCTTCATGGGAACCCAAAACGCAGCCCCACCGATTTCAGCCGGTGCATTGCCGGTGAAAACCACTCGCGTCAGATTGGTGCAGTCGAAGAATGCGGCTTCGCCGATTTCTGTCAGCCCCGCAGGGAGAACGACACTCGAAATGCCGGTGCCAACAAACGCTCGAGCCTCAATGCCTTGTATCGCCGGCGCCTCACCTATGTCGTATCCATGCATGTCAAGTTCACGCTGCCGCTGCCGTGCCCAATCGTCAACCCATATCGCCTCAAAATCCAATTCATCGGGGCATTTCCCAATGTAACCGTTAATATAGCACCGCTCATGTTCCCAACCATCTTCCATTCGCCAAGTAACTTGCAGACGGAACGGCAGCGTGTCGAAGAAAGGCGTGCCGTAAAAGTACGCCATGTTGTAGTAGTCAAGCCAGTCCTCGCGCCCAAATGTAACGTCCGTTAAGGAAACGCACCCTCCAAATGCATTGCTGTAAATCGACGAAACGTTAGCCGGGATATTAATGCTCTGAAGCTTGCCGCATCCATAAAAGGCGTTATCGCTGATATCCGTAAGCGACTCAGGAAGAACTACTTTGACAAGGTTTGTGGCACTTGGCGCGGAAAATGCGCTACTGCCGATGGCCGTGACGCCTTCCGGAATGGTTACGGTTGAAGGGCATATACCAAGAAAACCCATCACCCTGTTGTTTTTGATTTCAAGGGAGAAGTCCTGCAGCTCCAGCCACGGCGTCCCTGCGAATGCCTGGACAGCAACCATATCGATAGCATCCCGGTCACCCATGAACACGACCTCGTCCAGCGAGGTACACCCGCTGAACGGATACCAACCGTAGCGGCAGTCGATTGTGGTCACGCTGGCAGGGATGACGACACGCCGCAACGCCCGACAAGAAGAGAATGCGCCGCCTCCAATCCTCGTCACACCCTCTGGAATCGTCACGCTTTCAAGTTCCGTATCCAACCAGAAGAACCCCCAATTCGCGATTTCCACAACAGGACAACCGTCGATCTCAGCCGGGATTTCAAGATTCGCGGGCATGCTGCCGATGACGGCACGACCGGAATTACTGTAGGTTCCAAGGCCAAGCGATGCTTTGCCGTCGGTTACGGTGTATTGCCATACAACACCATTTACCTCGTTCGTCCGAACATCTGCGGCGACGAGAGGAATCAGTGGGAACACCGTGCCCAAGACAACTGCAATCCGTTTTATCATTTGCTTCATACCTGCTCCTTGTGCCCTCGTTTCGTTTCACAGTCGGAGAATCGGGCCAACCCTCGTTCCGTGTCGCTCCGCTTGCGTGGCAATCGCTGACACGAGTTGAGGGCATAAGAAAACCCCTCTTCGTGTCTCTGTAGAGGCTGTGAGAAATGCCTATGTGGAACACGAAGAGAGGTAAGCGCGTTTGCGCTTCCTCTGCAAGGTGTCGCCACATTTGAAACTCTCACATTTCTACAGACGACTGCTTTGCAGCATTGCTTAAATCATCTTGTCACTCCGCTTTGGCGACGGCGATTTCATCGAAACCGTCCTGCCAATACGGCGACCGCGGCGGGCGTTGCCCGCCTATGACCGTTTCACTGTCTTATGGCTTCTTCCTTTCATTTACAGTTTCACGATTTGAGATTGGTGTTAGAGCGCGGCGATTTCGTCGGCGGAAAGGCCTGTGTATTTCGCGATGGTTTCCACGGCCATGCCGTCGGATTTCATTTGCCGCGCAGACTGGCGCAACTTTTCAACCGCCGCATCACGCTCGGCGGTCGCCGCGTCTAGCTCGGCGGTCGCCGCTTCAAGTTTTGCGGTCGCCACGTCGAGTTNNTACAGTTTCACGATTTGAGATTGGTTCAGGCCATCGCGCTTTGGCGTTTTGCGGTTACAAACGTCTTGATCTTCTCGCCAAGTTCGCGGACGGATTCACCGTTGTTGAAATGTCGCTGATGCCATGTTGTATAATCCTCTGGAGAACGACTCATCATCACTACAAATCGTTCCGTGTCAAGGTAGCCGAAGCGATTAACAAGAACGTTGAGACATTCGGCTCGGAGTTGGTTGTCTGGAATCATTGTCATGATTGGTCCTCCATTACAAAATCAACGGGGTTGGCGATTCGCATCCCGCCTATCGCATGCAACTTCTTTGTTATTCCTCTGTCCGTCGTCAAAAACCAGTCACAGGAAGCCGCCTCCGCACACGCAACATGAATCGCATCCATTGCCTTTAGCCCATATCGTTCTATCTCCTCGCCACGGTATATCAACGCATCATCGACAGGCACCATTTCAACGGCATTGCTCTTCCATGGCGCAATCATGTCCGGCTCTTGGAAATTCGGACTTTGCCCAAGTTCATAATCCAGTGCATCACTCCAGACATATTCCACCGCCCCGCTTTTCATCAACGTCTGTACACGAACCTTTGCCACAGTTTCAAGATGAATACGCAAATCCGTTTGCGGGTCGAACGGACGGTTGTAGCAGCAATTGTCGAGATAAACACGCATGTAGTCTACTCCTCCTCCCCCTCGCGGAGTTCTTTCATGATTTCGGCGGTGGTGGTGCGGCCATTGTAATTTCCACGGCAGTAGCCGATATAGTCACGCGCAGACTTGATTTGATGCGGTCTCTTTGCAGAAGGACCATTGCCAACTTTGACGAGAATTACACGATAGATGCCGCTATCCGGCACGGAAAGCTGAAAATGTCCGCCGTCAACCGATACGTTTTNNTGCGGTCGCCACGTCGAGTTTTGCGTTTGTTTCATCCAGCTCGGCGCGCGCCGCATCGCGCTCGTCTACCAACGCCTTGTCCAGGCGAACCTGATCCCAGTACCTGTCGTAGGCAAGCATCTCGGCTTCGCTATATGCCGATTCCTCTACTATCTCCAATGCCTGACACGTCTCGCGGTTGTCCAGAAGATCGGCAGGGGCTTTTTTAGCCTTCTCGTCGATCTCTGTCAAGAAGCGAAGCCACAGAACTTGCATCTTCTTCTCGACGAGGTTCTTCGCCTTGAACTTCGGCAACTCTATGAAAACAAGGTGCAATCCCTCAAGAATATCGCCACTGTCCTGAGAGTGAACCAGCCTGTAGTAGTGGTAGTAGTCGTCCTTGTCCGGTTGGAAGTTCTTATTGACGAAATTGAGCGCATAGACAGGCTGGAGCAGATTGTACTTCTCTGACTGCCCAAGCTGGCTCACATAGGCTTTGGAGGCGTTAAAAAGGACTCGCTGGCGGAAATCCGCCGTCCAGTTCATCTGCATCTCGACGATGAACTTGCGCCCGCCCGTCTCCTCACAGCGTACATCGACAATCGTGTTCTTACTCGTTGGGGTACGCGGCACAAGTTCCGACGGCAGATATTCTATCGACTCAACCTGCTTGCCGTCCTCAAGAGGCAGCAAGGCGTTAAGGAGACTCATGACGAGGTTTTTATGCTCGCCAAAAACCTTCTTGAAGGTCACATCCGCCTTGGGGTCGAGATACTTTGCCATGTCAAATCACGCTCCTTCCTCTCGGTTTCGGACGACAAGAAAGCATACGCACAAAGGCCACGGATGCCGCCTTTGCGTCCTCGCTCTCGATGCGATCAGTCATGCGTTTCATCGCCATTTTGTACCTCGCTTTCCGTTCAAGGGCATAGTACCCCCATCGAAAAACATGTGCAGATTATCACATTTGGGGGCAAAATACAAGCGGGGGGCGACAGTGCGCATCCGCATCGTGCAGGTTGGCGGATCGTGCGCCCATGCACATCTGTCAGGGGCATGCGTCCCGCGTGCCCGCGGTGTGCACAGCCTACTGCTCGTCCGGGATGTCGAACTTTCTGGCGACGAGCGCCTCGAGTTCCGTCAGAACCTCCGTAGCCTCAGGCCCGGTTGCGGTGACGACAAGCTTCGTGCCGCATACGGCCTCCAGTGTCATCAGGGCCATGATGGACTTGCCGCTGACGACATTGCCGTCCTTTTCGACCTGCACGTCCGCGTTGAACCGCGAGGCGATCTTGGCAAAAAGGCCAGCCGGCCTCACGTGAAGTCCGTACTTGTTCTGCAAGACAAGTTCTTTGCGTTCTGTGTGTTCAGCCATGCATATCCTCCTTCGTTTCAGTTGTCGTTTCGTGCTTCCGACGCCCGCAGGCGCAGCCGCGCGTCAAGATCCGCAACGGCGTCGTATCCGGCGGCGAGCAGCTTGTAGTGCTGGGCGGCGGTCTCCACGAGGTTCACCAGATCGCGTCCCGCGGCGACAGGAATCACTATCTGCGGAATTTCCACCCCAAGGATGGTCCTCGTCAGCCGGTCCAGCCCGGTACGGTCCAGCTCGCCCTCGGTTTCCTTGATGCCCTTGAGGGTTATCACAAGGTCGAGGCGTTTTTCCGGACATATGGCAGTGACGCCAAAGACGCTTGGCACATGGATTATGCCTATGCCGCGTATCTCCATGTAGTTTCTGGTGGACGCCGAGGCCGAGGCGAACAGCGTGTTCGTCGCCACGTCCTTGCGCAGGCATGTAAGATCGTCGGCCACCAGCGCGTTTCCGCGCTTGATCAGGCCAAGGGCCGTTTCGCTCTTTCCGAGGCCGGGCGCACCTTCCATCATCACGCCAATGCCGGACACCTCCACGGTCGTACCGTACATTTTCGCCGCAGGCGCCCCCAGCCGCTCCAGCACGAACGTACACTGGTGCGAGAAGACGCGCGTGAGCAGTTCCGTCTTCAGGATCACTGCGCCGGCAGCCTCGGCGATGGACGCCACGTCGGGCGGAATATCCGTCCCGCATGTGAATATGAGGCAATACGCCTGACGGTCGAAGAGCGCCTGGATGCGCTTGAGCCGGACCTCCGGTGAAAGGCTGTCCAGATACCCCTGTTCCGCCTGGCCGATAAGCTGGATGCGACGCCATGCGAAATCGCCATAGTAGCCGGTCAACGCGAGGCCGGGCCGGTTTGTCATCGGCTCCAGCACCTCGCGCTCCAACCCGCGTCCGCCCACGGCAACCTCCATGCGCAGACGCTCACGCCCGGCCTCCACGAACTCGCGAAGGGTGAACGGAGTGGCTCCAGGATCTCTGACGGCGTCCGCCATGCCTGTCTTCAGTTGCGCGGCGACCCGGCGCGTGCGGCGCGCACGTTCCCCTTGCGCGCCTTGACGCGCATCTTGAGAAGCTGACGTTCGGCGCGGGCGGCGGCGGCGTCAATGACGCTCTTGGCCGACTCGCTGAACTCCTTCGCCCCTACGGCGACCTCGCCAAGCCGGTTCGCCACGACTTCAGCCATGTACATGTGCTTCTTCGCATCGACATCGATCACGATCGTGACCTTGGTCACTTTCGGGAACGACTTCTGAAGCCGCTCCATGCGTTTCTGGGCGTATTCCTTCAACGATTCGATCTTCACGTCGCTGTGGCGCATCGTTACTTCTATTGACATGTTCGTCATCTCCTGTTGGTTTTTGTTCGTATGAATTGCTACATCCTGAAATCTTCGCCCAGATAGAGCCGGCGAGCGTCTTCATCGTTGACCAGATGCTCGCTGGTCCCCTCGCACAGGAGACGCCCGTCGTACACCAGATAGGCTCTGTCTACGACGTTGAGCGTTTCGCGCACGTTATGGTCCGTGATGATGATGCCGAGCCCCTGGGCTCGCAGGGCCCTGACAATCTCCTGTATGTCATGGACGGCCAGGGGATCGACTCCTGCAAACGGTTCGTCGAGCATGAGGATCGACGGTTTGCGCACCAGTGCGCGGGCGATCTCCAGCTTTCGCCGCTCGCCGCCGGAAAGAGTGTAGGCAGGCTGCTTTGCCACCTTCATCAAGTCGAGCGATGCCAGAAGCTCTTCGCACCTGGCCTTGCGATCGCGGCGCGACATCTTCAACGTCTCCAGAATCGCCATGACGTTGTCCCACACGCTCAGCTTGCGAAAGATCGACGCCTCCTGCGCCAGATAGCCCAGACCGTGCCTGGCGCGCAAGAACACCGGAAGACGCGTCAGGTCGTGACCGCGAAAGACCACCTTCCCCTCGTTTGGCTTCACGAGGCCGACGATCATGTAGAAGGTCGTCGTCTTGCCGGCGCCATTGGGACCAAGCAGCCCCACGATCTCGCCGCACCGGACGTTCATGGACATGCCGTTGACAACAGTGCGGTCGCCGTACGACTTCACAAGACCCGTCGCGACAAGGTCAGGCGCCTGCTGCTCGGTCTCGTTGGCCATTTCGGCCATGGCCTTCATCACGGGATCATCCATTACGCGCTCACTTCATGTTCTTGAAAATGTTTTTGGCGTCGCCGCCGCCGAACGATCCACCAGGCACCGTAACCACCGGCTTTTCGATCTCGACCTGCTCAGAGTTCAGCCAGAACGTTATCCGTTCGCCGCGCACCGTGCTGCCCTTCTTGCCGCCCTGGAACAAACTGGCCGGATTGCCATCGGCTCCGTACATGACAATCTTGGACGTGCTCCTGGTATACACGGCACGAGCGCACGAAGCGTTCTTCTCCTCGTTCGTTATGGCCACGTTGCCAAGAGCCACGAGACGCTTCAAGTCGTTCGTGCCGTCGAGGAACAGGAATATCCTGTCGGCATGCAGCTGGTACTGCTCGTCGTCCACGTACACGTTACGGTCGAAAAGGATGATCCCCTCCTTGCGGTCGTAGTCCGTTCTCTCGGCTGTGATGACGGCTTCACGCCCAGACGTCTTCTTTTTTGAATGGCTGCGCGAATCTTGAGCGGCGGCGGCCGGCGTGACGGGTTCGCCGGACGGCACTGCCACGACCACATCGTCCGCCACCTCAGGCGCCGCAAGCTTCTTGGGACGTGGTCTTTCATCAGGATCAGGATTCTTCAGGCGGCTGATCGTCTTTTCCGCCTTCTCCACCTTCTGTTCGGCTTCGGCGCGGGCGATATCGGCCTTTTCCCTCGCCGCCTTCTCCGCCGCGACCTGTTCGCGCAGAGACTTCAATTCGGCCTCGCGCCGCAAGGCATCCGCCGCCGCCTTCTCCTCGACCTCCTTACGGACCCGCTCCGCTGCCGCCGCCCGCGCTGCCGCTTCTGCCGCAGCCTTCTCAGCAGCCGCCTTCTCAGCAGCCGCCTTCTCCGCGGCAGCCTTCTCCGCAGCCGCCTTCTCCGCGGCAGCCTTTTCTGCTGCAGCCTTTTCTGCCGCAGCCTTTTCTGCCGCAGCCTTCTCTGCAGCCGCCTTTTCTGCCGCAGCCTTTTCTGCCGCTGCCGGACTGTCAGCCGTGGCGCGTACTGCCGTCGGCTTGCGCAGCATCACGTCGTCAGGGTTCATCAGATCGGCAAGATTCAAATCGGCCTTCTTGTCGAAGTTACGCCTGGAAAACGAGTCATACCGACGGATTCCCGCTTCGCCCGCAAGCGGAACAAGAAGCGAGATGGCGATGGACGCCACCAAATAAAGTTGTGTGCGACGATTCACTGGACTAGACTCCTCGGGTCGAAATTGGCCCCCTTTGTCCTGATTTCACATTGGGAAAGAATCTTTATGTACTCGCGCGGAAGCGAGAAATAGATGCCACGCCCCTTGACCGACGATTCGCCGTATGTCATCTTCGCGACGCCTTCCACCCAACCAGTCTTAGTCTTTCGGTCTACGATGCAATTCTCCGCGTCAAGGCTGGCCCACACGTTCGTGGAACCGACCTCCCGGAACTGTTCCACCCGTATGTTTTCGCCCCAGATGAAACTGGAGTCGGCAAACATCTGTGCTCGTGCCGCCGTAAGGCGCGACTTTACAGAACCGTCGGGAAAAGTTTCCAGGGGGAACACCACGTTTTCAGCGGGCGATTCCAGCTTTGCGACGCAATCGCGGTATGCGGCGCGCAGGCGGAGCATGTCGGAATCGTCCGAACGCTCGGCCAGCCAGCGTTCACTGTTGAACGCCAGCCCTGTCAATGCCACAATGGCCGAAATTGCCGCAATAGCCTTCTTCATCAAATGTATATCGCTCCTTGCAGGGTTGATTATATCAAACATCGCGCCTCTTGCCAATCGTCCGTCCGTTTCTATTTGACGTTCTTGCGGAGCCAAGCCTCGGCGTTGCGGTCGCCCCGCGCGGCGCGCGAACGTATCTTCCATTCTGTCGCAAGGCGTTCGTCCGCCGGCACGCCTGTACCGCGGGCGTAGCATGTGGCGATATTCTCCATTGCAGGCGGATAGCCAAGCTCTGCGGCGCGCATGAACTGCTGGAACGCCTTGCGGTGGTTCTCCCGGACGCCTTCGCCACGCCACAGGGCCACGCCATACGAATCAATCGCCTCGATGCATCCGTTCTCGCCGGCGATCCTGAACAGCTCCGCCGCCTTCTCCAGATCCTTCTTCACCCCTTCGCCACGTTGCAGCGCAAGCCCGTAGTTGTACTGTCCGTACGGATTTTCATAGGCGGCGGACTTGGCGAACCACTTTGCAGACATCTCCAGATCCTTCTCCACCACGCGCCCTTCGCGAAAAAACCAGCCGATGTTGTTGATCGCCTCGGGATGCCCCTTCTCCGCTGCTGCGCGGAAACAGTTGAACGCGCTCTGGTCGTCTCTCGGCGTACCAAGACCTCTTGCATGGCACGTGCCAAGATTGTACAGTCCGTTGGGATCGCCTTGCCCGGCCGCGGACTTGAAATAGTCGTATGCGAGGGACATCACGCGGGCCAGTTCGTTCGTCGACGTGTTTTCATTCATGGCCCTTGTCAGGATGAATGCGCCCCATGCGTTCTGCGCCTGCACGTTTCCAGCATCGGCTGCCCGGTGCAGGAGATTCGTGTCGTTGCTTTCCAGCGACAGCAGGTACCAGGCCATAGAGTTGTTCTTCTCCAGCGCCAGGCGCTTGATCTTGTCGCGGCAGTCGTCAAGGTACTGCTTGCGCGTGGCATCGTCCAGCCGTGCCGCAGGCGGTGCGAACGGCTCCCTCGAAACGATCGCCAGCACATACCGGTATACGGGCCGTCCCTGTTTCGCGGCTTCAGCAACCTCTGCCGCCGCATCCATGTATCCCTTGCGGGAACCAGACGCGCGCGAGTTAAGCAGACGCATTATCGCGTTGGCCGGATCGGCGAAAACCGACATGACGCCGGACAGTACGACAAGCGCCACTGCAAATCTAGATGTTTGACTCATATGATCAATCCTCCTTCACACCCTTGGTCGAACACGTGGAGACAACATGGCCGCAGACACCGGCATTTCCTTTCCTACGATCGGAGTGCCGCGATTGCGCCAGTTCTTTCGCTTGGCGCAGACGGTAAGAGTGCGCCCGGCAGTGCCGAACCGCCACCAGGCCGGGCGTTTCAGCTCTACCACGTCAAATCCGTCGCGCAACAGCTCGTATATCGCACGTTGCGTCCAGCCGTCGCCAGACGCCGACGCCTCCTCCACCGTGAAAAACAGGCAGCCACCTCCTTGCAGGATGCGGTGCGTCTCACGGACCAGCGCATCCAGGCGCTCGCGATGGCTGGCGAAGAGCGACGTCGCCAGCACCACCACTTCGAACTGGTGGTCCTCGAACGGCAATTCGCCGCCGGAACCCATTTGCAGGACGGTCTTGGGATCGAGGACGGCGGCCACGCTCTCACGCGATGAGGGCTCGTCCTCCACCGTCATCCACACTCCATCGTGCTCCGACCGCAGGGCTTGCGAGAAGGCCGCGTCGGCGAACCCGATGTCCACACCCGCCCGCACATGGCTGAACCGTGCAGCCACGGCCGCCAACGACGCCTTCGATCTGATGTCTGGATCAAAGGGCAACAGACACCTCTTCCCTCGTGGCGAGATCTTTCATCCTTGCGGTTCCGGCCGCCACGTCGTCCGGTCCCAGGAAAATCGCTTTTGCGCACGGCGATGCGCCCGCCCGCGCGAAGAACTGCTTGGGCTTGGCCTTGCGGAGCGCCAGATTCACATCTTCACCGGCGGCCCGCAGCTTGACGGCCAGCGCAAGCGCCGCATCTCGCTGCTCGGGAAACATCCATCCCACGTAAACGCCCTTCTTCGGCGCGGCGGCATCCGCGCCCAACCTGGCCTTCAGAAGTTCCGTCACCACCACGTCGCCAAACCCGAGTCCGACGGCCGTGGCAGGTGCGCCGCCGATGGTCGTCAAAAGATTGTCGTAGCGTCCGCCGCCGAAAACGGCCCGGAACTCGCGTTGCGAATCGAAGCATTCGAACACGATGCCGGTATAGTAGCTCAGGCCGCGGATCACAGAGATGTCAAACATGAGGCATTTGCCGAAACCAGCGATGTTCGCCAGCCGGAACAACTCCATGAGATTCTCCTTGGCGGGACCGTCCGGCAGCTCGTCGAGCGACTTCAGGTTCAATATGTCGAAAGTCTTTGCGATACCGGCTTCGTCCACGCCGCCATCACGCAGCATCGCCGCGATCTCCTCGTCCGGCATCTTGCCCCGCTTGTCGAGAGCCAGGAACACCTGGGCGTGCTTCTCCTGCGGAATTCCGCTGGCGGCCAGCAGCTCGGAAAGCAGCGCACGGCTCGAAACGTGCACCTTGAAATCGCCGTCGGGCAGCCCCATCCGGCGAAGAGCGTCGCATGCGGCGCCCAGCACTTCGACCTCCGCCAGCACGCTTTCCTCGCCAACGATATCGAGATTCCACTGGTAGTGCTCGCGCTTGCGTCCTTTCGTCATGCGTTCGTACCGGAAACACTGAGCGATCGTAGTCCATTTGATCGGAAACGGCAGCGATCCCTGCCGCTGGGCGACCATGCGCGCCAGCGTCGGCGTCATCTCGGCGCGCAGTGCGATGTGGCGGTCGCTCTTGTCGAAGAAATGATATATCTGCTCTCCCACCTCTTCGCCGGCCTTGCGCGCCAGCAGATCGTAGCTCTCAACCACGCATGCGTCGTAAGGCTCGAAACCAGCCGCCGCTCCCGCCGCCCGAAACGCATCGAACACTCTGTTGCGCCACGCCATGTCCTCGGGATAGAAATCCCGCATGCCACGCGGCGGCTCGAATGAAATCTGTCCGGTCTTCAACCTGTCGTCTCCTTGCTTCCCGTATTCTACCATAGATCATGGTTTCAGGAACTTCGTCGTGAAATCTTTCAGCCCGAACGCCCTGATGATCTTGCGGATGCCCGCATCTGTGATCGTGGAGAGGCGCTTCTTGCCCGTAGCGGCCACCTTCATGTATATTTCGGCGGACTTCTCTACGGTGTCCATCAGGCCGAACGCGCGATCGAACGTCGTACCGGCGCAGAACAGGCCGTGATGCGCCCATACCACGATGTCGTACGTCTCCATGAGCTTCGACGTGGCCTTGGCGATCTCGCCCTTGCCTGGCACCATCCAAGGCACCACACCCACGCCCTTCGGGAAGATCACCGGGCATTCCGTCATGATCTGCCAGAGGGCGCGGGAGAAGTCCCTGTCCTTCAGCGGCACGATGAACGTCATGGCGATCAGGTTCACCGGATGCGCATGGTATATCACGCGGTTTGCCGGATCCTGGAGCTTCTTCACCTCGTGGTTCTTCAGGTGGCTCGGGAATTCGCTCGTCGGCCGGCCTCCGTCGGAGAGTCCCCACCAGATGCGGTACCGCGTTCCGGTTGCATCCAGCTCCACGATGCCGAACGCCTGTTCCGGGGTACGCTTGACGTTGCGCATGTAGCCTGTCGTGCGCGTCACCATGAAAAACTCGCCTGCGAGCTTCGGCACCGACTCGCCAAGCTCCGTCCAGCCCGACACGGGCTTTTTGCAAACGTTCTTCACGTTCCTGGCTTCGGCATCCGTCAGGCGGTAGCTCAGATTGCCGCCGTTCATTTCGTGCCAGCCCTTGTCAACGCCATCCTGTGCTATCTGCATGAAGCCCTTCGTGCAGGGCATGTCGAGAATCTTCATTTCGAAATACCTTTCATGTTGGAATGGGGATAGTATAGCATATTATTGAGAACAGGCGAAGGATGCGGTATAATATTCATCCGTTTTCCCAAGCTAGGAGAGACTGTACTGATATGGACAAGAAAGCTTCTATGGCCGATTTCGCGGCCTTGCTGGACGGCCAGCTGAAAAACTACCGCAAGGGCTTCAACCCAGGCGATACCGTAACGGCGCGCGTCGTGCGCGTAGGCGCGACGCACGTCACGCTTGACGTCAACGCAAAGATGGTCGGCCTCCTGCCGATCGAGGACGTGACCGATGCGGATGGCGAAATCGCCGTCAAGCGCGGCGACGACATTTCGGTGTCGTTCGTTTCGATGCAGAAAGACTATTTTCTCTTTGCCAAGGCGGATGTGGCGATGTCGGCCGCCATCGTCGCCGAAGACCAGACCATACGCCACGCGTTCGACCATGGCCTCGCCCTCGACGGCAAGGTGGAGAAGGAAGTCAAGGGCGGATACGAAGTGACCGTATGCGGCCAGCGCGCATTCTGCCCCTACTCGCAGATGGAACGTTTCCGCAAACCAGCCGCAGCCGGCGCCGATAATCCATATGTCGGCCAGACGTTCCAGTTCATGGTGCAGGAATACGGAAGCGACGACCGCGGCACAAACCTCATCGTCAGCCGCCGCGCCGTGCAGGAAAAGGAACTGCAGACGGCCAAGGACTACCTGCGCGACACCTTGGACGAGGGACAGACCCTTAACGGAACCGTCGTAAAGGTGCTGAATTTCGGCGCGTTCGTCGACCTCGGCGGCGTCGAAGGCCTCGTCCCCGTACGCGAGATTTCATGGGACAAGGTCGTCAACCCGGCAGACTTCCTCAAGGAAGGCGATCTCGTGACGGTAAAGATACTCTCGCTCGACTGGGAACGCGAACGCATCTCCCTTTCCATCCGCCAATGCCAGGCCAAACCACTCAAGCCGCGTACGCCGGAAGAACTTGCCGCAGAGGCGGAAGCTCAAGACGTGAAGGACTGGATGGACGCCCACAAGGACGGCGATGCCGGCTTCAGCTCGTTAAGTTCGGCGTTCGACCGGCTCAAGCTATGAACCCGCCTGGTCGATACGGCTACGAAAACGGCCGGTTGCGCGTCTTCGACGAGCACGGCCCGAGGACGTACGACCGACCGTGCGAATGGGCGGCAGATTGCGGCCCTGAAACGTTCCTTGGCGGCCCGCGCGGCTGGACTGCCGCCGCACGCGAAGCCATCCGTGTCGCAGAAACGTCGCCAATCCGTCCCGTGCGCGGAATGCCGGACGACTTCATAGTGTTTGCTGCGGGGTTGGATGGTGCGTCGCCTCTTGCCGTCTGCGGCATCGCATGCGAAGCCACCACGCTTACCGTCCGCTTCGAGGACGTGTGGGCGCTTCTACCCCCTTCGCAAAGGCGTTTTTCCTACGCCTGTTCCGCCATTCGCGATCCGAACGGGAAGGACGGGCTCCAGCCTGCGGCAGATGGCATGGTGCGCGAAACGCTCGCCGGCCTGGCGCCTGACGTCCGTATCGCCATCGATCTGGCCGACAACGGCGGCTTCACCCTCGCATTCGAGCCGGAACCATGATCGACGCCCATTTCCACCGCAATGGCTTCGCCACCTTCATGAACACCGGCGCCGGACGCGAGATGCGCTTCTTTGGCATCCACCCGTGGCAGGCGGCGGAACCGGTGGACATGACGGCATTGCGGTCTGCCCTTGACGACGACACGGAGGCCGGCGTGGGCGAAATCGGCCTCGACCGGCTAAAGACGAAAACGATCCCCGGCCTGCAACGCGCGTCTTTTGCCATGCAACTGGAACTGGCGGCCGAACTTGGACGTCCCGCAGTTCTGCACGGCGCAAAATGCTGGGGTGAAGTAGTCTCCGCCTGCCGTCCGTTCAAGGGAATGATTCCTGCGTTCCTTTTTCACGGTTTTTCGCGAAGCGGCGGCCTCATCCCGGCCATTATAGACCTGAACGGCTACATTTCCGTGGGACCCGCCCTTCTGAACAGCCACGCCGTGAACTACCGCACGCTCGCAAGGGAATTGCCGCTGGAACGGACGTTGCTTGAGACGGACATGGACTATGCCCTGCACGCCCAGGAGGCCCTCGACACGATATCAAGGCTGCATTCCGAATTCGCAGCTCTCAGAAACCTCACCCCAAGCGCCCTTTCCGAGATCCTGGACGGAAACATGCAGCGATTCATCTCGCGGCCCCGGTAGAAGTCAACGGCGAAGCATATCGCGAAAACGCATTCCGTTCGCCTCTGCGCGCGAGATGATCCAGTTCGCAGTAGAGCCGATC
Organism: Verrucomicrobia bacterium UBA3624; assembly: GCA_002373695.1. Classification (GTDB taxonomy): domain Bacteria; phylum Verrucomicrobiota; class Kiritimatiellia; order RFP12; family UBA1067; genus RUG572. The sequence goes on from DFLH01000043.1 coordinate 15,287, forward strand.
CGCCAGTCCCGCCCTACATCAAGGAACATCCGCCCGTCCTGCCTGGCGAGATGCCGTGCGACGAGCGCTTCGAGACGTTCCGCGGTGGAGTGATCGTCGCAGGCGCGCGCCGCCGCCGCGAGAAAGGCTGCCGTGGCCACAGGCGGTGCATCCACGGGATCGCAGCACGACAAACATCCCTCCCGCGCGTCTGGACCGGTTTCAAGCGCCGTCCAGTCGATACGGTTCGCGGCGTCACGCCACAGCGCAAGGACGCGTCCTCTCTCCGATGCCCATGGCTCGTACCACAGGAGCGACCATCCGTCCAGCCCGGAGTGCCCTCGCGGATAAAAGAGTCCGGACCGGACATGGCAGACGAGATTGAACAGCCCCCCGCCAAACAACGGATTCACGTAGTGCGACAAGGCCCACTCTTCCCATCTGCGGGCGTCGCCAGTCCAGTCGCCATGCCCAAGACGCGCGAAAAGCGCAAGTGCGAAATGAGGATGGTTGTTGCACGGGAAAAACACAAGGCCCGGTTCGCACGCCACGCCGCCATTGGGTCCCTTCCTCATCTGCGCCACGGTAACGTCGATGAGCTTCTTCACCGTATAATGCACGCGCCGTCCGTCGCTCCACACGAAATCGAACCCGTCAGTCCAATAGCGCTTGTCGCCGGTAAAAGTTTCGTAGAGCGCCAGCAGCTGCAGCAGGTGGCCAGTATACATCACGTTTTCGCGATAGCACGGATCTGGAGCCCAAGGCTTGCGCCCCCAGTAGCTCTTGCTCATCGAATACGCCCACACGTCGCGGGCCAGGTAGCGCACTATGCAATTGCCCAGGATGCGGCCGGCCCGCATGCGTACCGCTTCATCGCCACGCAACGCCAAAGCTGCGGCGGCATATCCGCAGAACGCGATGTTGTATCGCTTGGCGAAGATGCCGAACTGGCGTCCGCCTATCGCCCACCACTTTTTTTCGTCAGCTTCGGAAAGCGGCCCCGTCACGTGTTCCAGCCACTTCAACGCCATCTGCTCTTCCGCGGTGAATGGACGTGGCGTATCTGCATGGCGAACCGTTTCCCGGCCCGTCATCTCCATGCCTTTTCCGCCAAGAAACGGGATGGCCATGGCAATGCACGCCACGGCCGCCATCAACGCCAGCAGAATCCTCGTCCCCAGCCCAAGCGGAGCGGAACGTGCATGCCGGGCGAGATCGACTATCCAAATGGCGAATGATGCTATCAACACCTTTTGCAATGCGGTCGTCCACGGCACGAACGGAATCGCACCGAGGCCATGAAGCACGAGATTGGCGCAGAAAAGACCGGCGATGGAGACGAGGACGCACGTCCACGCCCGTTCGCGGCCAGGCCGATCGCAGGCGACAAGCACGCCTGCTCCTCCCAACGCGGCCAAATGGCATCCCAGGTTGTGGAACACCATGCTCGCATCTTCCGGGACAAGGGCGATGGCGCACAACCCGGCGACGTTGACCGCGGCACCCCACGCCAATGCGGCTCCCCGCCATCCAGACGCACGTCCCTGGACGAGATGCAACCACGTGCGTGACGCCGCAAGGACCGCCATCGCCATTCCCGCCATGAACAGATAGTGGCTCCAGGGATAGGCAACCATCTTCACCTCCGTGCGGCCAAGAGCGCTCAACATCCGCATCAGCGGATTGTACCCGCCAGGGTACAGGACTGCGGCAAGCACGAAGAACAGCAGCATGGCGGCACCGGCCCTGACGGTGCCCGGCCAGATGTCATGCCGCAGAGCGGCGAAACGCCGTTCGTCTCTCCAGAAGAACGACACCAGCAGGCACGCCTCCGCGACAAGATATGCAGGGCCGGAAAGCAGATGGCATCCCGGCACGTGCAAAAGTCCGCCGCCGACAAGGAGATCGGAGAAGAGCAACAGCCCTATTCCAAGCGCGTAGAAGACGCGCCGCGTCGCCAGAGCCGTCGAAAAAGACAATGCAGACGCCAAAGCATAGAGGCAGACCGCCATGCCTGCGGCAGGCGGCAAGACGGGAAACAGGCGGACGCCTGCGAACAGCGAAAGCGGTATGGCCGCCGCAAGGAACGTACGCGCGTCCGGACGCGCCTCGCGGAGCTGGCCGGCGAGCCACATGGCATGGGCGGCCGTGAAGCAGATGACGCCCGCCAGAAATCCCGCAGACGTGCGCGGCGCGCCCCGTATGGCAAGGAACCAGTCGCCGGCAAGCGCCGAAGCGAATCCGGACAGCATCCAAAGCCGGCGCCATGACACCTCTGTCCGCATCCGCCGGCTCCGCTACAATTCGATATTGTCGATCAGCCGCGTTTTCCCGCACCAGACGGCAAGAAGCACTGCCACGCCCTTTGCGAGCGTCTTCACTGGCGCAAGCGTCTCGGAGTCGACAGCCTCGACGTAGTCTACCGTCAAGCCGGCCTTCTCGAGCATCTTCACGATCTTCGCGCGGCACGCGCGCCAAGGGACGGATCCCTCCGCCGCCACATCGGCCTTCGCCAGGCGAAGAGCCTGCGAGAGCGCTACGGCGCGCGTCCGTTCGTCATCCGAAAGGTATGTGTTGCGCGAACTGCGCGCGAGGCCGGACGGTTCCCTGACGATCGGCGAGACGACAATCTGCACGTCGAAGTTCAGGTCGCGCACCATCCGTTTGATCACCGCCGCCTGCTGGAAATCCTTCTGTCCGAAGACGGCCAGATGCGGATGGACGATGTTGAAGAGCTTGGCAACGACGGTACATACGCCCCGGAAGTGTCCGGGACGACGCGCGCCGCACAGGCCCGCCGCCAGCGTTTCCTCGGTGATGTAGGTGGAATATCCGTCCAGATACATGTTGGCGGGCGTGGGGAAGAACACGGCGGTTGCTCCGGCGGCACGGCACTTGGCGAGATCGGCCTTCTCGTCACGCGGATACTTCTCGTAGTCTTCGTTCGGTCCGAACTGGACGGGGTTTACGAATACGCTCACGACAATCTCGTCGGCCCCCTTCTTCCTGGCCGCCGCAATGAGCGAAAGGTGTCCTTCGTGCAGGTATCCCATCGTAGGGACGAGCGCGATCCGCGCACCGGCCTCCCGGCGCGCCGCGCACCACTTCTGCAGCTTCTGCGGATCGGAAAACGTCTTCAAGGCTTTTTTCATGCGGACATTGTATCAAATCGTCCGGCTTCCGTCATCACAGCCCGAGGAGCCGTTCGGCGTTGAGATGGAAGATGGCCTCCTGCTCGGCGGCGGCGGGACGATGCGCCTTCACCCACTCGACAAGCCGCCGCTGGCGGTTCCACGGATAGTCCGTACCGAACACGATGCGATCGGCTGGCCATGTCTCCATAACGCGAACGGCATCAGGATCGTCCTGCAGAAATTCGAGGCAGGCCGTGTCGATGAAGCACCCCGTGTCGAGAAGACGGTCCGTCATGCCTGGCGGATTGCCCTCGCGTCCGCCAAGGTGCGCCGCGATGAAGCGGGGCCCCAGCCCAGGCACGGCAGCGAGCAGAGAAGCGATCTCCGCGGGTCCGCAGCTCATCGGCACGTCCCTGAAGCCGTGATCGTAGCCGCAGTGGACGATGGCGCACAGCCCCAGATCGCGCAAGGCGGCGAAGAACGGGAATACGGACGGATCGTCGAGCCGGAATCCCTGGTAGTACGGATGGAGCTTTATGCCGGGGATGCGGGCGTCGGCAATCGCCTTCAGATGGCTTTTGTATTCCGGGTCTGCCGGATGCACCGAAGCCAGGGGGATGATGGTGCGTGCGGCATCCTCGCCCCTCTCGCCGTCGCGTATTTCGAGTGCGGTGCGCAAGATCACGCCGGCCTGGGACGGTTTTGTCGCGATAGGGCACATCACGCATCTGTCGATGCCGTTTGCATGCGCATCGGCGAGCTGGCACGCCAGCGTGCCGTCGCCGAACGGAACGAACCTGCGGCGGAGCTTTTCGACCATGCCGGCTATCGCGCGTGCGGCGATCGCGTCTGGGAAGTTGTGCGTATGGAAATCGACGATCATCGCTTGCCGGAAAGATCGTCGATGGCATCCGCCACATTCCGAAAAAGCGTCTCCAGCTTGGCCGCAGGCGTGGTGGCAAACGCCAGACGGATCAGCCCCGACAGGACTATCGTGCCCGTAGAATACTTCTCTATGAGATGCCGCCGCACGGCCTCTGCATCGACGCCCTTTGGTTTCACGCACATGAAATAGCCGCTGTTGAACGGCATCGTTTCAAAACGGCTGGCATAGCCGGGATGCTTGGCGAGTATCCTGCGGATGAGCGCGTAGCGCTTCTTGAGGACCTGGTACTTCGCCCGCTTCTGCCGGAAATAATCTGGATCGTTGTATGCGGCGAGCGCCATGTGCTGGCCGATCGACGACGCGTTTGAAATGCCGCTGCGCACGTCGCCGGCGGCCTTGGCCGCCATGGCCTTGAGCTGCTCGTCCGTGGCGCCCTTCCATGCGAAGCTTATGAATCCCACCCGCAATCCCCACACGTAGTCTTCCTTTGTGGTGCCGTCAAGCTTTACGGCAAGCACGTTCTTGTGGAGATCGCTGAACTCGGCAAAAAGGGACTCGCCATGCACGCCCTTTTCATAGACAAGGCCGAAATACGCGTCATCAAGGATCACGACAATCTTCTTGCCCTTGCCGGCGGCGGATTTAACGGCCGCAACGATCTTCCTGGCGTCGCCGCGCGTGGCGGTGTAACCTGTCGGATTGTTCGGGAAATTAAGGACGAGCAGCTTCTTGTCGCCCGGCGCAAGCAGCGCGGCCTTCATCGCCGCGACATCGAAGGCACCGTTCTTGAACGTGTTGAAAACCGTCAGTTTCGCCCCGGCGATCTCTTCGAAGACGAGCGAATAGTTGTCCCAGTACAGGTCCGGCACCACAACCGTGTCTCCGGGACCGGCAAAGAGCTCCGCGGAAATCCGCAGGCCGTGCGTAAGCGCGTTTGTGACGACCGGCAGAGAGAAACGCTTGCCCTTGAGGCTGGGGTTCTTCTCCAGCTGCATCTCGCGCCAACGTTCGCGAAGCGGCAGAAGACCGAACGAACCCGCGTAAAGGAACGCCTTGCGGCCCAATTTCGTCTGGCCGGCGAAACAGTCCATCACGAGCGGCGATCCATCCTCCTCAAACGCCATCCCTATTGTCGCGTTGATGTCGCAGGTCCTGGCTTCGGCGCCCTGCCCGAGGATCCCGCCGTACGGAAAGTAGATGCGACGCCCTATGGGGGACAACATGTCCGCCACAGACCCTAGCGTCGCGTTCAGCTGTTCTGCCAATGCGTTCATGGGCGCATATTATACCACACTTGCCCCCGTACGCGCAAAGCCGCAAAAGAAGGATATGCTATACTGTCGTCCATGGACGGTATCAGAATTCTCGCACTTGACCTGGACGGAACGCTTCTTGACTCCGGCAAGAATCTCACTCCCGGAAACCGCGCCGCGCTCGAGGACGCGGCGGCGAAAGGGATTCTCGTGGTTCCCACCACCGGACGTTTTTTCGGCGGCATGCCCGAAAGCGTGCGCAACCTCAAGTTCGTTCGATATGCCATCACGGTCAACGGCGCGCAGGTGTACGACCGCGCGACGGATGCGGCGCTCGCGCGCGAGGAGATCCCGCTTGGCACGGCTCTCGACATCATGCGCAGGCTGGACGGCTTCGATGTGATCTACGACTGCTACCAGGACAATTGGGGCAGAATGACTGCCGCCATGCAGGCCAGAGCGGCGGACTACGCGCCCGACGAACACTACCTCAAGATGATTCGCGAACTTCGCAAGCCTTATCCAGACCTCAAGGCCCACCTCGAAGAGTACGGGAAAGACGTGCAGAAGATAATGCTTTTCGCCAGGAACCTGGAAGTCCGCGCGGCGATCTCGTCAATGCTGGCCGAATCGTTTCCCATGATCGCAGTCTCGTCATCCACCTTCAACAATCTGGAGCTGAACAGCGCGAACGCGCACAAGGGCCTGGCGCTCAAGCGTTTCGCCGAACACATGGGGTTCGGACTTGAAAACTGCATGGCGTTCGGCGACGGCGCCAACGATCTGACGATGGTGGAGATGGCCGGCGTGGGCGTGGCCATGGCCAACGCCTGCCCGGACGTGCGCAAGGCGGCGAATTACGTCACGCTGTCGAACGATGAAGACGGCGTTGCCGCGGCATTGCGGCATTTCGGCATCTGAACCGCTATCTTACAATCATGATCGTACCGGCAGGCAGCAGCGCGAGACTGCCGTTACTGACCAACAGTCGATATGGAGACGGGGAATCGTCCACCCAAACGGCCCAGCTCGACAGATTCGCGGCGTTCACCGCCGTACCGACCGAGAGCAACGCCAGCGCCGAAAGGTTCGCACCCGCAGGTACGTTCTCCAGCCGCAGCTCCCCATTTGCCGCCGGGTTGAAATGCGACAGCGTTCCCGCGCCCTCTGCGAAGTCGATCCGCAGCTTGTCGATCACCGTGGCCGCACCGGCGAATGCCAGAACGGCGCCGCCATCCACCTGCACCTCCGTGCCGGGGACGAGGACGTTCTCATCGCCGGATACCGGGAACGGGAATCTGAATCCTTCGTTGTAGGCTGTCCAGACGACCCGGTCGATAGCCACCTCTTCGTCGTCGCGCTCTTCGATCACCGTCCATTCCGAACCGTCGTCTGAAATCGAAAAATCCCACGACACCGCATCGCGGTCGGTATGGTCGCCAGCCGTGGCAATCGCGTAGGAATAGACATTCGGCGCGGAATCGCCAAGCTTGAACGTCAGCTGCAGCCATGTGGATTCGTCTTCCGGATCTGGCAAGGGATACTGGACGGTTTCAGGCTGGCTATCCCAGCTCGAATGTTCAATGGCGACGAAGCAGACGGCAGTGGGCATGTCGTCCTTGATCAATGCATTCATTCCGCTAGCGGATGAAGAGACTACCGTCGTTCCCTTTGACACCGTGTTTACGCGATTGCCATTTTTGTCGTAAAGCCCCAACCCTCTGGCTTGGAAGGAGTTCGGTGTATTGACGCTCCCGTTGGGGTTCTTTACGGGATCAATCCACCACGCTTTCAGTTTCTTTACGCGCCAGCGCCAGTATTTCGACGATATGCCCGGATTGCCGGCGAGAGCGAGGCTTCCGTCTGACACATGGACGCTGTTCGAGAACGTCCCGCCCTGCACCGATACGATGCTTGTGCCTTTCTTTTCGACAGAAGACGCTTCCGGGAGGTTGAAGAACCGCGAATCACCGGCTCCGTCAATCGCGAACCTGCACCCGGGAGCCAGATTGACAGTGCCGCCGTTCTGCCAGAACACAGGTGAAAGCAGGGTCGGCTTCGTCACGTTCAGAGTGGCACCGGTTGCAATCTTCACCATGCCCGTTATGGTATTGTGCCCGTGGCACGAGAAATTGGTGTTGAACGTATAACGCGCGTTGACGGCCTTGAATCCGCTCACGGAATCCATGGCTATCCAGCTTACGCCGTCGTTCGAGGCCTGCAATGTCCATGCGCTCGGGTCGCGGCAATAGGATTTGTCATAGGCCGGCGGAACCAGATCGTCAGGATGTTCGGAATTGTTCTCCCACTTCGTGTCGGGGCCGTAGTCGTGCGCAGTCGACCACGTATAGCCGGAAACGGCGACAGGGCGCATGAACTGGATCCACGCCTCGAAATGCGCGTTCTGTTCCCCGTCTTTTCTTTGTACAAACACCGTCGAGGACGTGTCGTCATCGAAAAGTTTTGACTGCGTGGAAGCGGACAGGACGTCAGATCCCGTCCCTGCGCGCGTGGAAAGGTCGATCGGCAGGCCGTCTGCGTCCAGAAGCCGAAAACCGGAAAGCTGCATGGCGACATGGTTGGGGCCGTACACCTCCGTCGGTGCGAACTTCCAGTAGATGTAATTGGCGGATGGAACTATGTTCAGAGTTCCGTCGTAGACGTAGATGTCCGTAAGGCGGTCGCCAGACACCGTCCACGTGCCGCCGCCGAGCTTTTTAACCGACATGGAACCAGTCGTCAGCATCTTCAGCGAACCGTCCATTCCAGTTGCGCCGACGGTCAACACCGGCGCGGACTTGCGTACTGTATTTCGCAGGACGCCGGCTCCTTCGTGCACCGTGGCGAAGGCGGCGTCATATCCGTTCATATCGAATGCGGTGAACTCGTCGTCAGGCAAGACGAGGGACGTGCCGGTTGACGAAAGCTGGTTTGCCGCCATTTGCGCAATTTCCGGAACGTGAAGGGTCAACGGGCCGGAGTAGGAAGATGTCAACGCTTCGTGCGTAGCGCCCGTCCCGCTGATGGACGAAGCCTTGAGCTTGGCGGAACCGCGTATCACACACCCGCCCGAACCGGACAGCCTGACTTTTCCAACGCTTCCGCCGCTGCCAGCGACCAGTCCGAAAAGATCGTTGCCATCGGCAGTTTGCCTGGATTCCACGTCTATGGGGCATCCGCCGTCGCCTGACAGCACGAGCGTACCACCGTCCATCGACTGGCATGCAAGGAATTTCAGCTTCCCGCCCCTGAACGAGCAGAGGGTCTTGCTTGACGCATTCCGGATGAGATACTTCACGTCAAGCACGGCGCCTTCGTAAAGAACGTTCGTCACCGGATACCAGTCGGCGGTGCTGCTGTAACCGTTGTACGCATTGCCGCGTGTCGTCCACATGTAGTTTTGTACCGTCACCGTGGCGTTGGAAATGTTCATCGCGGCGATCGAATGGTTCGGATGGCATAATTCCATGTTGGCTATGAGCAGATCGTGCGTCGTTACGGTTGCGCCGTTCAAGACGTTCAGCGTGCCATAGGCGTTTGCCGATCCCGTCGCCGCCGTGGCGTGCGCGACGGTGAACGGATAGTCCGCTCCGTCACGCACCCCCGTGACCGTAAGCGTGGCGCCGTCTTTCACCGTCAGTTCGCCCGTCTCTCCGGCCCCCTCGGCCACCAGCACTTTTACCGCAGTCACATTCACGCCGGAACCTGAAATCGTCAGCGAACCGTTGACGGTAATGGTGTCGTAGCTGTAAGTTCCGCTTTCGGAGATCGTCTGCGATTTGCCGGCGGCAAGCGTCAGATCGTCAGCCGGCAGGGCATGCGGAACCGCCGCCGCGAATGCGTATGCCAGCGCGTACGCCAATCTGCGCACCTCTGTCGCGCAAATCTTTTCCAGTTTCATTCCATAGATCCTTTCTGTTTCGCTTTCAGATCCGGAAACACGCTCCATGGCCACGCGGCGCACGTGTTCCAATCTTCAAATTGCGCTACATTATACCCCCCCCCTGCATTTATGTCAATCAGGAACTGCATGAAAAAATCGGTAACGGGTTAGTACGCCGCTGCGGCATGCTTGCATGGAGAGCCACCGTCTATGGAAAGCCGTCGAAGAGTAGGGACATGCAGGCACCGCCGCCAAGATGGCGGCTCTCCATAAAGCCGGTTGCAAGACCGATTCCTAACATTCTCCTAACATACGAATGTTAGACTGGAATCGCAAGGCAAAATGCGATATACTTCTATTCGCTTGTTTTGAACAACTGGACAAAGAACCAAAGGAACAACAATGCTCAAGGTTGAAAACCTGAAGAAATGCTTCGGTTCCTTCATGGCCGTCAAGGGAATATCCTTTGAGGTCAAAAAGGGCGAAGTGCTTGGCTTCCTCGGGCCGAACGGCGCGGGGAAATCGACAACCATGCGAATGATCACAGGATTCATTCCGCCGACATCCGGCACGGCGGAAATATGCGGGCACGACATCCTAAAGGATCCCGTCGGCGCCAAAAGCGAACTTGGATACCTGCCCGAAGCCGCACCAAGCTACAGGGCTATGACCGTGATGGACTTTCTCGCCTTCATCGCCAAGATACGCGGTTTCCACGGCGCAGAGGCGAAGAATCGGGTGGAGAAGGCAATCGTCGATGCGAAGCTCACCAATGTCGCCAGGCAGACGATCGAGACGCTGTCCAAGGGCTACCGCCAGCGCACTTGCTTTGCGCAGGCCATCCTGCACGACCCGAAGGTGCTCATCATGGACGAGCCCACTGACGGCCTCGACCCCAACCAGAAGTTCGTCGTGCGCGAGATGATAAAGAACATGGCAAAGGAAAAGGCCATCATCATCTCCACCCACATCCTCGAAGAAGTCGATGCGGTATGTACCCGCGCGGTCATCATTTCGCACGGGGAAATCAAGGCCGACGGCACGCCAGACAAGCTCCGCGCGATGGATCCGTCCGGCAAGCTGGACGTAGTGTTCCGCAACCTGACAATGGACAAGGAGGGCAAATAGCCATGTGTCCCTGCTCTAAAATAAAGACTGTCTTCGGGCGTGAATTCAAGAGCTACTTCGATTCGCCCGTGGCCTATGTGTTTCTGGTCGCATTCCTGGTGCTTGTGGGATTCCTCACATTCGGGGTAGCGATGTTCTACGAACGCCGCCAGGCCGATCTGACGCCGTTCTTCTTCTGGCATCCGTGGGTGTACCTGCTGCTCGTGCCTGCCGCCACGATGGGCCTCTGGGCGGAAGAGCGGCGCAACGGAACCATAGAACTGCTGCTCACTCTCCCGGTGACGCTCTGGGAGGCGCTGATCGGCAAGTTCCTCGCCGCGTGGGCCTTCATCGGGATCGCGCTCGCACTCACGTTCCCGGTCGTCTGCACCGCGGCATGGCTCGGCAGCCCCGACTTCGGCGCCGTATTCTGCGGCTATCTCGGCAGTTTCCTTCTCGCTGGCGCGGCCACCGCGATCGGAGTGTTCGCTTCGTCGCTCTCGCGCAGCCAGGTGATCGGTTTCGTGATCGCGCTCGCACTCACGTTCCTGCTGCTGATCATAGGGTTCGATCCTGTCGTCAATGCGGTAGCCGGCTGGGGCGTGCCTTCGAGCATCGTCAACGGCATCGCGTCCTGCTCGCTCCTGCAGCATTTCGAATCGATGCGGCGCGGCGTGGTGGACTTCGCGGACATCGGATACTACGTAGGCGTGATCGTGTTCATGCTTGCCGCCGCGCAAGTCGTCACCGACAGCAGGAAAGCCTCGTAGGAGTTATCAAACGTTAAGAGCTAAGAGCTGAGAGTCAACCGACTCTTGTAAGGACTTGACATGAACAAGAAACTAAACGGAATCGTCGGACTTGCAATCGTCGCCGTCATCATCGGCGCGACGAACCTGATCCTCTCCAACCTGCCTCTGCGCATGGATCTCACTGGCGAAAAGCTGTATACGCTCACCAAGGGATCAAAGGCCGTCCTGGCCAAACTCGAGCAGGATGTCACGCTGAAGTTCTACTTCAGTTCCTCCTCGGCGGAGATGCCGATGCAGCTCAAGACGTATGCCCAGCAGGTGCAGAACCTCCTGAAGGAGTATGAACTTGCCGGCAACGGACATGTGGAGCTGGAGGCGTACGACCCGAAACCCGACAGCGATGCCGAGGAATGGGCGCAACGCTACGGCATCGAGCCCCAGAACGTCAACCCCTTCGGCCAGCCCGTCTACTTCGGCCTCGTTGCAGTGTGTGGCGACCGTGAGGAGTCTCTCCCGCGCTTCAGCCCCCGTACCGAGTCCACTCTCGAGTACGACGTGACCCGCTGCATCACGCGTGTCGCATGGCCAGAGCGTCCCGTCATCGGACTCATGACTTCCCTGCCCAACGTCATGGGCGGCCAGCCGAATCAGATGATGATGATGCAACGCCAGCAGCCTGACCCGGGATGGGCGGCGTTTGGCGAGCTGAAGAAGGACTATGACGTCCGCGAAATTCCGGTCGACGCCGACAAGATCGACGACGACGTGAAGGCGCTCGTCGTTCTTCATGCGAAGGATCTCTCCGAAAAGACGCTGTTCGCGATCGACCAGTTCGTCATCCGTGGCGGCCGCCTTATCGCGTGCGTGGATCCGTTCAGCATAATGGACATGCTGTCCAGCCGCCAGCAGCAGAATCCCATGATGATGCAGATGGGCGGACAGGATGGCCCGTCCACCCTCGGAAAGCTGTTTGACGCATGGGGCATCCAGTTCGACACCTCGAAGCTCGTTGCCGACCTTGCGTCAGCCACCAAGCTCAACGCAGGCAATGGCCGCGCCGAGGAGAACCCCGCGTTTCTGTCGCTCTCCGCAAAGAACATGGACGCCAAGGATCTGCTCGTCTCCAGCCTTACGCAGGTGATGTTCCCCTTCGCCGGCGCGTTTTCGTTCACCGGCAAGGACGGGCTTTCGTTCGAGCCGCTGATCACCACGTCGGAGAAGGACGCCTGCCTCGTCGACCGCATGGGCGCGCAGTTCGGCATGGGCGCGATGCGCAAGGACTTGAATCCCGACGGCGTGCGGCGCACGCTGGCCGGTCGCCTCTCCGGCACGTTCAAGACCGCGTTTCCCAAGGGACCCGACTTCAAGGAAGGCTCCACCAACGCCGTCCCGACTGTCGTGGCCGAAGGCAAAGGCACCGTCATACTGTTCGGCGATTCCGATTTCCTCGCCGACCAGTTTTGCGTGCAGGTGATGAACACCATCTTCGGGCCGATCGCCCAGCCCATCAACGACAACCTCGTCTTGTTCGCCAATATGATCGAACAGTATGCAGGACGCGAGGAGCTGATCGGCCTGAGATCGCGCGGACCGTCAAACCGCCCCTTCGTGAAGGTGGATGCGCTCGAAGCCAAGGCCATGGCCAAGTGGCAGAAGAAGCAGGAAGCGTTCGAACAGGAGCTCGAGCAGACCCAGCAGCGCCTTTCGGCCCTGCAGAAGCAGAAGAGCGGCAGCGAACGCATGATTCTTTCGAAGGAACAGCAGGAGGAGATCGCCAAACTGCGCAAGTCCCGTGCCGACACCCAGCGCCAGCTGAAGAACGTCCGCAAGGAACTGACGGCAGACATCGACAACCTCGGCCTCACGCTAAAGGTGATCAACATCACGCTGATTCCACTTCTCGTGATCCTGTTCGGCGTGTTCCGCGGCTTGATGCGCAGAAAGCACTAAGGATAGCACAAAGGAGCAATTGAAATGACAACAAAGAATCTAGCAGTCCTCGCCGCCGTTGCCGCCGTTCTCGGCGGAGCGGCCTATTTCACCACGGCAGGAAAGAAGATGAAGTCGCCGTCGCTCGTCGGCAAGCAGGTACTGCCCGCCTTCGACGCCTCGGCAGTAGCCCGCATCGACATCGGCGGCGCCAAGCCGCTCGCACTCGCCGCCACAGACAAAGGATGGGTGGTGGAGACGTTGCACAGCTATCCCGCCGACGTCACCAAGATCCGAGAGAACATTCTCAAGCTCCAGGAACTCAAGGTCGGACAGGTCGCCAACGGCCGTACGATCGCCTCTCCAGCCAAGGTCGCCCTCAAGGATGCCTCCGGCAAGGAGCTGGCATCCGTGGAAATCGGCGATACGCATACCGGCAAGCCACGCGGCCAGATGGCCCAGTTCGGCGGTGGCGGATATCCGGACGGCCGATACCTCCAGTTCGACGGCAAGGTGGTGCTGGTGAAGGATACGCTCGATGCGTTTGACGGCGATCCCAAGAAATGGACGGATACGCGCATAGCATCGGTCACGGCCTCGGACGTGACCTCCGTGGCGTATTCCAGAGGCAAAGAGACCGTCAAGCTCACTCGCAAAGACGGCAAGTGGGATCTCGCCGGCCTTGGCCCGAAGGAGGAACTGGACACGTCCAAGACGTATTCGCTCGACTCCGCCCTCTCCTATCTGGACTTCACGGGCGTGGCCGATCCCAAGCTCTCGGACGCGGAACTTGGCTTCACGACCGGCGCCGTATACACGGTGACGCTCAAGAACGGACAGTCCTATACCGCAAAGGTCGGCAACGCTACGGGGTCCGACCGTTGGGTGAAGCTCTCGGCATCATTCAAAGCCGTAGGCACGAACGCCACCGAGAACGCCACTTTGGAGAAGACCGTCGCGGACTTCAACGAGAAGACCGGCAAGTGGGCATTCTCCATATCGTCCTACAGCGCGGACAACATGTCCAAGACCCGCAAGGATCTGGTCAAGGCCAAGGAGGAGCCGAAGAAGGACGACGCGAAGAAGGATGATGCGAAGAAGGATGATGCGAAGAAGGATGATGCAAAGAAAGCCGACGCAAAGCCCGCAACGCCAAAGAAGGACACCCAGAAGAAATAACCACAGGATCGGCAAGGGTTCCTATGGAGATGGCGGCGTTCAAACGCCGCCATCTCTATTTGTAGAGATTGACACGCCGTTCGACGTCAAATTCGGTGGCCGCAGCCGACCAGTTGACAAGCAGGTCCTCCAGTCGGCCAGAATCGTCCAGTGCCGTCCGCAGGCCGGAAGATCCGGAAAGCTTGTCAAGCCATTCGGGCCTGAATCCGCGAGCCATGTCCGCCGGATGATGCCGGTGAATCGATGCAAACAGGAGCGCGCCTGCCGTTACCGGACGATATGCCGACACATCGCCGAGCGTAAGCAATATCCCGTCGATTGCAGATCCTGCATAATCGCCGCTTTGCGGCCGGTAGCGGACATTCCGCGCCTCCACTCCGCACCGGACCAGCGGTTCCCTTACGGAATCCAGCAGTCCGGCGGCATCCATCCAAGGAGCGCCAAGCACGCGAAACGCCAACGAACCGGCCCTGTCGCAATCTATGGCCGGACATGCCTCGGAAAATACGGTTGCCGGATACAGGGCGGCGCAATCCCAACTGCGGATGGCCGGAGACGGAGGCATGAAATTGGGCCACGGCGAAACTGATTCGTGCGACCACGCTCGCATCCTGACGACGGAGAGGTTGACGTCCAGCGATTCGGCACCGACGATGAACGTGGCGCATTCGCCAGGCGTCATGCCGTGGCAAAGAGGCACATCGACGGGCGCCACAAAAGAAGCGAATCCGTCCGACAGCCCCGGTCCGTCCACCACGCCTCCCAAAGGTATCGGACGATCCAGCACGGTCACAGGCAGGTGCGCCTCCGCAGCCGCCTCCAGCACGAGCTTGAGCGTTGCGAGGTACGTGTAGCACCGCACTCCGATATCCTGCATGTCGACCACCAGGCGACCAATGCCTGAAAGCATGGCAGGCGTCGGACGACGCGTCTCTCCGTAGAGCGAATATACGGGAATGTGCCAGAAAGGATGTACCTCGGAACCCGTCTTCTCACCTGCCGCAGCAAAACCGAACCAGCCGTGTTCAGGGGAGAACAGACAGGCCAACCGCGCGCCAAAACGCTCGCGAAGGATACCGGCGGTTGGAGACGCCTGTTGCGAAACGAGACCGAAAGGAGCGTCCTCTTCCTCAAGACGGCTGCACAGCGACTGGTAATCGACCATGGTCAGCCCCTTTCAAGCTGGACGCGCAACGATGCCACCTTTGAGGCGGTGTTGACAAGAGAAGGATCGCCGGGTGGATCTGCGTTTACGATGGAATCCGATGCGGCCGCATGGAGCCACACGGCCGAACATGCCGCAAGGAACGCCTGGCGGACAGATGGAAGGTTCGGTTCCTGCCTGGTAATATAGGCCCAACGGGCCGCCAGAATACCAGACAGGAGATCGCCCATGCCACCCATTGCCATGAACGGATTGCCCGCCTCGCACGTGAATACGGTCTCGCAACCGGGGGCGGCAACCAACGTCCGCGGCCCCTTCAACGCTACAACTGCGTGATAACGGCCGACAATGGCCCTGACGGCCTGCATCCTGTCATGTTGCACATCCGCCGCAGTACAAGCCAACAATCTTGCCGCTTCGCCGGCATGCGGCGTGAGGACAAGGGTCTGTCCCTCCGTCACCGGCAACGTGCTTGGCTTGCTGGCGTACCAGCGGGCCAGAACAGTCAACGCATCCGCATCCAGTATGAAACGGCCCTGGCTTCCCGACAGAAGCCGTGAAACGAGCATCTCGGCGCCAGGCGTGGACCCCAGGCCCATGCCAATTACGGTCACATCGGCGCCAGGCGGAACGCATGCCGGCGTCTGCTTCGTGAAAGTGGCTTCTGGAAGCAAGGCACCGGCGGCAATACGCGATGCATCCGGCACGACAAGCTGCACCAACCCGGCCCCGCCGGCGCGTGCGCCCAATCCGGCTATGACCGGTGCATGGCTGTAGCGTGCAGATCCGCCGACAACCGTCACGACGCCTGAGGAATACTTGTGGACGTCTAGCGGTCTTGGGGGAAATGCCTGCGCCAGCCGATCTGGAACTTCAATCACCATCTATTCCACCGTCCTGTAACGCTTTACCGCTTCGGCGTAGGCCGGCGTCGATGCATATCCGCAGCTCTTGAACTCCGGGCAGAAACCGCGGTATACGCAATCGGGAACGCAACATGCCGCCAGCTCCGGCTCCTTCTCCGCAAGCGCGTCCACCACGAGCCGCCACGCGGCACGCGTCTCCGGCGACGCTTGCGCGCACAGCCGCCTACGGCTGATGAACATCACCTCGGCGGCGTTCGCCATGCATTCGTGCTCCACCGGCGCATCCTGCGTCTTCACCGTACGGTCCTCGCCGGTACGGTCCGTACGCTGGGTGCTGACAAAGTGCTCGATGCCGTACTTGTGCCGCACGAAGTGAACGCTCACCCAATAAGGCAGGTTGCTCCATTTCCAGCTGACGAACAGCTTGCGCACCGGCGAATGTTCCGCCAGCAGGATGCGCTTCTTCCAGCGGGAAGAAGGCTCCCTCTGCCCCTCGGACATGCGTATCGTGGTACGCGCGGCGTCAGCGACATCGCGCCAGCTTCCGATGATCTTGAGGTATTTGAGAAAGGGATTCTGCTTGTCCATGCCAATAGAATAGCATATTTGGGCGAATCCGTGCGCCAAAACCGCACCCGCCGCTTTAAAACGTGCAGGTTACGCCTATCGTGCCGATTGTCAGATCGCGGCGGGCATTGTGAGACTTGCTGGCCTTGGTACGGTCGCGCGCATCGGCGTCGACAATGCCGAATTGCTGCACGCTCGCATAGAGCGACGCCCACGACGACACTTTCCACGACAGCGTGAACACCATGTTCAACGCCTGCAGGCCGCTATGGTACTTTGACCATGCGGGATCCTTCGCTCCATAGCGCTGCTGATAGTGGTTCTCGTTTCCTCCCTCGCCGAAAACGCAAGGCGTGAACGAAAGCGAATCCGTCAGCTGGAATTTGTGCTGCACTCCAATCCTCACATACAGCCAATCGCGCGGGTGGACGGAGCGGCGTACGAGGTAGAATGGCGTAATCCAAGGGTTTTCCAGACGTTGGCCGCATCGCCATTCGTGCGTGGTGTGGTCCAACCCGTCAGTGTATCCCGGCAACATCACCCACGTGCTCATCACATCGCTGGAGAGACGCCAACCGGCAGCCACCTGCCAATCGTACCCGTACCGGACGGTAAAGTCGCGTTCCTGAAAGAACATGTTCTTGTGGACGGCATCCATCTTGTGCGTGAGGGACGAGATGGTCCAGAAGTCCACGCCTACGCGCCCAACGGGCGCCAAAGGATCGAGGGAGATGTTACCGCTGACCAATTGCGAGGAAACGGGCCTGGCTTCGCATATTTTGGCGCGCGATTGGTACGCGCTGCGCACGTCCGCACCAAGCACGACCGACAGGAAATCGAGGTTGGCGCCGCTTTTGAGGTTCGACAGACTCCAAAATTCGTCAGGATCGTCCGCCTGCACGACGCAAGCGTACAGGCAGATTGCAGCAAAAATGGTGAAATGCCGCGTCAAAACAGTCTCGCAGCTCCGGTTTTGCGGGGCTTGAATGAATGCGAACCAGCCACCTCCCCCGTCAGGATGTTGTGTACGGTCAACTTCAGTTCGCCATCGGCGGCAACGCCTTCTATCACGGTTGGATAGTTGACCTTCCCGTTCCGGCCGGGGCCTCCGCCCACGATCTGCGCCCAGGGTCTGTCGGCAGCAGGAGGGTCGAAACGATAGCAGTGCTTATGCCCTGCCACCACCACCTGCACGCCATGTTTCGCGAAAAGCGGCCCCCACTGGTCTGCGCAATCCTTCTGCCAGTCGGCCCAGTTCTCGAACCTGTCGCCTGGATTGGCTTCGGGGTCGCCGTCGAACAGCGGAATGTGGCAGAACGCGACTATGTATGGCGCACTGTCAATGTCAGGACGGGCCAGCGCCTCCTCAAGCCAAACCGTCTGGGCCTTGCGGTATGGCGCGAAGTTCGCGAGTCCCATCCACTTTGGATGCCAGTCAGGCTTGTCCTCGCCCGTATCGAGGCCGATCATCGCCACGTCGCCGAGGCGAAACGCGAAATTGCGCTTCAGGTCCCAGTCGCGCGAACTGCGTTCGTCCGGCAGGCGCGCCATCATCACCTCGTCGAGATGGCGAATCCACTTGCCGCGGAAATCATGGTTTCCGTTCGTGAAGAGAAGCGGAATATCTGCCGCATAGTCCTTGCGCGCAACGGGCGGATCAAGGAACGCCTCCACGGCGTGAGCCTTGTCCTCCGTCGTGTTCGTGGCGTCGCCGTTCCACACGGTTACGGCGGGATTGACGGCGAGAATCTTCTCCACGATCGGGCCGAACTGCTTCCAGCGTTCGTGCGTGTCGTTCATCACGCAGAAGTGCGCAGGCGCTTTTTCGCCCATAGTCGTGAAGGAATGGACGTTCCCCACCTCCTGTTCGCCAAGCTGGATCGAATAGGCGTTCTTGTAGACGGCGATCGGTGTCGTGATCGTACGGTACCAGTAGCGCGTGTTGGGCTTCAGGCCGACGAGGCGAACCTGAAGCGCCATGTCATCGAACGCCGTCACGCCGAAACCGCCGCATCGCACCGTCGTGGCGTTTGCCAGTTGCGGGTTGTCGGCGAACTCCACCACGCCGTTGGCCAAGCCGTCAACCGCCCACGCCACGCCCATCGAATCCGGGGCCGGGCATTGAAGCACCGGCTCGGCCTTTACGCGCCGCAAGCCTTTTACGACAGGCGGCGGCGTGTAGGTCTCCTCGCCTCTTGCACGCGCGGCCTCGGCCCGTTGCGGAGCAACCGCGCCGGCGGCAAACAGAGTGCCGCCGGCGAGGAACGAACGTCTGTTCAGCTCCATTGGCTCAGACTCGCACTTCCCAACCGTTGCGGCAGAAGTCGCGCTTGAGCGAGATGCCCTTGCCCGTGCCGTTCGCGAAGTCCATCTTCACCGGATCCCAGTCGAAACCGGTGTCGTAGACGTAGCTCATGTTGCAGAGCTGGCAGAGCACCGCGCCGCGGGCGCCGACCTCCGCAGGGGAGATCGTCGGCTTACGGGAGAAGTAGCACTCCACGAAGTTCTGCACCTGGTTCGGGCTGTTGTAGAGCTGGACGGGTGCCGTGTCGAGACCGAACTTCGCCTTGAGCTTCTTGAGAACGCCTTCAAGACGATCGTCCTTCTTGACGGCAGAATCCGTGCCGTAGTCCTTGCCGACAGACTCCGCGACGATCTTGTCCTTCATGAAGGAGACGTCCTGGAGCTTCTGGCGTATCTCGGCATTGGGCTTCACGAGGCCAGTGCCAGTCCACACGGCGATCTTGCCGCGATTGACCGCCACGATCCCCTTCGTGCCGTAGAACACCGTCCCCCACACGCCGAAAGGCCCGTGATAGAGCTCCACATCGCCGGTGGACGTCTTGAAGAGCATCTTCATGCCGAACTGGCGGCGGCCACCGTGGAAAAGGTTGGTAGAGTACGGCTCGTCGGAGCGGATGACCTTGTACGGGCCGCTCTTGTCCATGTCGAGGCCCCACTGGGCGATGTCGAGGTGGTGCGCACCCCAGTCGCCGTTGTAGCCGGTGCCGATGTCGTCGTCGAAGCGCCAGAACATCGGATAGAACTTGTTCACGCCGCGAGGCGCGAGCTGATCCGAATACGGACGCCACTTGCACGGACCTAGCCACATGTCCCAGTCCACGCTCGGGTTCGGAGCGCCCTCCGACGCCGCGTTCTCCGGCTTGTCGAAGAAGCGGACCGGATGGGAAGGCCCCCCGAGCTTCTGTCCGCCGCGCCCATAGTTGGCGTCAACGTACTTGACATCGCCGATGAAACCGTTGCGGACGATCATCACCGCCGTGCGGAACACGTCCCAGCTGCGCTGCATCGAGCCCGTCTGGAACACGCGACCGTACTTCTCCTGTGCGGCGATGACCTTGCGGGCCTCGTCCACGTTGAACGTGAGCGGCTTCTCGCAATAGACGTCCTTGCCGCGCTTCATCGCCTCGACGGCCATATAGGCGTGCCAATGGTCCGGCGTGGCGATGCACACCATGTCGATCAAGGGATCGTTGAGGATTTCGCGGAAGTCGGCCACGGCGCGGCACTTGGGCACGTCCGTGACACCACTCTTCGCATATGCCGCGTCTACCATCTTCGCGCCGGCCTCGCGGCGATCCTTGTCGCAATCGCACACTGCGACGATCTGCGCGCCGCGCTTGTACTGCGCGACGAACTGCGGCATCAGGGCCGAGCGGCCCTGTATGCCGAAGCCGACGAGAGCCACGTTGGCCTTCTCGCCCGGCTTGCGCGCGCGAACTCCAACCTTGGCGGTGGAGCAGCCGGCGAGCGCCGTGGCGGCCGCCGAGCCGAAGAGGAAATTCCTGCGGTTGAGCTGCATGGCTTACGCTCTCCCCTTGCCCTTGAGGAATTCGAACGAGGGCTTGACCGCATCGAAACCGTCCTCGTGGCGCTCGCATTCGACAACGTACCACTCAACGCCATCCTTGTCGGTGGCCACGAAGAGATCGTCCCACGGCACGGGCGTCGCGCCAGGCCTGCCGGGCTGGCCGAGAATGGCATCGAACTCCTTCACGTCCTTGCCCATGCCGTTCTCCTTGGCGTGGAGCGTGGGCGAACGGTGCGGATACTTCACGTACTGCTCGACGGCGTTGAGACCGGGGAACATGTCGCCCGCGCAGGTCGTCCAGCCCACGTCCTGCTCCATGCACACGTCCTTAACGGTGTTCGTGAAGAAGTAGTCCCAGAACGACGTGCCGTCCTGCATCTTGACGCCGTGCTCCCACGTGTGGTTGTGGAGGCCTATCTTGCAACCTTCGGCCTTCGCCACCTCGGCGGCCTTGTTGTAGAGCTCCACGAGCTTCTTCGTGAAGTCGTCGATCGCCTGCGAAGGCTGGCACGGTTCGCCGCCGCGGCCCGTGGACCACTTGGCGCCGGGCGGGATGTTGCCGCCGCCGGGGCAGATGATGAGACTGTTGCCGTAGGCGGTCTCGAACGCGCAGGTCTTCTTCAGCACGTCGGGATTGAACGTCCCGGCCTTCATGTCGAAACCGTACTTGTCGTTGCTCACATGCGTGCCGCAGGCCACGAGACCGGCGTCCGCCAGCATGGCCTTGAGTTCCTCGGGCTTGTGTCCGTAGTAGCCTGCGAACTCCACGCCCTTGTAGCCGATCGCCGCCACGTCCTGCAACGCCTTTGCGAGGCCTGCGCCCTGGGAGAGAACCTTGCCGGTCTTCTTGTCTTTCTTGCCACCGATGTACGTGCGGATTGAATAGAGCTGGAGCGCCAGCTGCGCCTTCTTCCCGCAGCAGCAGCTGCAGCAGCCGGAAGCTGCGACAAGCGCGCCTGCGCCCAAGGAACCAACGAACGACCTGCGTGACACATTCATGACTATGACCTTTCTTGTTGTTTTAAAAACACTTTCACAGTCCTCCGCCCAAGCGGAGAAGCCGCCCTATTGTATCAAACGCGGAGGGGATGGGCAAGTGCCATGTCCGCACGCGCTTGGCCGGTTCAGCAAGCCGCGTTCGGCAAGCAGACGCACCGCCTGCCGGGCAACGGCGTCGGATGGATCGACCACTGCGGCCCGCCCGGCGGCGACACGTTCGATGACCGGTTTCAGATGAGGAAAATGCGTACATCCCAGAACCAGATGATCCGCCCCTGCCGCCAGAAGAGGCTCGACGCAGGCTCGCACGGCGGCCTCCGCACGCGGCCCGTCCGTCTCGCCCTTCTCCACCAGCAAGACCCATTCGTCCGCCACGCACGTCAGCACGCGCGTATCCTTCGCGAACCGTGCGCACGTCTCGCGGTACAGCCGCCCGCCAAACGTCCCGGCCGTGGCCAATACGCCAACTATGCCGCTTTTCGACCGCAGGACGGCCGGCTTCACGGCCGGTTCCATCCCTACGAACGGCGTTTCCGGCCATGTCGCGCGCAGAATGTCGATCGCCGCAGCCGTAGCAGTGTTGCACGCCACGACAATCAGCTTGCAATGTTGCGAGAGCAGCTGTTCCGTCAGAGCCCTGGCCCTTGCCACCACTTCCTCCGGCGGCTTGTTTCCATACGGGCAGTGTTCCGTGTCGGCCAGGTATATCGTACGTTCGTGCGGCAGGCGGCGGCGGAACGCCTCCAGCACGCACAGGCCGCCGCGCCCGCTGTCGAAGAACCCGACCGGATCTGTCGCCTTGCCTGCCATGTCAGAATCGCGGCAGCTTGTTTCTGGAATCGTCCATGCCGCCGGGCCGGTTGCGGAGCTTCCACACCCGGTCGTGCTCGTCGCGGAGGAACTGGAGCCGTCGCATGTCGCGCCGGTTGCAGGCTGCGTCCACAAGATTCGCCATGTGCATTATCTCTTGCGCCCATACGTTGGGATACGCCCCGCGCACATATTTCGCCGCCTCGTGGCGGCACCCTTCCGCGAGCGACGAAATCTCCACCAGCATCCGGTCCGTCAATCCCGGATGCCGCGAATACGAATGGTCGTTGGCGAGAATGCGGAACAGTTCGCTCGCGTTTCCACGCAACGCGCCGCCGCGCAGGTACAGCGTCCCCAGACGCAGCAGCGTGCCGCCAAGCGGCACTCCCATGACGGAGTCTAGCGCGTCCTCAAGATCCATCTTGCCGGCGGACGAGCCGGAATAGGCCAGATTGCCGCCGAGTATGATGCCTGGCAGCGAAGCGGCAAGCGGCTGCCAATGCCCGCCGTCGCCCCAATCGGCGACCATAAAACCTTTGGCGCCGTGGCAACGTCCGGCTTTTTCGGCGGCCATCATGTTTTCACGCATGTTCTCCACGCGGCCAGCCAGCGAGTTCCACGAACTGGTTCCGGGGCATACGTAGAAATCCAGCCCGGCGGCCTTGAACTTCGCAGCCTCTTCCATGAACGGGTGGTTGCCCTCGTAGCCCCAATCGAGCGCTATCATGTCCTTGGGGACTTCTCCGACCAGTTCCGGGTGCTTCAAGATGATATCGCCCCAGAACATGGGCCGTTTTCCGTGCGCGCGCGCAAGCTCGGCCACCTTCAGCAGAAAATCGAGATAGACGCGGCCTTCGCCTTTTTCCCTTACCGCCGCAGCGCTCCTTCCATCGCCAAGCAGGTCGAAAGTCTCGTCGCATCCGATGTTGAAGAGCTTCGATTCGAAGTTTGGCAGCAGTTCGTCGAAGAGCCCGGAAAGAAAGTCGAGAGATGCGGGATCCGTGGGGCAGAGCGTCGTGGGCTCCTTCTTGAATCCCCCCCACGGAAGCGGAGCGCCGCCGTGCGGCAGTTCGGCGAGGTGGTTGTAGGCCGGATGCGCGAGCCAGCGCTCCATGTGCCCGAAGCAGTTCTGGTTCGGGACGAGCTCGATGCCGTGCATTGCGCAGTAGAGATCAAGTTCGCGGATCTCCTCCGCCGTAAGGGGAGACGCATTCTCCCATACCGCCCTGTGCGCGGAATATGCGAACGTATGCTCGGTGTAGAGCTGGAACTGGTTGTAGTCGAAACGCGCCAGAATGTCCACCAGCAGCTTCAAGGTGCCCATCGTGGGCACCTTGTCGCGGCTGACGTCTAGCATGTATGAACGGACTGCGAACATGTCCTATTCAACGTCATTCCATATCAACGGTATTCTATCTTCGCCTTTTCGCGCAGCTCGGCGACAAAAGCGTCCATCGCCCGTCCGCGCGCCTCGTGGCGAAGCAGATCGCGTATCTGGTCCGCAACATCCACAAGCGTCTGCGGACCTCCCGCCTTTTCATCCGTCTTCAAGATGATGTGATACCCGAACTGCGTCTCTATGACGTCGCTGACCTCTCCGCATTTCATGGAGAATGCGGCCCTGTCGAATTCCGGCACCATCATTCCGGGGCCGAACCATCCCAAAGAGCCGCCCTGCGCGCCAGACGGGCAATCGGAATGCTCGCGCGCCTCGGCGCAGAACGCCTGCCCCACCTCGCCCGCATCGCCAGCCGCGACGATCCTGGCCCTGATGGCCTTGATCTTGTCGTAGGCCTGCACCTTGTCCGCGGCATCCAGGCCTTCCGTCTTCACGAGTATGTGCTGCGCCAGCACTTGGGGCTGGGCCACGTAGTCGCCCTGATGGGCCGCATAGTAGTCCGCGACATCCTGTTCGGTCGGCTCTGGAACGCCACTGCACGCCTGCCGCACCAGCACGTCGACGCGGCAACCCTTTTCAAGCTCCTTTCTGAAATCGGCCTCGGAAATCTTCTGCGCCGCTAGAGCCTTCACGAAATTCTCGCGTCCTCCCACCTGCCGGACCACCTGCGCCACCTGCTCATCTATGGCCTCATCCGCGACCGGAAGTTCCAGCTGCTCGGCGCGCGCCAGAAGCAGTTTGGCGCCAATAGCCTGCTCCTGGGCCTTTTCCACAAGCTTTTCCAGGTTCTTCTTGATTTCCGCCGGACTCATCCCGTGCGACGAATAGAATTTCACCAGACGATCCAGCTCGAACTGGACCGCATCACGGCTTATAGGCTCGCCATTCACAAACGCTTGCTTCATCTGATTGTCTCCGTTGAACGTGGCGGATTATAGCATTTAGGGGTCTTGCGCGCAAACAAATCGCGGTCGCGCCAGTGCGCGCTTCCTGCGATCCGCCTCTTTCAGGAAACGCATGTGGAGCACGAACGGCGCGATGGTAGCGACGCACGCCAGCACGTCCGAAACAGGCAGCGCCAGCCATATGCCGAAGGTATGGTCGGCAAACAAGCACGGAAATATCCAGATGCACGGCAGCAGGCATATGAACTGCCGCAGCATGGAAAGCAGTATCGCCGTCCAAGGATGGCCGATCGCCTGGAAGTAGGTGGTTGCCACCACATTCAAGCCTATGCACCAAAGCATGCAGTTGGACAGCCTGAGGTCGCCCGCCACAAGACGCAGAAACGCAGCGTCCGCACTCTCCGCGAACAGCCTGGCTATGGTCTCCGGAATGAGCACCTGGATCGCCGCCGCCAGCGCGACGAGTATCGTCGTGATCCCCAACCCGAGCATCACAGCCTCGCGTACGCGTCCGAAATTCCGGGCGCCCCAGTTGTAGCCGATTATGGGCGCCAGGCCTTGCTGTACGCCGAATCCGGGCATGAGGAAAAGCAGCGTCGACATCTGGAATATCCCCAACGAGGCTATCTGCGCCGTCGCCGAAGCCTGATCCGCCGACCATTTGGCGAAAGCCAGCTGCAGCGATACGTTGATGAGGCTTCCCATCAGCTGCTGCAGCGCAGGCGAAAGCCCTATCCCCGCCGCCCTGAAAGCGAAAGCCCTGTAGAATCCCACGCGCCGCCACCGCAGACGTACCGCGCTGTGCCCTGGACGGTAGTGCCAAAGCGCCCATAGGCAGGAAAGCAGCATCGCCACATTGGTTGCCCATGCCGCACCGGCCACGCCCATTCCGAATCCGAAGATGAGCAGTGGATCGAGGATCATGTTCGTGCCAAAGCCGACAACCATGCACATCATCGAAGGAATCACGGCCCCCTCGCTGCGCATCGCCGCCGAAAGGCCGAATGCCAGATGCGAGAAGACGTGCGAGAAGACCACCAGCTTCACATACGTCTTCGCCTGCTCGAACGCGGCCGGCGTCACTTCGCTTCCGCCCGTCCAGCGGAGAATCGGATCGACGCAAACGTACACGAGCGGAGTGAGAATGCAGAAGAAAGCCAGCTTGAACGCAACCAGCTCTCCCAGCAGCTTCTCGCATGCGACGCGATCTTCCTCGCCAAGTTTTATGGAAATCAGCGCCCCATGGCCGGCGCCCACGAATACGCCGAACGCGCCGAACACCATCATCAGCGGAAACGCGAGAGTCAGCGCCGCCATGGCATCCTGTCCGCACCCGTGGCCTATCCAGATGCGGTCGACGATGGCATAAAGCGCGTTCAGCGTCATCGAGACGAGCGCAGGCCATGAAAAACGGACGAGCAGCGCGCCAAGCGGCGCTGCCGCCATCGCCTTCAACCTGTCACTCGCGGTCATTCTTCAGCGCGCCGTCTCACTCCTTCGGGAACGGCTTTCCCCGTCCAAGATTCTCCGGGTACTCCCTGTAATGCTCCAGCGCCTTGTCCGCTTTCGCGGAATCGCCCGATTCTATCGCCTTTCTGGCAATCCCCTTCCACGCCTCTTGCCAGATCGCATGCGCATCATTGCCGTACTCGGACGGCAACACGTGCATGCCTTTCAGGTATTCCACCGCCTCGTCGAAATGCGATTGCGCGCACAAGGCCCTCGCATAGAGAAATTCGAGCGCGTTGTTCCCCGGATGCCGGGCAAGATAGTCGAGCGCCAGCGTAGCGGCGGCATCCGCGTTCCCTTCGGAAAGATAAAACGAGACGAGATCGCGTCCGATGCGCCAGCTGTCCGCAATGGCCTGGGCCCGGTTGAGGTCCTCCAGCCGCGCAGATCCGGTACGCCGGCCGGCACGGTATTGGAACAGCACGGCTTCGTCGGCCCCGTCGCACGAATCCAGCAGTCTGTCGGCTTCCGAGTCGCTGCCGGATGCGGCCCGGTGAAGCGCGAGGAGATAGCGGAACTTCCACGAGGAATGAGCCGCGGCCGCCCACTCCAGAGCCGCGCGAGTTTCCCGGCGGAACGGCAGGGCGAATGCCATAGGCGAGGCCGCAACGACATCAAGCGCCTTGACGGCCGTGCCCTCGCCGCCATCCACCCCGTGTTCGAGATATGCCATGCGTATCTTGGCAACCGGATTCGACGCATACCCGAACAGCTCCTTCGCCTCATCCACGCAACCCGACTCCTCGTACCATCCGCCGAGCTCCATGTATGTCTGGTCCGGGAACTCGTTCCTGACGAGCGCGCGAAACTCGTCCCCGTCAATGTCGCCGAGCTGCTTCATCTCGAATCTGGCGCCGTGGAACAGAGGGAACACCTGCATCGCAAGATTCGCGATCTTTCGCGCGGCACGCGCATCGCCACGCTTGCGGGCGACCACGATTCTCGCAAGCCATGCGTCAAAGTTGAAGCTGTTGGACTGCATGGCCTTCTTGGCCAGCTCGTCCGCATCGTCCCACGCACCTGCACGCAATGCGATCTTGGCCATCATCGCAAAGGCCGAGGTTCGGCACGTCGGGGAATACGACGCCACAAGCAGACGTTCCCTGGCCAGAGGATACATGCCTAGCGCGAATGCCGCCAGTCCATCAAGATAGTTGGCTTCTGGATCGTAGGTGTTTACAGACATCGCCCTCGCGCATAGTTCGCGCGCGCGGGCGTAGTCCCCCCGGCGCACAGCCAGGCCCGCAAGAGCCGTCAACGCCGGAACGAAGGACGGCTCTTTCCGCAGGCATTCGCGCAAGGCCTGTTCTCCGGTTCGGTCATCGCGTTCTCGCAAGGCCTGCTCGCCGCGGACATACCGTCCGTATGCGGATTCCCAGTCGAACGATGGCGGCATCGTCAGCGGACGACTTGCGAAATTTGACGGATCGGAGGCGGCTTTCGCCTCATCGAGCGACCGCATCGCGCCCCACGTCTCCTCGAAGGTGTCTGTAGCGCCAGGTGCGAAAGTCGGGTGCTTGAACGGCGTGCGGTAGGTATCAAGGCGGGGCTGGTTGAACACGCGGCCGCTTTGAAGCTCCACGTACTGTCCGTCCGTGTCGGTCAGCAGATCCTCCCAGATGCCGCCCTCGCGGGAAAGCGCCCACAGCCATATCTTCCTGCCAAGCTTTTCGGCGCTCTTGTGGTATGATCCGAATTTGGCGTCCGGCCACCAGATGGAGAAATATGAAGTGTTGCCGTCGATAACGTGATACGACTTCGACCCTCCGAAAGCGTTGTTCCCGTAGATATGGAGGTCGCGGCCCTTCTCGTCTTCCGGCCATGCGTGGGCATCGCCCTCGTGGCCGATGTAGTGCCGCCCCGGAAAGAACAGCTCGGGGTTCCCGCGTGCCGTGTAGGCGGCCGTCATCCACTGGTAGTATGGACCTGGCAGGTTGGCTCCGTTGAACCACGTGGTACGGGTCTGGAAGAAATCCGCGCCAGACGGCAGGTTCACCTCCACCTGCCATGTCGTGCGGTTTATCCACTCGGTTGCAGACACGAAACAGCTTGCGCTGCCATCCGCATTCGTGCGTACGCACCAGTCCACGGGCGTCGCCGTAGTAGGCGAATGGCCCATGATGCCGAAATTGAATTCGATGCCGCCGCTGCACCAGGGGCCGCGCATGGCGATGTTCCTGAACTTCACGGCATGGTTGAAGTATATGAACTCGCGTCCGGTCTCCTTGTCCACCGCCCCCCAGACCTTGCCGCCTATTTGCGGCAGCAGCGTCACCCTCACCCGTTCGTTCTCCAGCGTCACGCAGCGCCACGCTTGCGTGACGGAATGCAACGCCGAACCGTCGTACCTGAAATACGGATAGCGTTTTTCCGACGTGCATGGCACGGGATCCGGATCCGAAAACGGATAGGTTGGCATATCTATCACGTGCTCCGTCACGGTTGCCACGCCAAGGCATGCCATGGCCGTCAGCGCAAAACACACGGTAGTCAGAAGTTTTCCCATAGTCGGCAATCCTCTTGTCAGAACACCACGGCAACATCGTCTCCAATTTCCCTGCGGATGCGAGCCATCTCCGTCTCCGGGATCGGACATCCTGAAAGGACCAGCGAGTCCAGGCGACGCCATGGCGCCAGATCGTCAGGCAGCTTGGATATCTTGCAGTTTGCAAACGAGGCGCTCTTCAGACGCGGCAAAGCCACCGCCCATGCCGGAATTTCGGCGATCGGGTTGCCATCGAGCAGGAGATCTTCGAGCAACGGCCATTCTTTCACCACTTCCGGCACCGCTGTAAGCCTGTTGCGCTTGGCATACAGGCGGCGCATGTCCTTCAAGTCCGCCAGCGCGTCCGGAATGGAAGCGAGCATGTTCTCGTTGACACGCAGCCAGCGCAAGGCCTTGGCGCCGGCAAGCGATGCAGGCAACGTTTCAAGCCGGTTGCCGTCGAGGTTGAGATAGGTCAGTGACGGCAGTTTGCCAATCCAGTCCGGCAGCGCTGCAAGTTCGTTGCGGACCAGATACAGGTGCTCAAGGCTGGCCAGCCCCTGCACGCTTGCAGGGATGCCCTTCAACTTGAGTTCGGAGATGTCCAGCTGCTTCAGGTTCGGAAGATCGGCGAACGCGTCATCGCCGATCGCCTCCGCACCGCCACGCAGATATAGCCGCGTCACGTCCGCACGGTTCGTCGCCGCCAAAGCCTTCAGCGAAGTCACAGGCGTAGCATCGGCCGGCCTGCCGCGATTGTCGAAACACCCAGCCACCGCGGCACATGCGACGGCGAGCAAGCAGAATGTCCTTGTTTTCATGCGCCCATTATATCACATTCTCGCGCCCGGCCCGCAAGAGACCATGCGAAATGCGCCATGAAGAGATCATAGCGCGCTTCGCAGCCGCTGCAGTACCGTTTTGATATAATTGGGCCATGAACATCGCGTTCCTGACTTTTGGATGCAGGCTCAACAGAACCGAAGCCCTAGACCATGAAGCGCAGCTCAAGGCAGCGGGGCATGCTGTCGTATCGCTCGCCGGCGGTGCGACTCCTGACATGATAATAGTGCGCGGATGTTCCGTAACCGCGAAGGCGGAACGCGACTGCCGCAAGGCGATCGACGCTCTTCGTTCCCGTTTCACCGCAGCACGCGTCATGGTGACAGGATGCCTGAAACATCCCTCTTCGAAGTTGCCTGCCGCATTGACCGCCGAATCCCCCATCCCCACCCGTACAGCCCGCGCCTACGTGAAGATCCAAGACGGTTGTTCCGGGAAATGCACCTTCTGCATCGTTCCGTCATTCCGCGGACGGCCACGATCCGTCCCATTCGACGCCATCATCACCCGCGCGCGCAAATTCATCGCGGCAGGCTATCGCGAACTTGTCGTCACAGGTTGCAATCTGGCGCTCTACCGTGCCGACGGAAAAGGTCTGGCAGACGTGCTGTCTGCACTCGCCATGCTCCCATCCCCCTCCACGCACCGCGTGCGGCTTGGCTCTCTCGAGCCGGGCGTTTGCGACGGGCCTGTTCTCGATGCGTTCGCGGCACATCGGAACATCTGCCGGTTTCTGCATCTTTCCGTACAGTCTGGATCCGATGCCGTTCTTCGCCGCATGAACCGGCCGTACGGCATTACGGCGGTGGAACGGTTCTGCATGGACGCCGTTGGACGCCTTGGCCCAAGATTGGCGCTCGGCGCCGATCTTATCGCCGGGTTTCCTGGCGAGACGGAGGCAGACTTCGACGCCACTGCATCCCTTGCCAGACGACTGCCTTTCTCCAATCTCCACGTCTTCCCCTATTCGGAACGGCCAGGAACGGCCGCAGCGGAGATGGACGGCGCCCTGCCGCCGTCGGTTCGCCGCGCAAGATCCCTCAGGCTGCTGGAAATAGGCAAGGCCAAACGTGCCGCGTTCGCCGCCACATTTGCCGGACAGACCGTGGAGGTATGCATTGAAAAGCCCCGCCGCGGATGGACGGCAGAATATCTCGATTGCGAAATCGTCCAGAACCGGGACGCGAAAGGTCCCGGTGGCGCGAATGCCTCCGGGACCTTGGCTCGACGAATGCTTGTCGCCGCGCACGTAATACGCGCCAGCGGCGACAGGCTCGTCGCCGAACCTATAGCTCGCGAATGAATATGTTCTTGAATTCTATCGGATCGCCATGGCACTGAAGCTCGATCTGCTCTTTCGGGAAGACCGGCAGCGAACGGTCCCAGTAGTTCTCGAGAACCGTATCGTCAACCACCTTCACGCCGTTCAGCTCCACCGTTACGCGTTCGCCGCGCATCGTGATGTGGAACCTGTTCCAGCTTCCGACCAGACGGTCCTGGACGGAAAGAGCCCTTGACGGATTCTTCTTGTTGTTGTAGAGCCCGCCCGAACCTATATGCCACTGGTTGTGCGCATCCCATATCTGTACCTGCGGGCATCCGCGCAGATAGAGGCCGGAATCGCCGGTGATCGACATGATTCGCCAATCCACCCACATTTCGAAATCCTTGTAGTCCTTCGTCGTCGCAAGCGAATAGCCGCCCTTGAACCCGTCGAAGAAAAGGGCTCCGTCGCGGATGTGCCAGTGTTCCAGCATGCCCTTGTCGGCCAGCTTCTGCATCTCGGCGCGCTTTTCCGGCGTGGCCGCCTGGCGTACTTTCGGATTGTCGAACTTCTCGGCGGTAGTAACGCCCTTCCAGTTCTCCATGTTCCTGCCGTTGAACAGGGTCGTAAATCCGGCGGGGGCGGAACGGCATGTATCGGAACCGACGACATGATCGGCAGGCACCTCCTTGATACGGATGTTGCGCCACTGCACGTGATGGCCATGACCGAGCCAGCCGATATGGCCTTTCGTACGGTGCAGGCCAGGGTGCTTCCTGCCGTCAGGCGTATCGCCATCGCCCTTGAACCTGGAAACGTCGGCATCCGTGATCATGATGCCGTTGAGTATCACCTGGATACGGCTGCCGATCACACGGACTTCCTCGAAATTCCAGAGTCCGGGCCGCTTGAGATACGAACCGTTTCCTGTGAAATTCTTCTCCTTGCCCCATATCTGCTTGCCGACGTTGTCGCGCCGCGAAGGCACTACTCCGTAGACGGAACCGTGATACTGGTATGGCTTGAGCTTCGCGTAGCGGTCTCCGCCGTCGTCCAGTATCTGCAGTTCGCACATGCCGTAGTAGGCGCCATCGACGCCAGGGCCTGGCATGCGGATGCCGAGTCCGTTGTTCGCGTTTGTGGGCATGCATACCTCGAAGCGGAGGATGAAATTTTCGTATTGCTTTTCGGTGAGGAGGTTTCCGCCGCTTCCCTCCTTGCCGTTGCCTGCGTTTTCAGGATGGCAGGCGAGAATGCCGCCCGGCTCCACGCCGTACGTGCCGGTCGCGCCAATCCAGCCTGTAAGGTCGCGCCCGTTGAAGATGGAAACGAAGCCCTCCTCGTCGGGTTCGGCTCCAGACGCGAGCATCGCCACCGATGCCGCCAGAAAACATATGAACGTCTTTCTCATTGTTGTTCCTTTTATTTGTTGGGGGGGTGAAGAATTGATTGCCGGATGCATGCGCTACTGTCCCGCCATGAAAAGCGCGTTTGTGGCGAAATACGGGTCGCTCGTAAAACGGCATCCCAGGCGCCGGAGGCCGGCTTCGTCGCCTGGCGTCACGATATGCGTCATGTGAACCTCGCATCCGCGCAGCTCGTTGAGCTTTTCCGTCGCAATCTGCGCGGCAGGGTTGGTGGTGCAGGAGATCGCCAGGCCGATCAGCGCCTCGTCCAGGTTGAGCGAAGTGTATCCGCCCTTGAGAATGTCGTGCTTCATGTGCGCGATCGACTGGATCACGTTCGGCGCGATCAGCGGAATCTGGGCGGGAATGCCTGCCAGCGCCTTCACGGCGTTCAACATCATCGCGGAGGCGGCGTGAAGCTCGTCCGAGTTCCTGCCCGTAACGATACGTCCGTCTTTCAGCCGGATGGCGGCGCCGGAGACGATGTTGCCGCCGGCCTTGCCCTTGCCGGCCTCCTTTGCGCTCTGCGCGGCCAGGCGGGCGGCCTCCACCGGGATGCGATCCTCCGGCTTGAGGCCGAGTTTCTGCATAAGCGCGTCGGCGCGGGCCACGCTGTCGCGATCCGTCGTGCCCATGGCGAAGTCGCACAGGTAGCGGAAGTTGCGCCGGATGACCTCCTGCTTTGACGCCTCCTGCACGGCCGCATCGTCGATTATGCCGAATCCTATGCGGTTCACCCCCATGTCCGTCGGGCTCTTGTACGGACACTCCCCGCCTGTCATCTTCTCCCATATCGCGCGCAGAAGCGGGAAGGCGTCGACATCGCGGTTGTAGTTGACGGCAGTCTTACCGTAGGCCTGCAGGTGGTACGGGTCGATCATGTTGCAATCCTTCAGATCGATCGTGGCCGCCTCGTATGCGACGTTGAGCGGATGTTCCAGCGGCATGTTCCACACCGGGAACGTCTCGAACTTGGAGTAGGCGGCCTTCCTGCCGCGACGGTACTCGTGGTATATCTGCGAAAGGCATGTGGCGAACTTCCCGGAACCTGGTCCCGGCGCGGTGACGACCACGATCGGCCGTTCGGTCTGCACGAACTCGTTCTTGCCGTATCCGGCTTCGGAAACGATAGTCTCCACGTCCGCCGGATAACCCTGCGTCACGTAGTGGAAAAACACCTTTATGCCGCGATTCTCCAGACGCTGGCGGAATTGCTGCGCCGCGGTCTGCCCGGCGTAGCGGGTTATGACCACGCCCCTGAAGAGCAATCCGAGGCGCTTCAGGTCGTCTATCAGCTTCAGCGCGTCATCGGCGTATGAGATGCCGAAATCCGCGCGCATCTTCTTGTGTTCGATATCGCCTGCGTAGATGCACAGGACGATCTCGGCCTGGTCGGCGAGCGACTGCAGCAGGCGCAGCTTCACGTTGGGGTCGTATCCCGGAAGGCATCGCGCCGCATGCATGTCGTTCATCAGCTTTCCGCCGAACTCGAGATAGAGCTTGCCGTGCTTGGCTGCGCGGCGGCGGATCTCCTCCGACTGTTCGGAAAGGTACTTCTCGTTGTCGAATCCGATTTTCATCTCAACGTCCCATTCAGCGCGAGGCCTTCCAAGCCTCGGCGAGCGTATAGTACTTTACGAGCATGTTTGGCAGATAGTCCGCCGGCTGCTCGCCCTTCTTCATCCAGCCGAGATACATGTTCATGACCTGGCTGAAGTGCGCCTCGTGGCCGATCTCGTACTTCTGCGGCACCACCATTGTCCAGCCATCGCCCTCGGCCTTGAACGCGACGCCGGGATACGTCTTGCAGAACTCCGTCACCGCCGCGGCAAGCGCCTTCTCCAGCGCGGCCTTGTCCTGTCCGGCGCGGGGCTTCACGTACACGCGCGGCTTGTAGCCCTCCTCCGCACCTTGGCGGATTATGATCTCGGACTTTGTGCCGCGCATGAGGGAGTAGTGCGTGTCGCCCGTGCCCTTGGGGGCCATGAAGTGCCATTCCACGCTGACCTTCGCATGCACGCTCTTGAGCGCGTACGTAAACTCGCCGTTCGCCTTGCATTGCAGCACGTTGTCCTTGTCCACGTCTTTCTTCAGGAAGGAAGGCCATTCTGCCAGTCCCGTAGAAGTCTTGTAGTCTGCCGCCGTGATGGGCGTCGGCCATGTGCGCGCCTTTATCATCTTCACGTCTGCGTACGACAGCGTCTGGCCCGGGAACGTCTCCCACTGCACCAGATCCGTGAGATGCGTCGTGACATCCACGATCGCCTCGCCCTGCTGGTCGGTGTCGTAGTACCATCCAGGACGCTGCAGCGGCTTGCCGTTGACTAGCTTGCAGAAGTGGTGCACGGACACTTTCGTGACCGCCGGATCGTCCGGAGTGCCCTTCTCCTGTTCGCCGTAGAGATCCTTCGCCGCCACGAGAGCGCGCTGGAGGATCGTGGTGATTTCGTTGCGCTCGGTCATGATGTCGGCGAAGTAGAGCCCCTTGGCGTCGGCAATCCTTGCAGCCTCCTCGAGTTTTGCGAAGGCATCTGGCGTTATGGCCATTGGCTTGTCGGAGAGGACGTTGAAGCCGGCCTTTATTGCCGCCAGGTAATAGTCCGCCTTCTTGTCGTTCCTGCCTGCGAGGACCACCACGGACGAGGCCTTGTTACCGACATCGAGCGCCTTCTGCAGATAGTCGTCGCCCGTATAGACGATCTCGTTCCATGCGGTAGGATTGTCCTTGCGTGTATTGAAGGCATCCACCAGTTTCCTGTGCGCCTCCACGTCCGGTCCTTTCGGCGCGAACACTGGCACGTCCCTGGACACGCCGTCGTACGTGCGGTTGAGCACGAGCGCGGCGTGAAAGTGTCCGGGGTCTATCTCTACGAACTTCACCTCTTGCACGGGCTTGCGCGCGGTCTTGGCCGCCTCTTTGCAATCCTTGCAGCATCCGGCCGCCGCCAGGGCCGCCACACATCCGATCATCATTTTGTTCATCGTGGATTCCTTTTGCGTTTGGTTAGATTCTACTTGAACGACAGCGACACGGGCACGTCCTGCGTCTTCTCCGCCGAAAGCGTCACCGCCAGCACCTTGCCGCCGGCTTCCCTGCGCGCCGATGCGGCGACACCGTCCGGCACGGCAACGGATTTGAAGGCGAAGCTGTCCGGAATGAAGAAGCGCGCCGTCATCGGGAAGCCCCCTATCACGTTGATCGTGGCTTTCAGACAATCCTCGGACCACTGTTGGTCCTTGAGTTCGACACCACCCTGCGTGATATGGCGGTCGCTCGTGAGGAACTGCGGATGCGCGGCATATGGCTGCAGCGCCAGAAGCCGCACGCTACGAGGCGGAACCTGCATCTCGAAATGCTCCTGGTTCACCCCCTGCCAGCTTTCCGTCCAGAATTCCCAGCAGGAAAAAGACTGGTCGGCAGGCTCGCCTATCTCGCCCCAGTCGAACCCTACAAGCGCCGGCTCGTCCATCCAGTTGAAGAGCGCCACCACATGCCACGAGCCAAACGGCCGTTTCACGTTCAAGTTCCAGACCGGAAGGTGGCCAAACTGCGGATAGAGATTGCCTGGACGGACATCGCATACGGGAAGAACCTGCTGCAGCATCTTTATGCGGTCAGGCGCCAGTTCGCCAAGCTTGTCTCCCGCGAACATCTGCTGCCCGGGCAGCGCGACCACGGTCGCCTCCACTCGCGCCTGTTCGACGGCCAGCGCGTCCTGGCTGATCATAAGGCAGTCAGGATCGGCCCAGAATACTATGTTGTGAGTGAATATCTGATTGACCGTGCAACGGGCCTGCAAGAGCAGGTTGGACCATTTCACCGGCTGGTTTGGATGGACTATGTCCGCACCTGTGCGGCTCGCGTCCGCATACGCGGCCTCCGCGCCGGTAAAGTGGCCCTGGCAGGCCAGAAATATGCGGTCGTCGCCGATTCCTTCGCGGAACGCCTTTACGCAAAGCTCGAACGGGTTGGGGCAGGACGGATCGGCGAAGCATGCACGAACCTCGGGGCGCTCGTACTTGTGTGCGCAGTAGCCGGGGCCACGGCCCGACATGCCGTCTATCTTGAAGAATTCGTACCCCCAATCCCTTGACGCGGTGCGAAAGATATCGCGCAGATGGTTGCGCGCGGCTTCGACCGTAGGATCAAGGGTGAACCGTCCATTCCAGCACGGGAGGGGCTTGCCGTCCTTGCCGTGGAGGAACCAGTCCTTGTGCGCCATGTAGAAGTTGGTGCTGCCGGTGCCGAACGGCGCCATCCACAAGCCCGGGCGGAATCCAAGTTTCCGTATTTCCTCCGCGAGCCATTTCATCCCCTCCGGGAACTGCGGCTTGTAATATTCCAGATCCATGTTGTGGAAATTCGCCACGGGCAGTTTGGGTGAATTGCCCTGCCACGATTCTATCGACCATATCTCAAGCCCGAACGGCTTCAGGTATTTCGCGCCGAGGCGAGCCTCCGCAAGGTTCTCCTTCGATCCCGCCTGGTCGAAGTAGATGTTCCAGCTCATCCATCCGGTAGGCGCGCGCGGGCAACGTCTGCGGTCGATGGGGGCGTAGTAAGGGACCCAGCGGTTCCTGTAGTAGCCACGTTCTATGTTGAACAGAATCTCCGTTCCCGCAGGATCGCATATGTCCGCATCGATCTCGAACGTCCACACGCCAGGAGCACCGGAACGGAGCGTCAGCCCGCTTGCCGCAAGGATGAGAAACGCCTCGTCGCGGAGCGGAGAGAACAGCGTGTTGTGGAGACCTGAATCGGCTCCTCCCGAAGACAGCTGCAGCACGCGTTCCCCGGAAACCGGCAAAGTGTTGGCGGAAAACGCGTCGTCATGGTAGCGGATTTCGCCGAAGAAGGAAAGCCGCCCCTGGTATGCCAATGCCGTACGATGGTACGCCAGCATGTTCAGGCGCGCGCCGTTGGGCTGGAATGTCAGGTACCCTTGCGCGTTGTTGCCGGTGTCGACGAGCGCCAGACGGTTCTTCACCCCGTCCCGCGAATCTGCGATCCGCCATTCCACTTTCGGCTCTGCAACCGCATCCGTGGCTTTTTCGGGCCCCGTGAATTCAAGCGTGCCTGAAACTTCCGCGCCTGAAGACCTGTGTTTCAGCTTAAGCGAAGCCCCCTCGGCCACGAACGACACGTCCCATTCGCCCGCCGTGAAGGCGGTGTCGCCGCAGGCGGCCCCTGCCGCCAGAACAAGGGCCATCGGCAACAGGCGGCGTATTTTGAAATCCTTGACATTATGCTTTCTCATGTTGCAATCCTTTCAGTTTCGCCTGCAGGCAAAAGTTATCAACGGGGCGGCGATCCGCCCTTGTTCTTGCTCCGTCCCGGCCGCTTTGGCATGAACGGGTTGGATCCGCCTTGTGCGGCCTTCGCATCTTGGGCGGCAATTACGCCAAGCACCACTTCGCGCTTTGCGAACGCGGCGGCGTTCTTGAGCTCCGTAAACGAACCGTCGGTGATGCCCGTCTGCACGGACACCTTCGCCGGCGGCGCGTTGGATTCCAGGAGATAAAGCGTGGCAGCAGGCCCGTCAGTCCTGTTTCGACGGGATTCCGTGCCCGGCGGACGGTAGCGGAACGCAGCCGCCGTGACGGCAAGGACGCCACGCGCCTCCGCGATATGGACTGAAATGTTGGCTGTCATGCCGGGGAAGAGCTTGCCGCCCGGGTTGTCCGCCTGGATAATGACGGGATACGTGACAACGCTCGAGGTCGTGGACGACGCCATGCGCACCTGCGTTACCACGCCATTGAATTTCACGTGCGGGTACGAATCCACCGTGAACGTGACGGCCTGCCCCTCGTGCACGCTGCCGATGTCGGCCTCCGGCACGGTTGCCTCCACCTGGATGCGCTTCAGGTCCGTGGCGATATTGAGCAGCGGCACGGCATTCATCGACGACACGACGGTCTGCCCCTCGTCCACAGACCTGTCGATCACGACTCCATTCACCGGCGAAACGATGGTGCAGTAATTCAGATTCGCCTTTGATTGGCTTGCCGACGCCTCGCTCTTCTCTACGCTCGCCTTTGCCGCTGCCAGGGAGGCGATGGCCGTATCGCGCGCCTCCAGCGCCGCATCGTAGTCGGCCACAGGCGCCATTTCACGGTCTACAAGCTTCTTCTTGCGAACGAGCGTCTTCTCCGCGAGAACCAGCTGAGCCTCGCATTTCTTGACGTTGGCCTGGTTTGCATGCAGCTCGCCAAGCGCACTTTTGTAGTTGGCCTCGTATACCTGCGGATCGATGAGCGCCACCACCTGGCCGTTCGTGACCGTGGAGTTGTAGTCCACGAAGAGCTTTACGATCTTGCCATTGACCTGCGCGCCCACCTCCACCTTTTTTATCGGCTGTACGGTCCCTGTGGCTTCCACCGTGCGGAAGATGTCCATGGTCACGATCGGAGCCGTGCGGTAGCGGACGATCTCGTCCACCGAACGCCGCCCGGCATGGAACCTGTAGCCTCCGTACGCAATGCCGGCGACGACGGCCAGCGCCGCAAGCCGTTCAATCCATCTCGTCATCATCTATCTCCCTGTATGTTCCGGCAGGCTCTGCCGGCTTTGATGAGATCGCCGGCACCATCCCCGTCAGGCGTATCAGTCTCGCCTCCGCGATCTGGCCGGCGTAGAACGCCTTCACCCTCGTGCCAAGCGCCGCGGCGTAGCTTCCGGCGGCATCGGTGAAATCCACACGCGACGCATCGCCAAGCTTGTACTGCTCGATGACGGTCTCCAGGTTTTCCTTCGCCTGCTCCACCTCCGTCTTCGCCGTCTCCAGCGACTGGCGCGCATTGTCCCGCGTCGAGGCGGCAACGGCCAGATCCCGCGACAGGCTCTGCTCCGCTTCCTCGACTGCCACACGTGCGGAATTCATCGCCACCACCGCCCGATCTACGGCGGTACGCTTGCGGAAACCGTCAAGCACGGTCTGAATCGCACCAAGACCCCACGACCAGTTCCACGCAGGATCGGCAAAGGAGAACGCCGAAGACAGGGACAGCTTGGGAAGAAGATCCGCCACCGCATAGTCCACCTCCGCAGACGCGGCCCTGAGGCGCGCGCGAAGCGCGCGAAGCGACGGAGCGTTCGTCCTCGCCATCATCAATCCGTCCTCCGCATGGAAATGCGTCGTCTTCAGTTCGCGCCG
This sequence comes from Verrucomicrobia bacterium UBA3624, assembly GCA_002373695.1. Taxonomy (GTDB): domain Bacteria; phylum Verrucomicrobiota; class Kiritimatiellia; order RFP12; family UBA1067; genus RUG572. The sequence goes on from DFLH01000043.1 coordinate 54,596, forward strand.
CTCCTTGGCGATCAGGCTGTCCGCAGCTATTGCGAGAACGTCGGCGCGGCTTGCCCGGTCCGCCTGCAGGCCGAGCGCGCGCAGAAACTCGGCGCCTGCCGTCAACACGTCGTTGGATGCGCTGATCATGGCCAGACGGGCGTCGGAAAGATCCACTCTCGCCTTGAGCACGTCCAGCTTCTGGGCCTCGCCCGCCGAATGCAGCAGTTCCGCCTGGCGCAGGTGTTCCGAATACTGGTATTCGTTCGTCCTCGCCACTTCAAGAAGCGCGTCGTTCATCAAAAGCGTGAAATACGACTGCGCGACATCGTCAAAGACCGCGAACTCGGCATCCTCCAGATCGCGCCTGGCGGCCACGAGGCTTTCCCGCGCACGGCGCTCTGCGGCATCAATCCGGCCGCAATCCACCAGCAGAAGGTCGAACGATATGTCCGAAGTGCCCTTCCCCCGCCGCTGGTGCCACGAAAAATGGCTGCCGTTAGCCGTGGCCTGCGAATATCCGCCAGACAGGTTCATCTGCAGATAGCGGTCCGACGTCGCGTCTACGACTGAAAGCGCGGCATTCGACACGGACAACCTTGCCGTCTCGAGCGATGGACGGTTCGTCATCGCAAATTCCACCAGCTCCACGAAACTCCTGCCTGTCAGATTGACACGAGCGCCGGGCGTCCGGCCAACGACAACCGGCGTGTCGTTCGTCGCGGCAGCGACGGACTGCTGCGCGCGATGCGCCCGTTCCATCGTTTCGCAACCGGCGAGGAAAAGAAAAACCAGTCCTGCCCAAAGATATCCTGCACGAAAAAACATGCCGTACATTATACCGATTTGACGGCACGCTTGCAAATGGACGAAAACGACGAAAGGGAAATCAATGTCTGCGGAACTATTTGTCCCGTCGATTCCGGGCACGACGGAAATTCATCGGGTTTACAACCTGCGGATCCGCCCACAAGCCGATCTTCGCCGCCCGCGCCTTCTTCTCGGCACCGGCATAGTGCGGCGCCGGGCCGGTACGCCTGTCATGCCAGGCACACCCTTCCTCGATCATCCAACGATTGATCTCCTCGTCATCCAGGTAGACGGTGCCGAGCATCCAGCCCGACGTGTCCCAGGCCGTCCACTCGACGCGCACCAGCTTGCCGCCGATGCGCTTGTAGAGCGCCGCCGTCGCCTCTCTCCCGTACGCCTGCTCAAGTTCCGGCGCGTCTATCTGGAAAAGCCGGACCCTATGGGAACCCGCACGGTTTGCCACCACTATCCGATCGCCATCTATCACGCGTGTCACACGTCCCTCAAGTTCGCGAACCGACGACTGAGACACGACACGCCCACGTCCGTTCGAGTACGTCACCGAACCGCGTTTGACCGAAAACGTATCGTTCGCCTCCTCCTTCGAGACGTTCCACTCCGCCGGATACCCGTTCTTGAAGCTGCGATGGAACGTGACGGCGCTCGACGGCAGCGCGAATGCGACTGCCACGCGCAGCAACGCGACTCCAACAGCGCGGAGATCTAAACGCTTACGGTCCGATATCTGTTTCATCTTTTCCATAGTGGTGGATTTACGGTTGCCGGAGACGGCGGTTTGTGGTATACTTCCTTCCGCACACGGCCGGAGTGGCGTAATGGCAGCCGCAGCAGACTCAAAATCTGCCGTACGCAAGTACGTGTGGGTTCGAGTCCCACCTCCGGCACCATTCTTTCCATGTTGCGTCCAATGCGCCGGTCAGGATGGTCTCACGGGATATCCAGGAAGGACTGTCGGATGAGGATGGACGACCGTCTGCGGATAATCGAGCGTGTAGTGCAAGCCACGCGACTCGTGGCGCTTCTGGGCGCTGCGCACGATGAGTTCGGCGCAGACGGCGAGATTCCGCAGTTCAAGCGTATCCGGCGTCACGAGATAATCGAAGTAGTATTCGCGGATCTCACGCCGCAGTGTTTGGAGTCTGTGCCGCGCACGTGCGAGACGCTTGTTCGTGCGCACGATGCCTACGTAGTCCCACATCAGGCGGCGAATCTCGTCCCACATGTGGCTCACCAGCACGGCCTCGTCCGGAGCTACGGCTCGACCGACGCGCCACGCAGGGATGGCGAGCTTCGGCGGCAGATGGTCGGGATGCGCGGTTAGACGGTTTGCCGTGAGGCGGGCGGTGACGATGGCTTCGAGAAGCGAATTTGACGCCAGACGATTGGCTCCGTGCAGGCCGGTGCAGGCCGTTTCGCCCACTGCGGACAGTCCCGGCAGCGATGTGCGACCATCGACCGTGGCCTGGACGCCGCCGCAGCAGTAGTGTGCGGCAGGAACGACCGGAATGAGATCCTTCGCCATGTCGATACCGAACGACAGGCAGGTACGGTAGATGTTGGGGAAACGCTGTTCCAGGAACACGCGGCCCTTCTTGCGTATGTCGAGGCAGCAGTACGGATCGCCCGTGCGCTTCATTTCGCTGTCGATGGCGCGCGCCACGATGTCGCGCGGCGCCAGCGAACCACGAGTGTCGTAGTTCTGCATGAACGGACGTCCGTGGCGGTCCACCAGCACGGCGCCCTCTCCGCGCACCGCCTCGGATATAAGAAACCTCTTTGCCTTGGGATGGTACAGGCATGTGGGATGGAACTGGACGAACTCCATGTTCGCTATCTTCGCACCCGCGCGCCAGGCGAGCGCAACCCCGTCGCCTGTAGCGACATCAGGGTTGCAGGTGTACAGGTACACCTTTCCGCAACCGCCCGTGGCGAGAATGGTGTTTGGAGTGCGGATGGCGTAGATCTCGTTCGTGCGCGTGTCGAGCACGTAGGCGCCTACGCAGCGGCTTGGGCCGGGAAGCCCGATACGGCGCGTGGTGATCAGCTCTATGACCATCGTCCGTTCGCGGACGTCGATCTCCGGACGGCGCGCAAGCGTCCGGATCATCGCCGCTTCGCATTTCTGCCCGGTGATGTCTCCTGCATGGAAGATGCGCCGCATGGAATGTCCGCCCTCGCGTCCGAGATCCCAGGTCCCGTCTTCCTTTTTCGCGAAGCGAACGCCGCAGTCGACCAGATCGCGGATGCCAGCCGGGGCTTCGCTCACGATACGCCGCACCACAGCCTCGTCGCACAGCCCCGCACCGGCGATCAGCGTATCGTTCACATGCGCCGCAAAGGTATCGTCAGGATCTGCCACGCAACATATTCCGCCCTGGGCGAAATTCGTGTTGCAGTCTTCAAGACGCTGCTTGGTCGCGAGGACCACGCGTCCGGCGGGCGCCAGATGGAGCGCCGTCATCAGTCCGCTCATCCCTGAGCCGACAACGAAGTAGTCACAATCTACGATTCGCATGTTTCGATCTACCAGGTCAGGCTAGCAACGCCTTGATCGCCGCCACGGCCTCTGCTACCGGCACGATCTTCATGTGGGACTTGTCCTGATCGCGGCGCTTCACCTCCACGCCTCCGTTCGCAAGTCCCTTGGCGCCCACAACGACACGTACGGGAAAGCCGATAAGGTCGGCGTCCTTGAACTTCACGCCCGGCCGGTCGGCGCGGTCGTCCACAAGCACGTCCACGCCAGCCGATTCCAGGGCGGATTCAAGTTCCAATGCAACCTTTGCCACAGATTCATCCGCCGGATCCAGCAGGTCGATCACCACCTGGAACGGCGCAACGCCAGCCGGCCATATGATGCCGTCCCTGTCGTGGCTCTGCTCGATGACGGCCTGCACGGTGCGGCTCACGCCGATGCCGTAGCACCCCATCACCATCACGCTCTCCTGGAGCTGGTCGTTCTTGTAGACGGCCTTGAACGCGTCCGTGTACTTCGTGCCGAGCTTGAACACGTGCCCCACCTCGATTCCGCGCTTAAGGTCCATAGGCTTGCCGCAACGCGGACAGATGTCGCCAGCCTGTGCGATCACAAGGTCCGCATAGTCGGCTTCGGCTATCGTCGTGTCACGTGCCATATCCACGTTCTTGAGGTGGTAGTCGTCCTTGTTCGCACCGACGATGCGTCCTGTGGCACCCTTGAGCGACATGTCGGCGACAATGCGCAGGCCGGCCTTGGCGGGTTTCACGGGCCCCACGCTGCCGGCATTCGCGCCGGACGCCGCCAGCACCATTTCGTAGTCGGCCAGCTCCAGCTTCCCAGCTTCGAGGAAGTGTTTCAGCTTGACCTCGTTTACGTCACGATCCCCAGGTACGCACACCATCACCGGCTCGCCGTCGGCAGAGTATATGAGCGACTTCACGAACGCGCTCCCCGGCACGCCCATGAACGCGGACACCTGGTCGATCGTCTTGGCGTTCGGCGTGTGGACCTCCTCGTACGCCGGGCATGGATCGCCAGCTACCGCCGCCACCTTCCGCTCGGCCTTCTCCAGGTTCGCCGCATAGCCGCAGCACGGACAGAACGCGATGCCGTCCTCTCCGGCGTCTGCCAGCACGTGGAACTCGTGCGAGAACTTGCCGCCGATGTCGCCCGTATCGGCCTCCACCGGGTACGCCTTCAGGCCGCAGCGAGCGAAGATGCGGACGTACGCGTCGTACATCGCCTTGTAGCTCGCGTCCGCCGCCTCCATCGACACGTCGAAGGAGTACGCGTCCTTCATCATGAACTCCTTGGAGCGCATCAATCCGAAGCGCGGACGTATCTCGTCGCGGAACTTCCACTGGAACTGGTACACCGTCACCGGCAGCTGTCGGTACGAGCTGACGATGGATTTCACAAGATCCGTGACCTCCTCCTCGGCGGTCGGCCCGAGCGCGTACGGCTTCTCGGCGCGGTCCCTGAGCTTGAACATGTTGGGGCCCATCGCCTCCCATCGTCCGCTCTGCTTCCACAGTTCGGCCGGCTGGAGGATCGGCATCACCACCTCCAGCGCGCCCGCGCGGTCAAGCTCCTCGCGGATGATGTTCTCCACCTTCCTGAACGTCCTCAGCCCCAGGGGGAGAAATGTGTACAGGCCGCCCGACAACTTCTTCACGAGCGAGGCTCGCACCAGCAGCTTGTGCGAATCGATTTCTGCATCCTGCGGGTCGTCCCGCAGGGTTTGGATCAGCATCTTTGTCCACTTCATATCTGAATTCTCTCTCCGCCCCGATCGGGGCCGGGTGGAAATTCTACCATAAAACGGCGATGACGGCAAAATGGCCGCCGCGGGGAACGGGGCTACGGAGCCATGAGAGGCCGGGCCTCGGCGCCTGGCGCGAAATAGAACTCCTGGCCTGTCGCGTCCATGACGCTGCGCCACAGGTCGCTTTCGAGGATTACCGTCTGGCGTTCGATCGTGGCGAGCTTGATCGGCACGAGCGTATACCATTCGCCAACGCTGCCGACAACGCAATTGGTACGTCCGCTCATCGCGGCATGGACCGCGTTGCGAGCGAGCATGTAGCACCGGATGGCGTCGGTTCCGCGAGCGGGAACGCTACGTATCATGTAGCTGGGATCGAAGTATTTGACGCTGGAAACGACATTCCTCTCCTTGAAGTGCCGCGATATGCTGGCCTTGAGAAACTCTCCGATATCCTTCTTCAGGACGTTGCCGCTCGCATCGCGCCCGGCATCGCCTTCGATGAGATGCTGCCCCGCTCCTTCGGCCACCACCACGACGGTGTGCGTCTTGCCGCTGGCGAAACGGCGATCAAGCGCGGCGAGCAGGCCGTTAGGGCCGTCCAGCTCGAAATCCATCTCGGGTATGAGGCAGAAGTTCACCACCGGGTTCGCCATCGCCGCATAGGCGGTGATGAAACCCGAATCCCTGCCCATGAGCTTCACGAGGCCGATTCCGTTGAACGTGCCCTTCGCCTCGACGTGCGCGTTGCGGATGACGTTCGTCGCTTCTGCGACGGCCGTCTCGAAGCCGAAACTGGGTCCTACGAACTGTAGATCGTTGTCGATGGTCTTGGGGACTCCCACTACGGATATCATCAGATTCCTGCGTTTGCATTCCTCGGCGATATCGTGTGCGCACCGCAGCGAACCGTCGCCACCGATGCAGAACAGCACGTTGATGTTCATGCGCACAAGGGTGTCCACCATCTCGCCCGTCGGCTGCTGGCCCCTGGAAGATCCAAGTATGGTGCCGCCGTGCTCGTGGATCGTATCGACCGTATCTGGATCCAGCATGATCGGCTGGTAGCCGAAGCGGGGACTCAGTCCCGCATATCCGAACCGTATTCCGAAGATGGTCTTCACGCCATAGTCGAACGACAGTATCTCCACGAGGCCCTTTATGACGTTGTTGAGACCAGGGCACAGCCCGCCGGCGGTGAGGATGGCGACACGCGTCCAGCTGGGATCGTGAAATATCTTCTCGTGGGGACCGGCCCGCTCGAACGTCGGCTCGTGCCCGAGCCGTCCGGCAAGCCAATCGCGCAGCGCCACGCTTTCGGTGGACAGGATGCGCTCCCCCTCCGGCACGAACTCGTGGTGGCGAACGGGTGACATGATGGTGCATGGCCCCAGGGTGTCGATCTCGCATGTGTATTCGCCAGGCTTTGCGGCGATTTTCTCAAGTGTTGTTGGCATGGAATAGATGTCCTTCGCGGCATATTATAGCAAATGCGCGGACGGGCCGCCGATATGATATAATGGCCGCCGTCAATGGCAAGCCAAACGGAAAATCTGGATGAGGTAGTACGCCTGGAGAACGTGTGCCGCCACTATATGGTCGGCGGAGAGACGGTCAAGGCGCTGGATGGCGTTTCGTTCTCGATAAGGAAGGGAGAATACTGGGCGATAATGGGGCCGTCCGGCTCCGGGAAAAGCACGCTGCTCAACATCCTCGGCTGCCTGGACCGCCCTACCGCGGGCTCCTACTGGCTGAACGGCGTCGACGTCGCGCACATGGAGGACAACGAGCTTTCAGACCACCGCCTGAAGAACCTCGGTTTCGTCTTCCAGAGCTTCCATCTCATACCGCAGCTCACCGTTCTCGAAAACATAGAGATGCCGATGTTCTATCTTGGAGTGCCGCAGGACGAACGGACGCGCCGCGCAAAGGAGCTGGCGGCTAAGGTGGAGATGGACCATCGGCTGACGCACCTGCCGGCAGAGCTTTCTGGCGGACAGCGCCAGCGCGTGGCCGTGGCCCGCGCCCTTGCCAACGACCCGGCCGTCCTGCTTGCCGACGAACCGACCGGCAACCTGGATTCCAAGACGTCGGTGCAGATAATGCAGCTCTTCGAAGAACTCCACGCCCAGGGCAAGACGCTGATAGTCGTCACGCATGAACCTGACATCGACGCGTACGCGCATTCGCACATCGTCGTGAAGGACGGCAAGCTGCTCGGCTGCCGGCGGTAGCTTCGCCGCCGCACCCGGTCACTGCCGCTTCTCCCAGCGGCGTGGCTCGGGCGGCTCCAGAAACACGTCCTTGACCGTTTCCAGCCTGTACGGATCGCCCTTCTGCATGCGGTTCAGCGCCAGCAGAAACTCGTCTGACAGCTCTACGCCCGCAATCCCCGAATCCACCTCCGCAACGACGCCGCCAGGCCATGCGATGTCCAGCATCACCTTGACGGAACCTGGATGCAGCGCCGCAAGATCCCTCAACGCGGCGCTGCGTTCCATCAAAGCAGGGTCGGCATAGCGCATCGACACGTGCAACGCGGTCGAGAACTTCTTGAGACCCGCCGAAAGCGGATACGCCTCGCGTACGACAAACTGCAGTTCCGGCTCCTCCGCGCGCGTGTCGCGGTTCGTGCGGTGCGCCAGCTCTCCGCACAGCAGAACGGGCTGGTCCACAGACTCCGGCAGCCACTCCCTGTATTTCGCATACGTCTTTGCGAACGTCAGCGCCTCCATCTCGTTCTCCCCGTCGTCGAGCAGGAGTATCGCCCACGGCTGCGGCACGTCGCCTTCCTTCTTCGGTTTGCTCATGCGCACGGTGCAGGCCTTCAACATGCCGCCAAGGCGTACCGCCACGCGGAGCGGACGGTCCGCTCCGACCTCCTCCATGAACGGTATTTCAGGCGGTTCCGCGATCTTGAACGTCGACAGGGACTCCAGGACGCGCTCGTACGCGCCAAGCGGATGGCCCGTCATGTAGATGCCCATAAGGTCGCGTTCGTCCTTGAAACACTGCGCGGCGGGCCACTTGGGGCAGTCGGGCAGGCTGCCGTCGCTGGAATCCTCGTCTGGCGCGAGCATCCCGAACATGTCCATCTGTCCGCTGGCTTTCTCCTTGCCGCGCACCGCCGCCCGCTTGGCGACAAAGTCGATGTTGTTGAAATAGCGCGCGCGATGGAACCCCGATGCGCGCGCCAGCTCGTCGAACCCTCCGCATCGCACAAGATTCTCCAGCACCCGCTTGTTCACGAACGTTGCGGACGCCAAGCGTGTCGCGAAGTCCATCAGTCCTTTGTACGGGCCGTTCTTCTCGCGTTCGGCGACTATGTCGTCCGCAGCCTGGGCGCCGACGCCCTTGACGCCGGCGAGACCGAAGCGGATGGCTTTCTCGCCCTTCACCGGCGTAAAGCGGGCATAGGCGGAATTGACGTCCGGCGGACGCACCTCCAGGCCCATCGCCGCCGCCTCTGCAACGAATCCGGGCAGCTTGTCGAAGTTGCCTATTTCGGAAGAGATTTGCGCACACATGAACTCGGCCGGATAGTGGGCCTTCAGGTAGCCGGTCTGGTATGCCACCCAGGCGTAGCATACGGCGTGCGACTTGTTGAACGCGTAGCTTGCGAACGCCTTCCAGTCGTCCCATATCTTGTCGATCAGCTTTCGCGCTTCGTTCTCGTCCTCCCACTTGTCCACGCGGAACTTTTCGTTTGCCAGGCAGCCTTCCACGAATTTGACCTTCAGCTCTTCCATCACCGCGAGCTGCTTCTTGCCCATCGCCTTGCGGAGCTTGTCCGATTCGCCGCGCGTAAACCCGCCAAGAAGGCGCGAGAGAAGCATCACCTGCTCCTGGTACACGGTGACGCCGTACGTGTCCTTCAGGTACGTCTCCATCAGGGGATGGTCGTAGGCGATAGGTTCGCGACCCTGCTTGCGCGCGATGAACGTAGGGATGTAGGCGAGAGGCCCTGGGCGGTAGAGGGCGTTCATGGCCACGAGGTCTTCCAGACGGTTCGGCTGAAGCTCCATAAGGTACTTCTTCATGCCGTCGGATTCGAACTGGAAAAGCCCTGTAGTCTCGCCACGCCCGAAGAGCGCGTACGTCTCCGCATCGTCGTCGGGAATGTCGTCCGGGTTGATGTCGATGCCGTGGAACTGCTTGATGAGCGCCACGCATTCCTTCTCCACGGTCAGCGTCTTTAGCCCGAGGAAGTCCATTTTCAGCAACCCGACCGGCTCCACAAAGTGGCCGTCGTACTGCGTCGTGAGCAGGGATTCCTTCTCCGTAGGCATCACAGGAAGCGTATCGATGAGCGGGTCGCGAGAGATAATAACACCGCAGGCGTGCACTCCTGGCTGGCGTATGGAGCCTTCCAGTCGCGCGGCCCGTTCCATGAGCGAATGCACCGTAGGGTCTTCGCTCTTGAACGCGGCATCCAGCTCCGGCGACTCCTTCCTGGCCTTTTTGAAGGTGATCTTCGGCACCTCAGGCACGAGGGCGGCGAGCTTGTTCGTCTCGGCGAGGGGATATTCCATCACGCGCCCCACGTCCTTGATGGCGCTCTTCGCCGCCATCTGGCCGAAGGTGACTATGTGCGCCACGTGATCCTGCCCGTACTTCCCGGTGACGTACTCCAGCACCTTGCCGCGCCCTGAATCGTCGAAATCGACATCGATATCCGGCATGGAGATGCGGTCTGGATTCAGGAAACGTTCGAACAGCAGATCGAACTTGAGAGGATCTACGTTGGTGATTCCCAGAGCGTACGCCACGGCCGCGCCGGCGGCGGAGCCGCGTCCAGGCCCCACCCACACGCCCATCTTGCGAGCCGCGTCTATGTAGTCGTGCACGATGAGAAAGTAGCCGGGAAATCCCATCTTGCGGATTGTGTCCAACTCGAACTGCACACGCTCCTTCTTCTCGTCCGTGAGCTTGTCGCCAGGCCAGCGGCGCTTCGCGCCTTCCCATACGAGATGGTCCAGATAGTCGGCTTCGAACTGGATGCGCTTCTGCGCCGGATCGTCGAACGCGTCGTACTTCGCATCGGACTCGCTGCCGAATTCCGCCGGAATCGGGAACTTCGGCATGATCGGCGGGCGGTTTAGCTTGTAGTCCTCCACCTTTTCGGCGACGGCCAGCGTGTTCGCCAGAAACTCCGGATGCTCCGAGAATATCCGTCCCATCTCGTCGGCGGTCTTGAACCACTCCTGCCCGGTGTATATGAGGCGGGACGTGTCCGAAAGCTTCTTCTGCGTGGAAAGGCAGAGGAGCACGTCGTGCGAATCGTCGTCGTCCTCGTCGAGGAAGTGCACGTCGTTCGTCGCGACCACTGGAATGTCCAGCTTCGCGCCAAGCTCTATCATACCCTTCACGACGGCCAGCTGCCGCGTGTATAGCCGCTTGTGGTCGTCGATCGCGCTTCCGGGGATGTTCGTCTTCACGGACTTGTGGAGCATCACCTCCAGCGTGTAGTCGTCGCCAAACAGGTCCTTGTACCACTTCGCCACGCGCTCAGCCTCGTCCATGCGGCCGATGTCGATCGCCCGCGAAACCTCCCCCGCTATGCAGGCGGACGAGCAGATTATGCCTTCATGGTACTTTTCCAGCAGGTTCCTGTCGATGCGGGGATTGTGATAGAAGCCATGGATGTACGCCTCGGAGATCAGGCGCACCAGGTTGTGGTATCCAACGGCGTTCTTCGCCAGGAGAATAAGATGGTGGCGAGTCTCGGTCTTGTCGCGCGTCGTGTAGTCCCCGGTGGACGTGACGTACGCCTCGCAGCCGAGAATGGGCTTGATCGGCGGCAGATCGTCGTATTCCTTGGTGGCGTGGCATTCGTCGTGGAACGCCTTCAGGGCGAACAGGTTGCCGTGGTCTGTGACCGCAAGCGCCGGCATCTTCCACTCGCGAGCCCGGCGGACGAGAGGCGCTATGCCGCACTGGCCGTCGAGCAGGGAATATGTGGTATGCACATGCAGATGGACGAAATCGGACATTGTATTGAAATTCAGGAGTCGATTGAAAGCAGTTCGCGGGCATGCTGCACGACGACAGACGTCAGCGACGACCCGCCGAGCATGCGCGCTATCTCCGCGACGCGCTCATCTCCCTGCAGTTCGCGTATCGAGGTGCGCGTCCTTCCGCCCGACACCGCCTTCGAGACGGCGAAGTGACGGTCGCCGTACACGGCGCTCTGCGGCAGATGCGTTATCGCGATAGTCTGGCGGTGGCTGGCCACGGAACGCAACCGTTCGCCGACGGCACGCCCCACTTCGCCGCCGATATTGGCGTCGATCTCGTCAAAGACCAGGACCGGGACGGCGTCATGCGCCGCCACCACGGTCTTGACCGCAAGCATCACGCGCGCGATCTCGCCGGTGGAGGCGATTTCACGCAACGGCCGCGCCTGCTCTCCCGGATTGGGGGCGAACAGGAAATCCACCTCGTCGCAACCGCTCGCGTCCGGCGGACGCTGCACCAGCTTCACGGAGAAACCTGCATTCAAGAAACCAAGCCCGCGAAGCTCCGCAACTATCGCCCTCGACAGCCTGTCCGCCGCCTTGGCCCGTGCGGCAGACAGCTTGGCGCCAGCCTCCTGCACGGCCTGGGACGCCGCCGCAATCTCACGATCAAGCTCGGCGAGCCTGGCCTCGCGCCCTTCCAGATCGGCAAGTCTCGCGGCACGGGCGTCGCGCAGGGCAAGAAGCTCGCCAACGGCATGGCATCCGTACTTTCGCTTTAGGCGCTGCACGAGCGACAGCCTGTCGTCAAGAGCCCGCAGCGCGTCAGGATCGGCATCAAGGCGCGAAACGGCGTCGGCTATCGTACGCGACAGCTCCTGGACGCGCAGTGTAAGCTCCTCAACCTCCCCTCGCCATTCGACAGCCGCAGGGAAATGGCGCGACATCTCCGCCAGCCTGGCGCCGGCGGAGATCAGGGCGGAGGATGCGGCGCCATCCGCATCTCCGGAAAGAGCCTCGGCAACGGCATTCGCACCCTCAAGCAGATCTGCGGCATGTGCCGCCGCCGCATGCCGCGCTGGAAGCTCCGTGTCGTCCTCTTCCGCAAGCTGCGCAGCCTCCAGCTCGTCCACGGCATAGCGAAGCCGCTCCATCTCCTCGGCGAGGTCGTGCGCATCGCCCGTCAGTCCATCGCGTTCCGCATGCAGTTCCGCAAGCGCGTTCCAGGCGCTTGCATAGGCGGCAAGCCCCACACGCCCGTATGCGTCCAGGACGCCGCGCTGGAAAGCCTCCTCCATCAGGGAATGGTGGTCGTTCGGCCCATGCACGTCCACAAGCACGCGCCCCAGTTCGCGAAGGGTCTGGACCGTGGAAGCCGCATCGTTCACGTAGACGCGTCCGCCGCCGGCGACAGCAATGGTGCGGCGCACGACAAGCCTGCCGTCCTCGCATTCCGGCAGGCCCGCGGCCTCCAGCATCCTGGCGATGCGGCTTGCCACCGTCTTTTCTCCGCCAAGCTCGAACTCCGCCTCGATACGCGCGTCCTTCGCGCCGTCCCGCACGGCCGAAGCATCCGCCCGCGCACCCAGGACGAGCTCGAGCGCGCCCATTATCACGCTCTTGCCCGCCCCGGTTTCGCCGGTGATGATATTCAACCCCGGGCCGAAGGCTATTTCAGCCTTTTCGACTATGGCAAGGTTAAGGACTGAAAGACGCGTCAACATTCCGCCAGCGCACAAATTGCATGACCTGTTCAGCGCGCCGCCTCGGCACGCGCTGCAGCCAAAACCTCTTCAATCGTCACGGGAGCGCCGTTCCTGCTCTTGGACTGCGTGGCGGCCTCCAGAAACGCGTATATCTCCAACGTCTCCTCCGGGGACACCGGCACGACGCCTGTCTTGAAGAACTTCAATATCTGCACAAGCAGGGGCTTGTAGCCCTCGTACGTTCCCATGTCCACTGGGCTGCCGTTCCTGAATATGATGCCGCCGTATGCAGCCCCCTTCTTCTTGTAGCTGAGCGCGCGCATCACGCCAAGGCGCCCGTCCGCCCACGTTCCCACCGCCACATCCTCCAGCTCGTTGCCGGTGCAGCGCACCTCCTTGCAGCCAAGGCCCATTATAGTGAACAGCGGTTCGGCGCCGTGGATGGCATACCAGTAGAACTCGCTCTGGGTAGGCTCGAACTGGTTGGGTGTCCAGCAGTCCGCGCCGCGAATCGCGCCAAGCTCGCCGTTGCGCGCGGCCTGGGCGTTCTTCACATAGCGCAGAGACGACGAGCAGAACCATTTCGCGCCGAGCTTCCTGCCGGCGTCGACTATGCGCACCGTATCGGCAAGCGACGCCGCCACAGGCTTGTCTATGAACACCGGCTTGCCGCTTTTGAACACTTCCAGCGCCTGGGAGTAGTGCGGACGGCCGTCGCACGTTTCGAGAAGCACCGCATCGACCTCTTTGAGGAGATCGGCTATGGAAGGAACCATCCGCACCCCCATGCCCTCCAGCTGGCTTATGTACTTCGGATAGCGGTTGGTGGAGCTGAAGATGTCCGGAGACCCCCACTTGTGGGCGACCGTAACGCGAAAGCCCGCGCAATCAGGATCCTGCTTGACGTTCAGCAGCTCCGTAAACGCTATGGCATGCGAGGTGTCGCATCCGATGATCCCCACGCGCATTTCCGCACATGCCGCCAACCCGGCGGACAGCGCCGCCACGAGAACTATATTCTTCATTTCGACTCCTTGTTTCTTGTTTCCGTTTGAGAAATCCGATTTCCGTCACATGCCGTCCCTCTGCCGCCTTTGCGCTTGCGTGGAGGAAACGCCTGGAACTTGACACGCGCTTCGCGGAACATGGCCTTGACCGTATCGAGAAACGCCGTATAATCGCCGCCATAGACCACACGCGAGATGCCGGCGTTGATTATCAGCTTCGCGCATGTAAGGCACGGGGAGAGCGTGATGTAGATGGTTCCGCCCGCCACATTGAGGCCGTAGCGCGCCGCCTGGCAGATGGCGTTCTGCTCGGCGTGCACGCACATGCATTCGTCAAGCCCCTTGCCTGAAGGCGTCTTTCCCGAGCAGCGTGGACATCCGCCATCGAAGCAGTTCTTCACGCCGCGGGGCGTGCCGTTGTAGCCTGTGGACAGCAGATGGTTCTCCTTCACGATCACGGCCGCCACCTGCCGGCGGGAGCAGTTAGACCGTTTCGCGACCACCTGCGCGATTTCCATGAAATATTCGTCCCATCCTGGACGCGGATCTTTATTTTTCATTTCTTCTCCGGCGTTTTTCCTGCAGAGTCGCGCGCCTCTAGTATCTGCTTCAGCGTGTCTTTGACCTCTGCCGATTCTGGTATAAGCTCCAATGCTTTCCGCGCGTGCCGCTCGGCATCGTCGTAACGGTGCGTCTTCAGCATTATCATCGCGAGATTGTTCCATACGGCAGGCTCCTTGGCGTTACGCACAAGGCAGCGCTTGAGGTATTCTTCGGCCCTGGAGAACTGCCCTTGCGTGTAGTAGCTCATGCCCATGGCGAAGTTCGCGTTGGGCTCGTCGGCATCTGCATCCAGGATCGGCTCCGCATACCGGCGCGCGAGCGTGAAATCGGCGCGCGCGAGGGCCAGCTGAAGCCCTTCGCGTGGCGTCACCGCCCTCAGCGTCGTGGCGCGGGCGCGTTCAAGGCTGTCCAGGATTCGCTTGAGCGAATCGTTTCTGTTGTCTAGTTCGTCCGACAGCTTCACATCCGCCATCGCCGCCGCGGTGGCGCCGGCCCTGTCGGCCCGCTCCGCGCGCATGCGCGCCAGCCGAGCGATGCGCCATTGGACGAACAGGAACAGCTCGCGAATGCGATGTCCGGCGCTTTTGGGCAGACCGCCAGCCACATAGAACTCCAGGATGCGGTCGGCCAGCTTCTTTGTCCGCGCCACGCCGGCATCGCAATCCTCCTTGCTCATGCCGATCGGCCTCGCCAGCACGCCCGAGCAGATTGGCAGTTCGAGACCGTTTCGCTTCCACAGCTCAAAACCTAGCTGGATGGCGGAATCCTTCATTCGCTCCGGCTTGTCCTTCATCCACGTGCGGAGCGTCATGGGAGCCCCGGTGGCAAGCGCCATGCGATCCTCCAGGTCGACGACGCCGTTCTGCCGCAGGTAGCAGTCGTATGCGCCGGAGCCGGCCATCATCGAAAGGGCGCGGAGCTGGCGCCCTTGCCGTGCGGCCTCCAGTTCTAGCCGCGTATCGAACGAACCGTCGGTGAATATCCATTTCACCGGCCCGCACTCGGCCAGCACCTCCTGCACGTAATCGTCCAGCAGCTTCAGCATGCTTCGCGTCTGCCCCTGCCAGCGCCCCGGCAGCACTGCCGCAAGGATCAGGAACGGAACGACCAGCAGCACTATGCCGCCGCGGCCGCGTTGCTCTTGTCCCGCGGAATCCTTGATTGCGGTTCGTACCGCCACATAGCCATCGTCGTCCTCATCCTCGTTGAGATTCGCAAAACGCTCCTCCGCCAGGCGGACATGGTTGCGGCAGGCGGCGTCCACGCCCATTACCGCGAGGGCGAATACTAGCGTCATCGCCGAAAGCAGCACAAGCATCTGCAGGAAATACGGCGTCACGGCAATGTCGGGATGCCATGTCCAGAACCATAGAGGACTCAGCTCCGCCAGCTGTGCGAGCGCAAGCATCCCTGTAGCAAAAAACACCGCGCCCGTATGGTACGGCAGGAACTGCTCCTCGTCCACCGCGCGAGGGAGAAGCACCGCCGCCACGACGAACGGCAGCACGCATATGCCGATGCCCAGCACCCATCCAAGCCCGGAAGCCGCATTTACGAACTGGTACCACCACCGCGTGGCATACATCAGCGGCATGTCTCCGCCAGCACGACCCGCGGCCGCAAGCCCGTCCATCCATGCGAACGAGCAGCAGTTGACGGTTATGCCGGCGATGAGTCCCATAGCCCACAGAAACGTAAGAAGCCATTTCGACCGCTGTTCGACGATCGGATTCAGAAGCGCCAGCCCTACGGATACCACGGAATGGCGCAGGGCCATGAAATATACCGACCAGCAGACCGCCGTCAGGACGAAACCCATGGGGGTGTCCGCGGAAAGCATGCCCATGAGGAACATGCTCACGTTGACCTGCCGCATGCTGCCATGCTGCAGGAACGAGAAGAACTGGTACAGGACCAGTACGGAAAGGAACGTCAGCAACCCCGATGGCGAAAACGCCTGCCCGGCGCGCCAGACTGGATCCGCGCACAGGAACGCGATCGCGCCCAACATGGCAGTACCGCGAACGACAACGAAGCGCCGCCGCGCGAAGTTGAGGCGGCGGCGGATCGTCAGCGACAGTATCGACCGGAACAGCAGATACGCCAATGCGACGGTGGCGCCGCAAACGGCACGCCCGATCCACATCAGCAATGTCGTCCCCCATCCGATTCCGCCAATTCCATACAAACCGCGCGCAAGAATGCGCCAGAAACCGGGGAAAATCTCCGCCGCAGGCCTTAGTCCTGAACCCACCGCGACATCGTTCCACACGTCCGGCGGCAAGCCGGGAAAGGCGAACGCGCTCAGCATTGCAACGGCAAAGACAGCCAGCGTGCCAGCCATCAGATAATCCAGCTTGTCGAGCGCCGGCATAGGTGCAGTTTCGCGAGGCACATCCTGCGCGGGCTCTTCGACATCCTCGTAATCGTCCGCCTCATAGCGTCGTTTCATACGTACCTACCTTGCTTGCTTCGTCTGTTGACATCGACACGTCTTTGGATTATACCATAAACGGAGCGGGACGCAAGCCATACGCGGCACTTGTCCTACTCGCGGAAGATGCGGCGGAAATCCACCGCCTCGCCCGCAAGGGCGAAAACGACCAGCGGCACGGCGGACACCCCTTCCGCTATCGACTGGACATAGCCTCCATAGGCCGCCGCCGGCTCGTCCGCGCCTGGCTCGCGAAGCCCCACAAAAGCCAGATCGGCATCGCCAGACACGTCGCAGATCGTCTCCTTGAACGATTTCGCCCCGTTTGGCTCTATGAGCATCACTTCTGCAGGCACCCTGGCCTTCGCCAGAAATTCCTCCAGAATGCGGCGAGACTCCGCCATGCCTACGCCAGGTTCGGCGATATTGCACAGGCGCAACCTTGCCCCGTGCCACAGATCGCCGCGCAACACGAGGCATGCCAGCGCCAGCATGAAGGCGCCGTTCGCCGTCTGACCTCGCCACCATATGTCCACTCTGCGTCCTGCCGCCGCCAGATTGCCGCCGTGGACGCTTTCCGTGGAACCGGAATCGCGCCCCGCAGAGGCGACACGCCCTTCGCTCACCAGAATGACGTTTCGCTGGCAGCGGGCAAGCGTATGGAGCAGTCCGCCCATGGGAAGATAGTCATCCGGCCGCGTCGGAACGCCCAGAAGGACCGTATTCGGAGTCAGCGGGCCGAAACCGTACGCCCGGACCAGTTCGCCAAGCCCGTGCCAAAGGTCGCCGGTGGGATAGATGCGTATCTGCGCCTCCAGCCGCACCTTGTTCAGGTGACGGCGCATCGAGTCGCGAATCGCCATCGCACGCGATACGCTGTCCGCCGCCGCAGGGATCGCCGTAGCCAGCGTAACCAGGCTCCGTCCGCCGGAAACCGCTTTTGCCAGCGTGAGCAGATGCGGACGGTCCAGCGGCACGCTGGACAGCACCAGCAGGTTCGGACGCCAGTTTCGCACGTCAAGGGAACGCCTCCCCAGAAGGCGCAGCGCCAACTGCACGGTATACATCAAAAGGCCTGTGCGCATGTCGCCCCAACGCGCGCGCAACGCCCGCCTCTTCGCGAGCCAGTAGATGACGCCTTCAAACACCAGGGCGGAGAACGTCCAACCCGGGCTGATCATGAACATCACCGCAAAACAACCGATGAAGCCGGCAAACGACAGAAACGGCTTGACGCGGAACGTCGGCCGCCAAGACGGATTTCCCATCAGTTCCTCAAGACCGGCGGAAAGGTTCAGCAGCCCGTACGTCGTAAGGTTGAACATGGTGAGAATCGGCGCCAGGGCGTTGATGTCGCCGAACCACAACCCCAGCGCCGCTATGAGGAAGCAGACGGCAGCTGCCAGGCGCGGATCTCTGTTCACGCCATAGCCGCGCCCGAGGAATCCCGGCAGAAGGCGGTCCTGCGCGAGGGCCTGGACCACGCGTGGAGCGCAAAGAAGTCCGCCAAGCGCGCTTGAAAGCGTGGCCGCCCACACTCCCAGCAGAATCAGGAAAGGCCAGCGGGCGCATTTCTGCAGGATCATGGTGTCGGTACGCAGTATGGCGGGATCCGAGATGAAAACCGCAAGCACCAGCGGCACGGCCATGTAGACCACCCATCCCGTAAGCACGGCGGCAATAGTGCCGGTTGGAATGGACCGGCTAGGCTCCTTCAGGTCGCCTGACATCCCCAGGCCGGAGAGTATTCCGGTAACGGCCGGGAAGAACACCGCGAACACCGGCCAGAAATCAAGCGGAGCCGGCACTGCGGCAGGATCTGGCGAAACCAGCCCTGGCGGAGTCCCGCCTGCGAAAAAGGAGACAAGCGAAAGAGCAATTGCCCCCATGATAAGGAACTGCGTCTTCAAGGCGGCATTGGCGGACACCATGGCCAGGGCGGCAAGCGCTGCAAGCGTCACAAGACCAACTATCCGCATATCCCACGACCCGACCATTGGCAGTCCAGATTCTACAAGCGCTTCCGCAAAACCCGCCACATAGAATGAAATGCTCACCGCCTGGGAGAGCGCCAGCGGAATACCAATGGCCGCCCCTGCCTCCAATCCGAACGAACGCGACAGCATGTAGTATGCGCCGCCGCCTTTCATTCGCATGTTCGTGGCCAGAGAAGATATTGAAAGCCCCGTCAGGAACGTGATGGAACTGGCGGCCGTGACGATGACGAGAGATGTCGCAAGTCCTACGTTTCCGAGCATCCACCCGAATCGCAGGTACATGACCACGCCGATGATGGTGAGAATGCTCGGGGTGAAGACGCCGGCGAACGTCCCGAACCCATATCCCTGCCGCAGATGCCGTCCGTCATTAGACATGCTTTCTGCCCCGTCCGTTCTGCATGTTGTTTTCCATGTCTGCGAGGCCGTATTCTAGCAAGATCCGCGCGGCAATGCAACAGTGCGGATGCGTCTGCGGGGACGCCGGCCGTCATTTTGCGCCGCGCGAACCATGGACGAGCGAAGCCGCCGGCGCCACGACCAAACACGCCGCCATGCCAAGGAAGCCGTACAAAAGCACGTGCGGCTTGCCGGCGAACTGAAACTGATCCAGGCCGATGGCTACCACATAGTTGGCCAACAGTCCGCATACGGCGCCGAATCCGTTCACCCGCTTCATGAACACTCCCATGAAGAAAAGGCATCCAAGGCCAGCCGTCAGCACGCCGAGAAAACGCTGGAACTGGTCGTAGATGGAATATATCTCCATGTTGGCAAGGACGAGCGCGAATCCACCTCCAAGGACGCCCGTCAGGACCGTGCACGCCTTGCCGCAGCGCATGAGGCCGCGTCCAGCCGCAGCCGCCGGATCACCCTCCGGGACGGCCGCGCCCCTTCGCGTCCGCCGCCTGAGCCACAGCCTCTCGTAGAAATCCGTAGTCACGGCAGTGGCGGCAGAGTTGAGATTCGAACTGAGCGTACTCATGGTGGCGGCGGCCACTGCGGCGAGAACCAACCCCGAAACGCCGCGCGGAAGCCCCGTCGCTATGTAGGCGGGAAGGATCTGGTCGTTCTTCGCGATCTGCGGAAGAAGGTCGGGATGCGACTTGTAGAACGTCCAGAGCGCAACGCCCATCACGAAGAACACGAAGCAGTTCGCGAGCGACAGAACGCCGTTGAACATGATGGATTTCGCCGCGCACACCTCGTCCTTCGTCGTCATGTACCTCTGCACGACGCACTGGTCGCTCGTGTAGGAAGCCAGGTTCGCCACCACGCCGCCTATGAACACCACCCAGAACGTGGGCCTGGTGAAGTCCAGCGCGAAGTCGAACGTCCTGAACTTGCCGCCGTCAAGCCCCATACGCACGAAGCCGGAGAATCCGCCGTCCGTGCCCGAGATGAGCGTGAAGAGTATGAGGGCCGTGGAGCCGATGAGAAGAAGCGACTGGACGAAGTCGCTCCATATCACGGCCTCCACGCCGCCAACGGTGCAATAGACTATCGTTATGAGCGTCACGGCGACGATAGCCGTGTTCACGTCCACTTCCGTCACGGCGGAGATCGCGATTGCCGGCAGGTACGTCACCACCGCGGTGCGTGCGACCATGAAGCATGTGAACGCCGCGCTTGCGAAGAGCCTGCACGGCAGGTTGAAGCGCACCTCGAGATACTCGTACGCGCTCGTGAGGTTCAATCTGCGGAAGTACGGGAGATACCATTTCACCACCACAGGCGCGAGCAGGAGAATGCCGAACGAAATCGAGAAATAACTCATGTCCGTCTTGTACACGAGCGCGGGGATGGAGAGGAAGGTGATGGACGAGAACATCGTGGCGTATATGGACATGGACACGGCCCACCACGGCAGCTTGCCGCCGCCCTTGAAATAGTCGTCCGCGCTGCGGTTCCGGCGCATGAACCAGAACCCCATCCCCGCCATCGCGAGCAGATACCCCGCGATCACGCCGACATCAAGCGAACTCAGCACCGTCAGAAACATCCCCACACCCGACTTTCAACCTTCAACCTTTCAACTTCAACTCCATGGCGAGGGCGGCGAAACGCTTGAGGAAGGCGCGCTCCTGGGCCGGCGTGATCGGCTCGAACGGCTTGCGGCAGATGCCCGCGTCTATGCCCACGAACTTCATCATCGCCTTGCGGTACGTCCAGTTGTCGCTTTCGATCATCAGCTCCACCACCTGGTTGGCCTCGTCCTGCCACTTGGCGGCCTCTCTGAACTTCCCGGCTGCGGCAAGGCGGCAGATCGTCGAGAAGTGCCTGGGGATGATGTTGTATGTGGTGCCGATGCCGCCGGAGAAGACGTTGCCGAGGGCGAGCCCGCAGAGAAGCTGCTCGTCGCATCCGGCGAACCAGATCGTCTCCTTGTCGAGTCGGCGTTTGAGGCACTGGGCGGCGTAGTAGTCGCGGCCCGTGTACTTCATGCCCTTCACGTTCTTCAGATTGAAGAACTTCACGTCGCGCTCCGGGACCAGGGCGGCGGTGAGCGAGTAGATCATGAACGGGAGGTCTGTCGCGGAAGAGATCGTCTTGTAGTGGTAGTACGCGCCCTCGAAGTTCGTGCGGTACATCATGGGGGCTATGGATGAGAGCCAGTCGATGCCGACGCCGGCGGCGTACCTGGCGAGCTCCACGGAGTCGTCGGTGCAGTTCGCGCCGACGTGGGCGATGAGCTTGACGCGCCCTCGCGCGGACTTGACGGCGCGCGCATACACTAGCTTGCGCTCCTCCACAGTGAGCGTGTTCCATTCGCCTGTGGAGCCGGTAAGGTAGAATCCGGCAAGACCGCCCTTGATGCCGTGCTCAATTATCGCCTCGATCGCGGCCTCGTTGACCTTGTTGTCCTTTGTGAACGGAGTGAACATGGCCGCGTACGCGCCGGCCATGCCCTTGAAGCACTTTTCCGTCAGCTTGATGTCCATTCTTTTTCCTTTACGGTCTGTTGGAGGATATTATACCATCCCTTTTGCCCGCTGTCAGAACTCTCTCAAAGAACTCAAAGAACTTCGCGAATTTGCGTACTTGTCGTTTCCATTTATTTTTTCATCTTGTTCAGGTAAACTGCGAAATCGTGGAACGTCAGTTTCTTCCCGAACTTCGGATCGACGGTCACGGAAAATTCGTTGTATCCCTTCCTGAGATCGCCGGGCTGGAGCGGGAACGCATGGACGTCGTCCTTGAACACACCGGGGGCGATTGTCTTGCCGTTGACCTTCAACTCGGTGATGACCTCCTGTCCTCCGGCGAGCGCCGCCTTTGCAACCATGTCGAAGCGCGCCCAGTCCTCGTCGCCGAACTCGATGCCGAACACGTAGGGCTTGCCCGCGGGAATCTTGAAGATCGTCCCCGGGTCGATCCGGGGGCGCACGTAGAAGCGCCCGCCGTTCTTGACCCAGCTTTCGGGACGGTACCCGCCCGACCCGCGCACGAGGGCGAAATAGACCTTGTCGAGGTCTTTCGTCCGGCGCGGATCGACGTCGAGGAGGCCGCGCTTGTTGATGCCGCCCGTGCAGCTCAGGTTGAAGGAAGAGATGCCGTCGCACCCCGCGGCCATCGCCGCCGCATACTCCGCCGCGTAGCTCGCGATCGTGTTGCGCCCCGGCAGCATGATCGCCTTCGCGAAGCGCGGGTTGGACTTCTTCAGCCGCTGGAAGGTCCCGGGGACGCGCGACTCGGCAAGGGCGGAATTGAACTTCACCCCGTACTTGTGCGCAAGTTCGGCGTTCGGCTTGAGATAGTCGAGCTGGAAGTAGTCCGAGACCGACCAGATGTCCATCACCCCGCGGCGGAGCCACGCCTCCACGTCGATGCCCTGCGCCTTCGCGTAGGCGAGCGAGTCGGACGTGCGGACAAGAACAAGGATCGGCCGGTCCTTCTTCCGGCCTGCGGCCTCTGTGATCGCCCGCAGCTCCAGCATGAAATCTGTCATGAGCTGCCTCTGCGCCTCGGTCGCGTGCGCGCCCCAGCCGACGGTCTTGAACAGCTGTCCGTGCCGGAAGAAGTCGTACTCGATGCCGTCCACGTCGTAGTTCTCCACAAAATCCGTCACGAACTTCTTCATGTAGGCGCGCGTGGCAGGATGCTCGAAGTCGACTGCGGTCCAGGCGCAGAACGGCGGCTTGTTCGTCCGGCTGCCGAACAGGCAGTCCGGATGCGCGTCTTTCCACTTCGGGAAGAGATAGCTGCGCGGCGGCTTCGTGCCGGGGATGAAATAACCGGCGTCGTGCGTGTCGTTCACCCGGATCGACACGAAGATCTCCATGCCGTTCGTGCGGCAGTAGTCGGCCGTCAGGTCGAGGCAGTCGAGCCCCATCGCCTTCAGGAGCGGCGCGGCGTTGTGGCAGGCGGGCTGCAGCTCGGGGATGCACCGCGGCATGTCGAGGAACTCGCCCGCACGGGTGGTCGTCATCAGCCCGAAGCCGGAGCTCCACGGACAGTACGCGACGGTCGAGACCTGGCTGCCGCGGTACGTCTGGAGCCGCTGCGCGGTGAAGTTCCCCACCGTGACCGGCAGGTTGGTCTTCCAATAGACGACCTCGTTGCCGTCTGAATTGAGGATCAGCGGTCGCGGACGGTTCTTGAGCGCCGCGCGCTTCGCCTCCCAGCCGTCGTCCGCCTGCGCGCAGAGCGCGGCCAGCACGGTAACGGCGGCCAGCGCGCCGCGGCACAAGTCATGTCTAATCTTCATGTCACAGTCCTTTATCGGAAAAGAATGCACGTTCCCTTCAGGACCGCGGCCTTGAGGAATCCATCGCGCAGGAAGATTGCGACGCCGGGCACCTGAACGCCGTCCACCGTTACCGTCCAGCCGGCGAGGTTCGCGGCACCCGTCACGGGATTGCCGATCCTTGCGCAGGTCACGCGCAGGTTGTCGACCGCCGCTGGCATCACGCCGGAAATCTCGACCACGCCGCCTCCCGCAAAATCGGCCCCCGCAAGTTCGAGGATGTCCGCCTTCCCCGCATCGACGCGCAGGCCCGCGCCGGCGGCGAACTCGACCTTCGAGACCTTGCCCGTGCCCGAAAGGAACGCGCCGTCCGCGACCGTATACTTGGACGGCGAACTGTAATCGACATTGACCCGGAGATCGCCCGCCTCGACCGCGATCACGCCCGTGGGTCTGGTCGTGTTCCCGCCCCCACCTCCGTACGGATTGTTGAGTTCCATCGTCCCGCCGCCGGTCTTGCGGAAACCGCACGGGTTCTGCGCATCCTGCCAGCCGTCGCGGTCCCGCGCCAGCACCGCGCAGTCGAAGACGCCGTCCGCCGCCGCGTCGCCCGTCACGTCCTCCACCCGGAACTCGGCGTTGCGTCCGAAGGTGATGCCGCACGCAAGGCTCGCGTTTTGGTCAGGGACATCCGGGAAGACGTACGGACGCTTGCCGGGGTTGCATCCGAGCGTCAGCCGGTTGCGTATCAGCAGATATCCCAATGCATGGCATACTTGCGGCGCGACAAAGTTTCCACCCAGGAAGTCTAGAGTCCCAAGTGCCTGAATATTAAAGCCACTGCAGCTCATGTCGAAGGTGCCGTTCGTATAGACGGTGAAGACGCTATCGTTGGCGACATCCGGCGTTGCGCTGCCGATCACGTTGCGCGCGTACAGCGAAAGCGTCGCGTGGTCGTAGACTTTGACCTCGTATCCGAGCGAGGCGTCACCAAGGGCGCAGTTGGAGTTGACGGCGTTGACCTTGAGGCAACCCTCGCGTACCTCGATCGGACGAGCCCCCCTCACGAAGTTCGCACTGCCGCCATAGATCTCAAAGGTTCCGATGCCGCGCTTCACGAAATTCGTACAGCCGTATCCGAGGACGCTGGACCGGTTGCTGTCGAAGTCAAGCCGCAGGTCGGAATCGGCTATCACATTGATCGACGCGGGGTTGACCGTGCCGGTAATCTGGACACGATTCGTGACGTAGCTGTCGTCGAAGTACGCGTCCTTGGCATTGGTCCAGGATACGCGATCCCCGTCATTTTCCCAGTTCAGCGCACTTCCCGTCGACCACTCCGCGCTGTCCTCCGCGCCTTTCCAGACGAACGAGCCGACCGGAATGGTTGGCATCTCCCCGCCACAGAGCAATTCCGGCGGCGCGAGCACCCGGTTGGAGACGCGCCAGCAGGTCATGTCGCCACACAGCGACTGGGGATTGGTGCCCGAGCCGGCCCCGGACATGAGGAACTTCGGATTCGTGAACGCATAGTCGCCGTATGCCGGCATCGTATCGCTCCGGCCGCGAATGCGTCCGTTGAAGTAGAACCTCCATTCGGTCTTGCCGCTGCCGTTGTCAGGCGTGAAAGTCAGCGCATAGTGGTTCCAGACGTTCAGCAGCTCCTCGGCGCGGAAACGATTGCCGAGTGTCAGCGTGCTGCGGTTACCGGAGCTGTTGTTGGCGTAAGACACCTTCATGGCCAGGCAGCCATTCGCGTCGGCGCCATAGAGATTCCAGCACCAGCCGCCCCTTTCTGCAAGCGTGTTATAGATGAACATCTGGTTTTGGGAACTGTCTGCCGGAAGCTCGGTGAACTTGACGAACCCTTCGATCGTGAAACTCTTGCACAGCTTCGTCGCCTCGAGGACGGGCGCATTCGTCACGGTCGTGAACACCGGTTGATACTGGTTGTTGATCATCGTCGTGTTGTTGCCGGAGCGAACCATTGTCTTGCTCAAACAGCTGACGCCGGCCGCGGCGAGGTCCGCATCTGGATTCGGCGGCGTAGTCCAGCCGATGTCGTTCTCGGCCCACGAGACGCCGCCTTTGGCGTAGTCGCGGACCTTCAGCGTGTTACGTTCGTCCGCCGCGTCCGGAACAACTGGCCGGGACGCGTTGTCGTAAAACGACGTGACCACGTTCATCGGCCAGTATGCGACGGTTGTGGGAAACGCCTGGTGGCAGAGCAGCGAGCCGGACGGCAGGGCCTCGTCGGACACGCGCCAGAACGCAAGCTTCGCGTCGAACACCTTTTTCGAGCTAGCACCGGCGCCCCCAAGCTGGAAACGGTCATGCTGCACGTTCTGGTTCTCGGCATGGTTGTTCATCTGCTGGGAGCCGCGGTTCACGCCATCGAGATAGAACGTCCACCGGCTTTTGCCGCCGCCTTCATTGAACTTGAAGACGAGCGCGTAGTGATGCCAGCCGCCAAGTATCTCGCTGTCGTCTATCGTCGCCAGAATTCCACTGTTGGCAACGGAGGGGCCGGTGCTGCGGATTGCCACCACCACGTTCCGCATGTTGCTGTTCTGGGCTGTCTCTGTCAGGTTCCAGATCCAGTCACCATTACCGTTCATGCCGGAAAAAGCGATGATCGTGTCACGATCATTTGCGATGTGCTTCAAAGACTTCACGTACATGTAGCCCTCGATCGTGAAGTCGTGGCGAAGGCCCATCGCAAGGACAAGCGGGTCGCTCGTCTGGTTCTGGTTCGCCGTACCGCGCTGGAACGGTTGCACGGTGAGCGACGTTCCGTTGACGACCTCCACGCAGCTTGCGGCTGTGACCTCGGAAGGCCCGTTCGGCGGACAGGAGAACGCAATCGCCGACGTGTTCGTCATCTGTGCATCGGTGAGCTGGGCGTTGAGATCGTAGCCGTTGCCGCCGACATCCGCGACCTTGCGGGCCGTTCCGCCGGTCGCCGGATCCATCACCATCGGCCAATAGGCGACGGTTCCGCCCTGCGCCAGCGACACGGCAAAAGCCGCCAAACCCGCGCATGCAATCCGTGCGAAACTCTTTTCTGCAAGTGTTTTTACTGTTGCCATGATGTTCTACTCCCTGTACTCCTTGAAAAACAGTGCTAGTATATCACATCTCTGTCTAGGAAAATCCCAAAAACAATTTTGTTGTTTTGGGGAATTGCGTGTCTATGGACGCAGACAGCCTATTGGGCAGACGATGACCCCATCATCCTTACGCCGATAGGCGAAATCCCCGTGCGCAACGAGCACCATCCGGAATGCCGGCGGCGGCATTCGTGTCGTGTCGATCTTCGCCGTCAACGTCTCAAGCGTCTTGACGCCCTTCGCAACAAGCGCATCGCCGCCGATCTTGATTTCAATCAGACCGTACGAACCGTTCTCCAGACGCAGAATCGCGTCACACTCCAAGCCGCTCTTGTCAAGATAGTGAAGCACCGATCCGCCAAGCGCATCGGCACACGTCCGCAAATCCCGGACGGCCAGCGTCTCGAAGAAGAGTCCGAACGCGGGCAGGTCGTTCATCAAGTCTCCTGGCCCAAGTCCCATTGCCGCCGCCGCGATCGACGGATCGACGTAGTAGCGGGTATCCGTTGTGCGAAGCGGCGTCTTGCATCGCAGATTCGGACACCAGGCCCGCATGTCCTCAGTGACGAAAATCCGGCGAAGCGCCTTCAAGTAGGAGTAGACAGTATCTTCCGTCAACGAGTCCGAGTCGTTGGCCTTCATGTCCGCTCGGATTACGGCCGCAGACGATTGCGTGCCCTGAAGCCGAGCAAGACTGCGCATCAGGCGCTCGACTCGACCGGGATCGCGGAGCGTCTTGTCCACCCGCGATATGTCGCTCTCCACAATTGCCGAATAGTATTCCTTTGCAGGCCCCCTGGCAACCCTTCCGGATAATCCTAAAGCCCCGGGCCACCCGCCGCGGCAAATCAGTTCGCAGACATCCTCAAGTTCCAGCTTGCTGCTCGCTCCTGTTACGTCTTCTCCGGAGAAAAGCGCCTGCATCGACACCTCGCCAGTTGATTCTCCGCTTTCCCAGAGGCTCATCGGCCGCATGGTCAACCGTTAGGTAATTTGGCGATTTCCCATTAGGTAATTCGGCGCGTTGTCGTTAGGTAATTTGGCTACTTCTTGTGTGATTTCTGTGCCCATTCGCGAGGCGTGTATCCAGTCGCGAGCTTGAAGCTGGAGGAGAAATGGCGCGCGGAGACGAACCCCAGCGACACGGCGAGCTCGGCGATGGATTGTCCCCCCTTGGACAACATCTCCTTCGCCCGCTGGATGCGGCAGCTGACGAGATATCCGTGCGGGGACAGGCCCGTGAGCGCCTTGAAACGCGTGCGCAGCGTGCTCGGGGAGAGGCCCGTCTGACGTGTCAGTTCGTCAATCTGCCACGTACGCCAGGGCTGTTCCCGTATCTCATCGAAAAGTGACCGGAGCGCATCGCTGGAAAACGCGACGGGCGCATTTACAGAGCAGGCGATGACATTCAGCAGCAAATCGAGACCGACACTGTTCAGATTCAAGCTGCGGAAAACGCCAACCTCGTCCGAATCGCAGATGTCGAACAACCTCTGGAAGTCGGCCTCGATCCGGGCGTTGCCTTGAAAGAGGCGAGACGGCAATGCCAGCAGACGTTCGACAAGGCATTTCGATTCGCGCGCGGGAAGATTGAGAACAGACTGTCCCCGCTTGGGTAGCTTGAGCCACAAGTAGAAGGTGCGCGTTCCCTGGGGATACTCGCGCATCCGGTGCGGCTGGTCGGGACGCGACACGAACACGCTGCCCGGCAGGAACGGATAGACGCGCCCCTCGCTCTCGAAGGCGAGCTGTCCGCGCTTGCAATAGGTGACCTCAAGGCATCCCTCGTGGACATGCTCCTCCACGTCCTCCACCTTGTGGCGAAATCGCGTGGCGCCCAGAACCGGCACGCACGAAACACCGTGTTTCGTCAGATCGACGACGCGTCGCTCGGTTGTGTCCACGCAGGGATCAATTGTCAACGGGACGGCCATGCCGATGCCACATGTCGTATAATTAAAGTCCGAAGTCGCCGAACCGGCAGGCGGCGCAGTCGGCGAGCCGGCGCGTCTGGGAATCGAAGGAAAGGCCGACAAGCCAGACGGGGCGTCTGCCGGCGACGTCAGAACCCTTCCGTCACCACGACCGTTTCTATGCCCAGCACGCGTCCGAGCTTCTTCAGCTCCGCCGCGTGATGCCCGATTCCAAGGGCGAAATGGTGCGTTGGCCCTTCCATGACCCACTTGCGGAGGAACGTGCGCACGTCAGGCTTGAACTTGCCGTGGGTGTTCGTGTTTCCCGTGGGAGGGATCGGGCCGGCGAGGGACTCGCCCTCCGCCACCACGAACTTGAACTGTCCGTCAGCCTTCACTCCGATCGACATCATCGTGATCGGGCCTTCCTTGATGTTGAACTCCACGCCTGCGCCGCTGCCGGGCTTGCCATGGTACTTCTTCAGCGAACGCAACACCGGCTTGCGGGCCGCGATGTTGAGGTGGTGGGGGCCGTCATGGCCCACGAGCACCGTCCCGCGTTCGAAATCGACAGGATGGAACTCCGCAAAGCTGCCGCCAATGTCAAGACGGTCGAAGATCATCATGGCCACGCAGTTTTTCAGGTCGAACTCTCCGCACATCGGGAAACCTGCCGCAGTGAGCAGAGAATTGCCGACGATGAAGTTTGTCACCAGCTCGCGCGTGACAGAACCGGCTTCACCCTCGTAGTAGTACGCGAATCCGTCCAGATTGCGTTTCTCGATGAACTTCTCCAGCGCGACGGCAGCCTTCGCCGCCACGTCGAGGTCGTGGTCTGTAAGCTTCTCCGTCCAGGGGTCGGAAACAGGATTTGGCGTGTCGAAGAAGTCGAGGATGCGCTTTTTCATCGTATCGACCTGTCCGGCGTCGGGGTTGCGGTAGAACGGCAGTATCTCGTCCGGTTCGCAAAGGGCGACATGGCATCCGAAGGTCCTGCTGACGGCAGTGGGGTCCGCCTGCATGTCGTACATGGCCTCGAGGACATGCCCCATCAGTCCGATGCGGGCGCGGCGCAGGTCGTGCAGCACATGCGCCACCGCGCACCACTGGCGGATCTCTTCATCCGCCTTCGCATCGCCCTCCAGCTGGCCGATCACCACATCCGCGACAGGCTTCCCGTAGCGGCATGCCACGTCTGTGAACTCGGGAAGCGCGCAGATGTCGTCGTTGAAGAGCTGCTTGTAGATGGTGGCGTGCTCGTAGTCGAGACGCGCGTCAGGCTGCAGCGCCACGAGGACGATAGGCACGTTCAGTTCGCGCAGGAACGTCGCATACGTCGACGAGGTGGCATAGGTCACCATGTCGATGAAAAGCAGATCGAGGTCTGCCGCCTTGATCTTGGGCACCATCGCCGCGGCCGCCTGCGGATTGTCTGACATTCCGAAGCGGCTTACCGTCACCTGGTGGCCCTCCAGCTTGCGCACGAACACGCCTTCTTTCTTCATCATGTCTTCAAGAAGGCCCGGACACTGCTTCCAGTAGGTGTCCAGCCCCACGCTCACCACGCCGACGTTGGCGGCAAGCGGTTTGCGGCGTTCGATTCTGGGACCGTCGGCGATGCATGCCATGACGGATGCGGATGCGACAAGTGCTAGGATGCTGGTTTTCATGCCGCCATTATAGCACATCTCCCCACGCCCGTGCGCATTTTTTCAACCGGCGCGGCGGAACACCAGCGACGTGTTCACGCCTCCAAATGCGAAATTGTTCGACATCGCGTATTCCGCGTCGATATGCCGCCCTTCCCCGGCGATGTAGTCGAGCTCGGCGCATTCCGGATCTGGCGTAGACAGATTGAGCGTTGGCGGATACCATCCGCACTGGAGAGATTTCACCGTCATGGCGGCCTCCAGGGCGCCGCATGCGCCAAGCGTATGGCCCGTGTAGCTCTTTATCGACGAGATTGGCACGGCCCTGCCGAACACGGAACGCGTGGCCGCAGTCTCTGCCACGTCGCCCGTGCGCGTAGCCGTTCCGTGGCCGCTCACGTAGCCGATCACGGAGGCATCCACCCCTGCATCGTCCAAAGCGCCCTGAAGCGCGCGCGCCATGGTCTCCGCATTGGGATTCGTGACATGCGTACCGTCCGTAGTCTCCGCGAAACCCGCCAGCTCGGCCAGAATCGTCGCGCCGCGCGCCCTTGCATGCCCGTACTCCTCGAGCACGAACGTCGCCGCGCCATCGCCGATCACAAGCCCGTCCCTGTCCACGTCGTAAGGCGCAGGCGTCGTACGCGGTGCGCCGTTGCGCAGCGAAGTGGCGTAGAGCGTGTCGAACACCGCCACCTGCGTCGGGCTGAACTCCTCCGCACCGCCCGCGATCATCACGTCCTGAACGCCCCAACGGATAAGCTCGGCGGCGCTGCCCAGCGCCAGCGATCCGCTAGTGCATGCCGTGCCCGTGGGCACGAGCCTGCCGTGCGTCTTGAAATGCACGCTCAGGTTTACGGCCGTCGTCTGCGGCATCAGCTTCAGGTACGTGCCGGAAGTGACGTTCTGCAGCTTCTTCGTCGTAAGCATCGAATAGAAATCAAGGAGCGGGGGAATCGATCCGGAACACGACCCGTACGCCACCCCGCACCGTCCGCCCTGAAGGATGCCGTCATCGAGCCCCGCCTGCGCGATCGCCTGTTCCGTCGCATAGAGCGCGAGAATCGAGCATTCGCCCATCGTGCGGACGACCTTGCGCGTGTAGTGCGCGGGACGCTCGAAGCGCGTACGTGCCGCAAGATGCGAATTCAATCCCTCGTATTCGGCAAGCTCGGGAATGGCTTCCACGCAGTTCTCGAACGTCTTCAACCGCGAGAACGCGGCCTCTACGTCGTTGCCCAGAGGACTCGCTAGCCCCATGCCTGTGACGGCCACTCGCCGTTTTTCGCCCGGTCCTCTCATTGCGCCGCCATCATCTCGGAAAGGATGGCATTGGCGGCCGCGACAGGATCGTCGGCCGCGAGAATCGGACGCCCCACCACAAGATGCGTCGATCCGTCACGTACCGCGTCGCCGGGCGTGGCGACACGCTTCTGGTCGCCGACCGCCGCACCCGCCGGTCGCACGCCAGGCGTCACAAGAAGAGCAGACGGGCCAAGCAGCTCGCGCATCGCACGAACCTCTTTCGGGCTGCAGACGATGCCCGCCGCGCCGCTGTCAAGCGCCAGACGCCCCATCGCCCGCACCTGTTCCGCCGGAGTACGGCCTGCCACCCCGGCGTCCGCAAGATCCGCGGCATCCAGCGAGGTCAGGACCGTAACCGCCAGGATCTTGGGACCGGCGGCCCCAAACGCAGCAGCCGCATCCGCCGCCGCCCTGATCATCGCCCTGCCGCCGACGGAATGAATCGTCATCAAATCGACACCAAGCTTCCCGCCGCTTGCGACGGCGCGCTCCACGGTACGGGGTATGTCATGGAACTTGAGATCCAGGAAGACCTTCTTGCCCATGTCCTTCACTGCCTTCACGACATCGGGCCCCTCTGCCGTATACAGCTCTAGGCCGATCTTGTAGAAACCTACGGCCTCCCCAAGCATGCGCACCTTGGCCTCCGCCTCGGCGCGGCTGTTCACATCCAATGCCACGATCAACTCCGCCATATCCACTCGCTTTCTCCAGCCGCCAACCGGCCGTACTACTCCATTTCATTGCCTATGTCGAGCGAATCGAGATCTATCTCGCCCTCGAACACCTTCTTCACAGGACCTGTCAGCGTAAAACCGGTGCTTTTCGCCCTGCGCCAGTCACCCTCCACCACCAGATCGTAGCCCTGCGGCGTACGCACGTGGATGGGCAGCGACATTCCCTTCGTCTCCACCCCTATCACCGCCACAGCCACCGCACCTGTCCCGCATGCGCCAGACTCCGCCTCCACGCCACGCTCGTAAGTGCGCATGAGCGCCTTGCTCGGCGGAATGTACTGGACGAAATCCACATTGGTACCGTTTGGAGCGAAATCGTCCGCAAGGCGAAGCTCCCTGCCCAGGCGGTCCACATCTACGGCAGCGACGCTTGCACACGGCACGATGAAATGCGGCACTCCCGCTTCCACGTAGTCTCCGGCAACCGTCTGGCCGGCCAGCTGCACCTGCATTCCGTAGCGGCGGTTCTTCGGCTCTGGCATCCAGACTTTCACGCACCCGTTGCCCACAAGTTCCGCGTCCACGAGTCCGGCACGAGTCTCGAACGTCATGGCGGACGATTTCACCACGCCGATTTCAAAAGCAAAAGCCGCCACGCAACGAGCCCCGTTTCCGCACAGATCGGCTTCCGTCCCGTCAGGGTTGAAAAACACCATGCGGAAATCCGCAACCTGCGACGGCTGCACCAGCACCACCCCTTCACAGGCAATACCTGTGCGGGCTGCAGCCAGCGCCGCAAGCCTGATATGGTCATGTACCGGAAACTCTTCGGCACGATCGTCGATCAGGACGAAATCGTTTCCAGCGCCATGCATTTTCGTGAAACGCACTTTTTTCATATTGTTTCTAACTGGTGCGACTGACTGGGATCGAACCAGCAACCTTCGGCTTCGGAGGCCAACGCTCTATCCAATTGAGCTACAGTCGCATACTTTTCTGCGCTTTTTGAGGTTCGCCGAGAACCCGTTGACAATCAGTTCATCGCCAACTACGCCAGCTTGCCCCGAAAAGCGCCGTTATTCTACCACATCCCCGCCGCCGTGACAAGTCGCCTTCCACCGGCAATTCCGCGCCTATCCGCTGCAAACGACCCGCGCGACGAGCGCCATGAAACAGAAGATGCCGACCGAGACGAGAAAGGCAAGAAGCACGCCTTTGCCCACATCGCGTCCGTCGGCGCGGACGAGCGAGCGGAAACGCGCGACCGTCTCTGCCTTCTCCGGCGAGGTCGCGAACGTGGCTGCGATCCACGCAAGCGAAGTCACGAAGATCGTCAGGAGCAGCTTCTGCCAGAACAGTAGCGGCGTCGGCGAGAGGTGCGGCCAGACGAGCTGGAAAAAGACGGCGCAGATGAACGAGACGGACATTGCGGCGATCTCCGTCCAGGCGTTGATGCGCATCCAGAACCACCTGAGAAGAAATACGAGGCCGGTGCCCGCGCCGACCTGCACCATCATGTCGAATCCGCTCTTCGCGCTTTCGAGAAGCGGCGCAAGAACGCAACCTGCGGCCATGAGCGCGACCGACGATGCGCGTGCGACGAGTATCATCTCCCGGTCGGAAGCGTCCTTGCGGACAAAGCGCTTCCAGATGTCGTTCGTGACATAGTTCGCGCCCATCGAAAGATGCGCCGCGACAGTCGAGAAGAGCGCCCCCATCAACGACGCCGCCACAAGACCAGTCCAGCCGTTTGGCACAACTTTTATCATGGCCGGATACGCCATGTCGTCACCCACGAGGGACGGATCGACGCCGGGGAAAGCGGCGCGGATCGAATCGAGGTCCGGAAATATGAGTATGGACGCGAACGCCGCGACGTACCACGGCCATGGACGGAGCGCGTAGTTGAGGATGTTGAAGAAGAGCGTCCCGCCGAGCGCGTGGCCAGGCGACTTCGCCGTCAGCATCCTTTGGACGATGTACCCGCCGCCTCCCGGCTCGGAACCTGAATACCAGACGTTCCACCATTGCACCGCGACGGGAATCAAGAACACCGCGATCAGCGCGTCCGCGTTCGAGAAATCCGGCAGGAACGACGTCCTCGAGACGACGTCGGGACTGGACATCATGGCCGTCCATCCTCCGACCGCAGGATGTGCCACGGCATAGTACATCACGGCGAACGCGCCTGCCATCACGACGGCGAAGAGGAAGATGTCGGTGTAGATCGTGCCGCGGATGCCGCTCAGGCACGAATAGACGAGCGACGCGACTGACGTGACCGCGAGGACCGTCCATGCGGAAACGCCGAACATCACGCAGCCGATCTTGATCGCTCCCAGAAGCACCGTCGCCATCACGACGAGGTTGTATACGACTCCAAGGTAGAAGGCACGGAAGCACCTGAGGAACGCGGCCGGCCTTCCGGAGTAACGAAGCTCGTAGAACGCGATATCAGTGGCGGCCCCTGACCTGACCCACAGCTTCGCATAGACGAAGACGGTCAGCATCCCCGTCGTGAGAAACGACCACCATACCCAGTTTCCGCTCAATCCGTCGCGCCGGATGATTTCGGTGAACAGGTTGGCGGAATTCGTCGATGTCGTCGCAGCCACCATGGATACGCCGATCAGCCACCACGGCATCGAGTTCGCGCCGCGGAAATACTCCTCGCCGCCGCCTCTGCGCGTCTTCAGCGAAGCAAACGCCGGAATCGCGACGAGCATCGCGAAGAACGCGGCGATCACGCACCAGTCAAGTCCATTCAACATAACGTCCGTCCTCCTTTGCCTTTCTAAAGCATTCTTCCGGCATCCGCGTCGATCCCGCGCCCATCCATCCGCCGTTGACATCCATCATCCCGCCGTTGATCACGACGCCGCCTGTGACGGCGAGGTTGACGGCGCGTATCCGCCCTCCCCAGCCGCGGCACTCCGTGATGGAGCTGTCGCCCATCCACGGCAGCTGGTTCTCGCGCTTCGCGCCTTCGACAAGATACGGCCCCTCTATCATCGGCGCAGGAGCGACATGCCACTTGTCCGATCCGGCGACCTTGATTCCGTACTCGACGCCATTGCCGCCGGCGGCAGTCAAGAACCCGCGCTCGCCCTTCTTCTCCAGCCCCAACACCAATGCACGGCTCGCCGCCTGACCGAAGTTGTGGGTGAAGCGGTTCGTCGTCGCAAAGTATTCGAGAAGTTCCGCCGCGTTCGAGCACTTGAGCGCATACGGAATTATCGCACGCGTGAAGAGCGCGTCGATCGCCTTCTGGCAGGAGTGAAGCTCGTCACCCATGCGCCGCGCCTCCGCGAAGAGGTCTTTCATCGGGAATCCACCCGCATCCTTGATGACGGAAACGAGATCTTTGAAAAGAACATCACGCATCCATGCGAGATTCGCCGCAATCTCTTCGGAATAGACGCCCCATCCGCAGAAGCCGCCGCCGAAGCGGCCCTCCGCCGGAAACAATCCGGCGCGCGAACCGTAGTCTCGGTCTTCGACGATGAGAAGCGGAACCGACTTCGTGATGATGCCATATCCCGAGCCGTCGGTCGCATGGTCGCACGCCGCCTCGCACTTCACTTCGCCTTTCTCAAGGAGCCGCACCGCCTCGTCCCCGGTCTTAGCCCAGCCCTCGAAGAGACACGCATTGACCATGCTGCGCTTGTGTCCGGCGCACATGCGGTCGAACTGAATCGGCGGCCCCGCGTGGAGTATGGTCTTGTCGGCAAGTCCCAGGAACCCGCCCGCAGGCATGACGTCAACCCAATACGGATTCCCCGCCTCTCGCAATTCTTCAATCCTCATTCACAAGCTCCTTTATGTGCTCCGACACCGTGTGCAGAGCGAGGAACAACATTTCCGGCACTCCGCAACCTTCGTCGCGGATTAGTCTTTCGGCGAGCGAGACAGGCTCGTCCTCGACCGGCATCCCTTCCTTTACGTATGCAGCGATGCGCGTGCCATAGACCTTGACCCGTTCCGCGCTGTAGCGGATCGCAGCGGCAACCGCATCGCGTCCGCGCACGACGCTGCCTATTCCGTCATAGTCATGTCCGCAGACGATGTTCTCGATCTTCTCTTTCGATAGCTTGTCCAGCGTGGCGCGGTACGCCGCGAGGTCGCGGTAGAATGCGATTCCCTGGCAGACCGTGCCGTTCGCCTGCAGCGAGTCGCCGGTGAAAGCCGTGCCTGTCAGCGTGTCGAGCCAGACCATGCAATCGTCGTCGTGTCCAGGCGCGGCGATTGCGCGCAAGCGCCCTTCGAGCAGCTCGCCTTCCTCAAGCAGACGGTCCGGCTCCACGCCCTTGAGGTACGACTGCGGCGGTGGCGATTTTCCTGGAAAGCGAGTCCGGACGCGGACTGCGATCTTCACCGGGTCGCGCAAAGCATCGGCGCAAGAGGCGAGAGTTGCAACCTGCACGCCGTATTTCTCGTGGAGCGCATGATGCCCGCCGATATGGTCTCCGTGTACGTGAGTGCAGAGGAGCCAGTCGATGTCCGACGGCTTCATCCCGAGTTCGCCGAGCGCAGGAATCAGAAAACGCTCCGGCTCGAGATGCGACGAGTCGATAAGGAAGTTCTTTTCGCCGCGCACGAGGATTATCCCCGTCCATACCGGGCCGAACGGGACTTTCAGGAGATATGTTCCCGGCATCACTTCTTCGAACGACGGATGTCTCTTGAATATGCGCCGCGTCTTCAAGTCGAGGTAGTCGGTGTTGTCTTTCGAGGTGTCGGCGTTTTCGACGACAAGCACCCACGCGTCCGGCGAGACGAAGATGTTGTGCCATGCGCCGGCGCGGACGTTGTAGATCTTCAGCGGTTCCATGCGGACGCACCGCGCCTCTTCACCCATGACAAGCGTCGCCGCCCCGGAGAGCAAAACGAAAGCCTCGTCTGTCTGGTTGTGGCGCTCAAGGTCCGCGATGTTCTTCTCGTCGAACCGCTGCGCGTAGTTCAGCGCGGCGACAGTCCACCGTGCGCCGCTGACAAGGCGCGTGTATCCGTCGCCGGAATGTTCCAGTATGTCAAGTCCGTCAACTGGTGCCATGCCAACCCTTGATTTCTGTTTTATCCTGCCATGAAGCACGCTCCGTCACCACACCTGAAACGCAATCTCATTACACACGGGTGCAACGAGATATTTATGCAGACGCCATCGGAATGAAGCTCATGACAGGCTGAGAGTCCGCTCACTTGACCAGCCGCCATGATCCGGCGGGTACGGTCGCGTCTCCATGCCCGAACGCCTTGTCCGTGTAGTTCACGATGACGGACTCCCCGTTGGAGTATCCGGTCCGGAACACGCCCTTCGCCAGCTCCTCGTGCGACTCGACGAACTCGAGCTGCAGATGCTTGAGCTTCTGGTACGCATCATAGCCCTCCTTGATTTTGGACACGGAGTGCCTGAGCTGTTCGTCGGTCGCGCAAACGAGATCTTCGTCGCCCATCCAGTTCTTGCCGTCAGACTTGAACTTCGAATAGAAATAGAAGCACGGACGAGCGGAGAACTCAACCGCCTTGAGCTGGGCGAAGCGATCCTTCAGCGTGACATTCATGGTTGTGGTGAATGGATTGTTCGCGATTATGCCGCCGTAGACTATCTGCCATATCGGCACCACGCGCTTTGGAAGGCCCTTGCCGGCGGCATGGTCGTTTTCGATCTTTTTCGGATCGCCGAAGTACGTGTACAGGGAATAATCAAGATTGCCGGCGAAGTAGTCGCTGCCGCTTTCGCTCGCGAAGCCGCCGATTTCGCGCCTGGATATCGCGGCGCAGGCGCCCCAGAACTTGGCGCCGGCGGCGGGCGTGCAGGGATGCCTCGGATCGTGGCAGGCAAGCGGCTCGCAGATCGTGACGACATCGAAATACCCGATTCCCTTGAACCCGAACGCCGCCAGGCGCGGGATGTCCCTTGTGGCGAACTTCTCGTATGCGCGCTGCGGGCACATGTAGTAAGGACGGCCGCCGCCCCACGTCACCTTGCCGTTGCGCGTCGGACGCAGAAAACCATCCTTGTCCTTAAGCGCCCACTCGCCGTCCCAGTCCTCGGATATCGTGTAGCCCTCGTAGAAGTTCCCGTGCGGGACTATGAGATAGCCGGCGGCAAGCGCGTGGCGTATCGCCTCCTTCAGTTTCGCGTCTCCGCCGAGCTTCGGCTCAGAAGGGAACATCTGCGGCCAGCGTCCGTCGTGTCCGCCGATGTTCCATCCGACGAGGCAGAGTTCGGCGTCTCCGACGCCCTGGCGCTTCATCTCGTCCACGATGTCCTTCACGCGGTCGAAGGTGATCACGGCCTTGACCTCAGGTTCGTTTTCGGGGGACTGGTGGGGTACCGGACTGGGCACCGGCTTCCAGGCCTGGCGGATGCGGACTTCCGGCGCCAATATGGCCTTCTCAAGGATCTTGTTTTCGGCAAAGCGATCCCGGAAAGGCCTGACGGCTCCGCGCTCCAGCTGATAGGCGCGATATATCTTTGCGAGATCCGCGTAGGAGGTTCCGGCCGGACGCCTGTGGTAATCGACGACGAGGTCTTCGTACGGGTCGGTGCAGAGCTCTTCCTGCAACGTCGCCGCGACACGGTACTCCCCGTCCTTCACGGTGACGGTCTCCCTAACGAAGTACTTGAGCGAAGTGACGATGGCGAGGCAAGCCCCGCGCGGATTGGACCATCCGAACATAGGCATGGACATTCTTTCGCTGCCGGCGAAAAAACGCCCCCCGACGCGGTCGTACTCGCCATACACTCCGTACGGCGTGAACCAATATCCAGGCTCCCCCTTTTTCGCCAGGGCGAATTCCGGAACGATGTCCAGCCGGCGGGCCTTCATCGACTTTATCTTCTCGCGGCTCAGATTGAGCCTCACTCCGTCCGCAAACGGGACGAGTTCGCACTCCTCCCTCACCACGCTGCCATCCGGCATGGTCCAGTTCAACGCCGCCATTGCGGCAAACATCGGCATCATGTTCATGCGTTTTCTCCTTTCGCGGCCTCTTCGCCGGCTATTCTACCAAAAACAAGCGTCTCAGTGCCGGCGTTGCCGCCGATCCTGTTCGCTCCGTGGATTCCGCCAGCAACCTCGCCGGCGGCGTAGAGTCCCTTGATGGGCGTTCCGTCGCTGCGGAGCACACGGCATCTTTTGTCGATGACAAGCCCTCCCAGCGACGTGTGCGGAGCAGGGGCGACAAGCATCGGTTCTTTGTGAATGTCCACTCCGGCGTCCTGATAGCGCCTTACCGTATCCGCGTAGACGGTGTCCAGCGTCTCGCACGGAACCCCCGTCGCGTCGAACCAGACGCCGAATTCGCGTGGTCGCGAGGAGCCGCGCGCCTCTACCGTCTGAACACCGCGGCCAGCTGCGATTTCGGCGAAGATCGCCCTCGATATCTCGTCCTTGTTGGCGTGCTTGTCGGCAAGAAACTCATCGCCTGCGGCGTTTCTGAACGTGGCCCCGTCGTAGAGCATCGTGGTGATCACGGGAATGCATCGCACACGCTCGGGCGCAAGGGCGACCGTCGGCTCGTACTGCACTTTGTCCATCTGCACTGTCGCGGCCCCCAGCGAGACCGCCATGTCGATTCCGTCGCCTCGCAGCTCCGGCGGATTGTCGGAGAAGCCGTATTTCGCGCACCAGCCACCCGTGGCTATGACGACCGATCGCGCGGTGAGCGTTCCGTCGCCGTCACCAGGTGTAAAGTGTAAAGTGTAAAGTGTAAAATTGCGGTCAAGGCGAGTGGCGCGGCCGTGGACGACTTCGACCTTCCCGGAAAGGTCGCGCTTGATCTTCGCAAGCGCATACGCTCCGACCTTGTGGCCGATTGTGACGCATCGAGGGACGCTGCATCCGAGCGGCTGAAGAAGCTTGTATGTGCCGTCGGGATTGCGGTCGAACTGAAACTCGTCGGCAAGCTTCACCGACTCGCGGCACAGGACTTCGACGAGTTCTGGATCGCATCCGCCGCGTCCGCTCCTCAGCGTGTCGTCCACGAAACGCTCCACCGAGTCGTCTTCGCGGACAGGCACGTTGATCGCATGGATGTCGGGCGAGTTGCCGGAGCCGTTGGCGACAAGGCAGACGGAAGCGCCGCCCTTCACCGCCGCCTCCGCCGCCCGCCATCCGGCAAGCCCCCCGCCGATTATCAACACGTCCTTCACCAACTTTTCAACCTTTCAACCTTTGCAATTGCCTCTATTCCCATATCCCGCCATGCGCCATCGAGCCGACGTTCTTGACGAAGAGGTTGAGGAAGCGCGGGTACTTGGTCTCGTCGAACGTCCACGAGAAGGCTGCCTTGCGCTTCGCCATCTCCGCGTCGTCGATCTTGAGGTCGATTTTGCGGTTCGGGATGTCGATCTCGATCGTGTCGCCCTCCTTGACGAGTCCGAGCGGACCGCACAGCGCAGCCTCCGGCGAGACGTAGCCGACGGAAAGACCGGACGTGCCGCCCGAGAAGCGTCCGTCGGTTATGACCGCGCATGAGTTGTACAGCTCCGGCCTGCCCTTCAGCTCCTCCTGGAACATGAACGCAGTCGTGCCGAAGCGCGCCTTGAGGCCGAGAAACCGCAGTACGCACGCATCGCCCGGCTTGACCTTTCCGGCACGGAGAGCCTCGAGGCCCTCGTCGAGCGAGTTGAACACGCGCGCCGGACCGCTGAACTTGTCCATCAGCGCGTCCGGCACCGCGGCGATCTTGATGATCGCCCCTTCGGGCGCGAGCGAGCCGTACAGGACGCCGATGCCGGGCTTCTTCATGACGGGATCTTCGAGCGTGTGGATGACGTCGCGGTTGTACACCTTCGCATCCTTCACGTTCTCGGCCATCGTCTTGCCGGTCACGGTGAGCGCGTCGCCGTCGATCTTCGGGAGAAGTTCCTTCATTATCGCGGGAAGTCCTCCGGCAAGGTCGAGGTCGTGCAGGTTGTACTGGCCGGACGGCGCGAGGTGCGAGAGGAGCGGGATGTCGTTCGACGCCTCGTCGAAGTACTTCCACCACGGCTCGTCGTATCCCGCCTCGTGGGCGATTGCCGGGATGTGCAGTATGAGGTTCGAGGACGCCGCGACCGCCATGTCCATCTTGATCGCGTTGCGGAGCGCGGCTGGGGTGATGATCTTGCGGGCGGTGATTCCCTTCCTCAGGAGATCCATAACGCGCTCGCCGGCGCGGTAGGCGATGAGGTAGAGCTCGCTCGAAACGGCGCTGACCGTAGAGTTGTACGGAAGCGACATGCCGAGCGCCTCGGCTACCATGCACATGGAGTTGGCCGTTGTCATCGAGGTACAGCCTCCGCACGTGCCCCACGAGTGCTCGATGAGTCCGTTGTACTCGTCGGGATCGATCTTGCCGTCATGCATCGTGCCGACCTTGTCCTGCGCGTGGATGTGCAGCACCTCCTTGCCGCGGAACGTGCCTAGAGGCATGTATCCGCCTGTAACGAGCACTGTCGGTATGTCGAGACGTGCGGCCGCCATGAGATGCCCGGGAACGATCGAGTCGCACGTCGAGAGCATCACCATGCCATCGAAGAAGTTTCCGTCGGCGGTAATCTCGACCTGGTCGGCGATTGAGTTGCGGGATGGAACCTCGATGTACTTCGGATCTTTGAGAACCATGCCGTCGCATATGGCGGTGGTCATGACTTCGACCGGATAGCCGCCCGCGTCGCGTATGCCCTGCTTGACGCGCTCGGCGAGTCCTTTCAAATGCACGTGCCCGGGGTTGTACTCGTTCCACGAGTTGACGACGCCGATCAGCGGCCTCGCCTGCTCCTCGGGCGAAATGCCCATTCCGCAGAGAAGTCCGCGGCGGCACTCGCTCGCCTCGCCGAACTCCCATTTGCTCCTGAGTTTCATGTTGCAGTTTCCGTTGCAGCTCATTTTTGCTTCTCCTGTTTTTGACATGAGACGGCAGACATGGGACGTGAAAGCCAGATCGCGTCTATCGTCTATCGCCTCTCGTCATTGTTTTCATTGATTGATCTTGAAGTTCATCGATTCGATCGAGCCGTCGCATGACTGTCCGCCATCGACGCATATGACCTGTCCTACGATAAAGCGCGTCTTCTCGACGTCCGCGAGGAACTGGATGGCCGGGACGATTTCCTCGACCGTTCCGCCTCGCCCGACGGGAATCTTGTGGTTGAAGCCCTGGATGTCCGCCTCCGAGTACCGGGACATGATCTTCGTGTAGATGAGGCCGGGCGCGACGGCGTTCACGCGGATTCCGTACTTCGCGACCTCCACGCCGAGAGACCTCGTGAACATGTCGAGTCCGGCCTTCGCGGCGGAATAGGGAAGCATCCTGCGATGGACCCACGTCACACGTCCGTGCACCGACGAGACGTTCACGATGCGACCTTCGGTCTTTTTCTCGACCATGTCCGCGACGGCGTAGCGCGACAGATACGCCGCCGAGTTGAGGTTCAAGGCCATCTGGCTGTCCCAGTAGTCCATCGGCATGTCCTTGAACTCGCCCTTGGGGCCGTCCGGAATCTTCAGAGCGCCGCCGGCGTTGTTCACAAGGACGTCGATCTTCCCGAACGTCGCGATGAAGTCCTCGATAGTAGTCTTGCAGAAGCCGTGCGAACCTACGTCGCCGAGATAGACTTTCGTCTTCACGCCGAACTTCTCGCACTCCTTTGCGACAGCCTCGGCGCCGGCGGCGTCCTTGTTGCCGCAGATGCCGACGTTCGCACCCTCGTCGCGCGCGAACGCCACGGCGCATCCCGCGCCGATTCCGTGCGACGAACCCGTTACCAGTATGTTTCTCGCCATATTTGCCATGGGGGCAGTATACTACTTGCCATGACGAACCATGATTACCAAACCGAAACCAGTTGCATAACCAATGCAAAATGCGGTATAATCTCCGGCGTGAAGACGATTATAGTGTTCAGGACCGGCGTTCTTGGAACGTGGAGGGAGAAATACAGCGGCATCGCCAGGTATGCGGGAGGGGCGGAATGGCTGCTGAAGCCGGTGGACGCGCGCACCGCGCGTCCCGACTTCGACCAGCTTGTCGACTACTGGAATCCAGACGGGATAATCATAGACGCTTCGGGCAATCCGCGCATCTTCGACGATGCGGAGTTCGGCGACATCCCCGTTGTCGTGATGAACCCCGGAGCGGCCATAAAAGGGACGGTCCGCCCGTCGGTCTCCAGCGATTCCGAACAGATAGCGCGGCTTGCCGCTTCGGAACTTCTGGAACTGAATCCCATGTCGCTGGCATTCATCGAATGGTTCGATCCGTCGATTACATGGTCGGCGGTCAAGCGCGCGACCATGGAAAAGATCGCGCGAATGCACGGAATTCCCCTGACGGTCATCACGCCGTCCCGCAGCGATGCCGACAATCTCGCGCGGCTCGAAGCACGGATAGCGGATGCGATCGGGCGCCTCCCTCGCCCATGCGGAGTATTCGCCGTCACCGATACAATAGGCGTGGCTGTGATATCGGCCGCATTGAGGCTTGGAGCGCTCATTCCGGACGATATTGCCGTCGTGTCGGTGGACGACGATCCGGAGATATGCGAAAACTGCGCACCGACGCTGTCGAGCATCCGGCCGAACTTCCATCGGCTCGGTGCGTCCGCCGCGCGCCTTCTCGGCGACGCCATGACAGGGAAGTGCATCCCAGGGGAAAAGGTCGAAGTTCCTCCGCAAGGACTCGTTCGCCGTGCCTCGACGAGCAGAACGGCAATCTTCGACAGAAAGGTACGGGCGGCTCTCGAGGTCATCCGTCTCGGCGCGTGCGAAGGCATAACGCCGGGGGAAGTCGCCGGGAGGTTCGGTCTCTCGCGCCGGATGGTCGAGCTGAGATTCAAGGCTGCCACGGGGAAAACGATAGGAGAAGCGATTCTCGAGCAGCGGCTGTCTGCCGCCTGCGACTATCTGAAGGAGGGAAGATCCTCCATTTCGGCCATCGCTAACTTCTGCGGATGGAACAGCGACCTCGCGTTCCGCAAGGTGTTCGTCTCGCGCTTCGGCATCCCGCCACGCGAATGGCAGCGAAACCTGCCGGATTTCCAGGCACGCCCGCTGTCAGCCGGCAACGGCCGGATGTGGTATAATTACCACCATGGACAAGGAAATTCCCATGACGATGGCCATCCGGGCTCTCAAGGCTGCAAAAGCGACGTTCGATCCGAAACTCTACCCTTTCGTGATGCATGGCGGTACGGCGCAGGCCGCAGCCACCTTGGGCCTGGACCATCATGCGACCATAAAAACGATCATTCTTGAAGACGACGCCAAGAAGCCTCTGGTATGCCTGATGCATGGAGACAAGGAGATTTCCGTAAAGCAGCTGGCCCGCATCATCGGAAGCAAGACGGTCCAGACATGCGCAGTCGAGACCGCACAGCGCCATTCAGGATATCTCGTTGGAGGGACATCTCCATTCGGAACGCGCAAGCGCATGCGGGTTTTCGTGGAGGATACCATATACGGCCTCCCCGAAATCTATATCAACGGCGGTCACCGGGGACTTCTGGTCGCCATCAAGCCAGACGTCATAGACAAGGTGCTGGCGCCGCTTGTCACTCGCGTGCATGTCGCAATAGACTGACCTACATCCTTCCGCTCTTGGCGTCAATCAGGTCGCAGAGACGCTTGTATGCCGCCTTAAGGTCGTCGTTTGTAACCTGGAACATGTATTCTCCCGCCCGTGCCATCTCTCCCTCGGCGTTTGCGAGACGCCGCTCTATGACTTCCGGGGCGTCCGTGCCGCGGCCTTCAAGGCGGGCGCGGAGTTCCTCCATGGATGGCGGATTTATGAAAATGTCCATGTATCCGGCACGAAGCGGATCGGTCGGCGGAAGATGATGCATCACCTCGTGACGCACCTTCGCGGCCCCGACCACATCGATGTCGAGAATCATGGAATTGCCCTCGTTCAGCACATCCACGATCGGCTGCCGCAAGGT
Organism: Verrucomicrobia bacterium UBA3624; assembly: GCA_002373695.1. Classification (GTDB taxonomy): domain Bacteria; phylum Verrucomicrobiota; class Kiritimatiellia; order RFP12; family UBA1067; genus RUG572. The sequence goes on from DFLH01000043.1 coordinate 99,584, forward strand.
GCCGTAACAGTTGCCGTGCACCTCGGCATGCTCCAGAAACGCATCTTCCGCGAGCAGTTCGCGAAAGCGATCGACCGTAAGGAAGTGATAGTCGATGCCGTCCTCCTCTTCGCCGCGCGGCGGACGGGTCGTGCACGAAATGGAATACTGCAGGTCTGGATATTCCTGCAGGAGCATGTCTATCAGCGTGGACTTACCACATCCCGATGGCGCACTCATCACGATAAAGAGCGGTTTTGTCTTCATATTCTTTCTTCAGTGCGGCGAGCATCGCGGGATTTGCACCGTCCGCCAGGTCGTCGTTGATTTGGAAGAGGATGCCGTATGCCAGCCCGTAGCGCCTGAACGGCGCATCGTCCGCACCCGCCGCCAGCGCACCCAACTGGGCGGCCAATGCGAACGCCTCGCCCGTCTTTCGTTCGCATATCGACACGTAGCCGGACGGACGGACGGGAGAAGCCGAAGCCAGCAGGTCGTCGCCCTGGCCCTCGCAAAGGCGCACATGAGACAGCACCGCAGCATGGATCATCTGCGGCATGGCCTGAAATCCGCTTTCCGAGATCAGCCTGTAGCCGTGTGCCACAAGCCAGTCGCCAGCCGCTATCGCCACCGGCACGCCATGCTCCTTCCATACGGTCGGCCGCCCGTAGCGTTCCTCGTCTCCGTCCTGGATGTCGTCGTGTATCAACGACGCCTTGTGGAAGCACTCCAACGCCTCGCACACGCCCTCTATGTCGCCTGCGCCTCCGCATCTGGCGAAGACCGCCCTGCACAAACGCGGCCGCAATTTCTTGCCGCCGCGTCCGCAGAACTCGATCGCGATGTCGCGGATCGACATCACTTGCCGAACACTTCGATTTCGATGTAGTTGTTCACCGGCTCGGAGGTTGAACCGTTCGAGTAGCAGCGCACGTAGCGGCCCTTTGCGAGCTTGGCGTCCATCGGACGGCCGTCGTTGCGCTCGCGGTACTCCTTGTCGGTTCCCTTGCCGAGCTTGGCGGTGTTGTCGTGATCGTTGTTGAAGATCGTGGTCACGTCCTTTGCGAAGTTCTCGTCGCTGGAAATCTGCACCACCACGTCCTTGTACACTCGCTCGTCGCCTTGGTCGTGCCACACGCAGACTGCCGCGATCGTGTGCTCCTCGCCGAGATCGAGCTGCACCCACTGCAAGCCGCCAGGCAGCTGAAGCATCGAGGTGGCGTCCGGCGTCTTGTCGCCGTCGACGACGTAATCGTTTTCGCCGGTCACGGCTTCTTCGCTTGTCGTGACCTTCGTATTTTCGGTCGTAAGCTTCTTTGTGAATTCAGGCTCGACCATGATCGGCGCGCGCAGCTTGCCGGGACCCGGATCGGGTTCCAGGTTGTCGCTCTTGATCTCCTTGGGCGTACCGCTGGAGTGAGGAGGCGGCAACTCGAACTTGATCGCGACCTTCTCGGCGAAAAGAACCGCCGCGCAAAGCGCAACGGCGCACGTAACCATCGTCTTCTTCATGTCTGTATCCTTTCTTGCCTGAGGCAACGTCGTCCATTCTAGCAGAAGAGGCCGCCAATTGCAAGCGTTGCCGCGTGGTCAGGAACCGCCGCCGCCATCTTCGGCGCGTGGATGGATGGTACAGCCGATGGACCTGCCCCAGACGGCTGCGATCCACGTGCGTGTATATCTGCGTGGTCGACACCGACGCATGGCCAAGCATTTCCTGGATCGACCGTACGTCCGCTCCATGCGAAAGGAGGCTTGTCGCGAAACTGTGCCGCAGCACATGGGGAGACACTACCGCCGGATCGATGCCTGCGGCAAGCGCGCGCTGCTTCAGAATCTTGAACACGCCCATCCGCGTGAACGCCTTTCCAAGACGCGTAACGAAAAGCGGCCTTGCCGCTGCCGCGCACGCGGCCGCCGCGAGAAGGAACTGTGCTCTTTTCATAATCTTCACTCTTTAACCTAAATTCGTCATTTCATTTTCCGTGCACTCCGTTATATATCACGCAGAGGTGCAGAGAGGCAGAGTTTTAAGAGATTACGTCGCTTAATTGGTGTCGTAGTTATTTTCACCAATTGGGTGAAAGAAATTTCCTGGTCGTTTCTTGTCATATCTTTCTTTTCCTTCTGATTTTTGACTTTTCTCTGCGCTCTCCGCCTCTCTGCGTCTCTGCGTGAGACATTCAACTAACGAGTATAGGTTTAATGCGTGGTGAACTCGGCCGCGCCGCACTTTCCCGCGAGATCGTCCATCTCGGCCAGCAAGTCAAGCGCGCGGATGGACGCTTCAACTGCGCTTTCAGGTTTACCGATTGTAGGTGCCGGGGCCGAGCGTGACCGGCTGCTCGCCCGGCATCACGAGCCGGCACCGTGTGCCCGGCGGCACGTTCACGTGCACGTCATACCCGCCCTTCCCGTTCTTCAGCCAGCTCGCGCCGATGTTGCCGTACGGCGTGGGAACGCGGCCCGACGCCCAGCTGAGGCGCGACATGACGGGGATGCGGTAGGTGAAGGTCTTGAAGCCGGGCTCGGCAGGCTCGATGCCGAGGATGTAGTTCGTGAAGAGCCCGGCGACGGCCGTGTCGGGATGGGCCTCGTCGCCCCAGCCCTTGCGGATCAGGCCCATGCACTCGCTCGTGAGGCGCATGCCCTTCCAGTCGGGGTCGAGCACCTTCCGCCAGCCGTGCGCGTCAATCGTCGCGATCGCGGCGTCCGTCGCGCCATACTCGAACTTCCCGCGCGCGGCGAGCGCCTGGAACTTGCCGTGGTTGATGCGCACGAGGTGCGGCATGATGCGTTCGGCCTCGTCGCGCGTCACGAACCGCGCCGAGAGCGCGAGCGCGCACGCCTCGAAGCCCAGCCGGCCGTCCTCCGCCGAAAGGCGGAAGCAGCCTTCCTTGTCGTCCCAGAACGTCAGGCGGATCGACTCCGAAAGCTGCGCGGCCGCCGCCGTCCAGCGCGACGCGTCGTCGGCCTTGCCCAGCTCGCGCGCCATCCGCGCGGCGTCGACGTACGTCTTCCAGAGGAGGATGTTCATGAACGAACGGTGGTGGAGCGACGTGCCGCCGAACACGAGTCCCGCCGCATGCTTGCACGTCTCCTTGCGTTGCTCGAAGATGCCCGTCTTCGGGTCCTGGTACCGCGCGAGGTACGCCATCAGGTTCTGCACCACGGGATAGACCTTTTGCAGCAGGTCCTTGTCGCCCGTGTAGAAGTAGGTGTCCCACGCCACCGGCACGAGCCACGCGGCGAACTCGTCGGAGCCGAACGGACCCCACTCGCCCGCCTTCGGCACGGCCTGGTCTGGCCACGGCGACGCCTGCACGTACCCCTCGGGCGTATGGTTCGCCGCGAGCATCTCCACCGATCCCTTCAGGTACGGGGCGGAGGGCTTGAAGCCCACGAAGAAACTGCGCTGCGCCCACCAGAGGTCGCCGCTCCACACGAGACGGTCCCGCTTCGCGCCGTCGGCGAGATAGGGCAGCGTCGTCACCGGCTTCGGCCCCCACACGGAGCGATAGGACGGAATGGCGGAGATTTCGCACGTGCGCACGCTCGCCTCCCAGATTTCCGCGAGCTGGCGGTCCGCGCAGTCGAACGTGCCCGCGCGTTCGCCGGCCGAGTGGACGCGGTCGTTCGCGAACGCGAAGGACGCGAGCGCGACCGGCTTCGACGCCCCGTCGAGGCGCAGGCGCACGTAGCGCACGAGTCCCTGCAGGAGCGGCGCGCGGTAGACGCCGTTCGAGGCGAGGAGGTAGCTTTCGTAGCGGTCGATGTTCGCCGGGAGGATCGGCAGGTCGATGTCGGGACCGAGGTAGCGTGCGGCCGTCTCGCGCCAGAAGTCGCCCTTGGGCCCGAGTCCGTCCGGATGGCACGCGTAGGAGATGCGCAGCGTGGCGGCGGGGTCGTTCGCGTCCACGCGGAAGACGGGATAGCCGCCCACGCCGGCGCCGCCGTAGTCGAGCTTCACGTCCGCGCCCGGCGCGAGCGTGAGCGCGGGCAGCTCGGTGACGACGAGCGCCCAGTCCGCCGCATCGGGCTTCGGCGGCAGCTCGAGGTTGCCGCGGTCGTCGGAGACGAACGTGACGGACTCGTCCTTCCACTCGCCCGTCCGTGTGTTGAACCAACGCGCGGCGTGGAAGCGATCGGGCGCGAGGGCGTGGACCGTGCCCGTGAGGCGGTTCGTGCCGTAGAAGTAGAACACGGCACGGTTCGGGTCCGCGAGCGTGGCGAACGCGTAGGCGATGCCACGCGAGGGCGCGCGCGCGGTGCCGGAACGCGGCGTGAAGCGCGCGCCGTCGCCGAAGCCGGGCTTGAGGTTCCACCAGTCGAAGGAGGTGAAGAACTTCTTGAAGTGCGCCATCTGGAGGGCGCTGGGGAACTCCACCGATTCGCACCACAGCACCTGCTTGTCCTCGGGCGTGATCTTGTCCACGCCGTCGTGGCTCGCCCGCTTCACGTCATACGTGCTCAAGTAGAGCCAGATGTCGATCGCGCCGTAGCCGTAGCCGAACATGCCGCAGAGGAACGAGATGTAGCCCTGCGCGCGCGCGCCGAAGTCCTTGGTCCAGAGATAGCAGTAGCGTCCCTCGTAGTTGACCGCCGGACGCGGGTCGGCCCAGTAGTCGCGCGCGGCGTCGCAGTCGGGCGACGCGGTGAGCGACGGCGACCACTGCACGCCCCACCACGTATGGCCCGTGCGCGCGGCGACGGCCTCGTCCGCGAACGCGGAACGCCCGCCGAACTTGTCCGGTCCGCCCGGCGACGTGCCGCGCCCCGTCACCGTCGTGTGCTTCGTGTTCTCCTGGTGAGCCGTGAGCGGATGGCGGTAGGCGTCCGCACGGTGGAGGCATTCCGCCACGACCACCCACGGATTGTTGGTGGCACAGTAGAAGTTATGCCCGCCGCGGCGCTCGTGGTAGAAGTCGTTGTCCGCTTCCTGCGCGAGCGTCCACATCACGGGATACGCGCCGAAGCGCGCCACCCAGTAGCGCGCGAGGCGGTCGATCGCGGCAGGGTCGCCGGCGAGCTTCTGGTTCATCTGGGACGCAAAGAAGAACTCGGCGTTCGCGTGGACGAGCCCCTTCTCGGCGAGATACTGGTAGTAGCGGTCGGCGAGCCGGAAGCCGGGGATGTCGGAGGCGTCCACCTTGCCGTCCGCGACGTTGAACTTCGCGCCGATGGGCTCGGACTGGAGGACGGTGAAGCCCTGCTCCGCGCGGCGGTCGACGATGTACTTGAAGTGCGAGGCTGTGCCCGTCGCGCCCGCGTGCGGGCCGGGCTCGTCGATTTCCTCCTTGTAGAGGCCCCAGTGCGTGTCGCCGAGGTAGAAGAACGGCGTTCCGTCTGCGTAGGCGAAGTGCTTGGCGCCCTTCGCCGTCTTCACGAAGCCGCGCTTGTATATCTCAAGGTTGCCCGCATACGGCTTCGCCTCCAGCGCGCCGGACTTGCCGTCGAGCGCGGCGTCGCCGCGGCAGGCGGTGGACCAGCTCCAGCGTCCGGGCTTCGTGGGCGCGAAGCGCACGCGGAAGGTCCTGCCGCCGTCCCAGAAGCCGGGACGCGACACCTTCTCGCCCGACTCGTGCGTGAACACGGCGTCGAACGCCACGGCGTCCGCGCCCGTCTTGTCGTAGTCCTCGCCCGCCTCGAAGGCGAGCTCCGTCGCGCGCCATGTCTCAATGTCTGCGGCAAGCGCAGCCCTCCCGTGTGTGATAACGGCCGCACTCGCAGCCACCGCAAGGATCATCATCTTTCTTTTCATAAGCTTCATTCCTTCAATGCGCCGATCGGGCAGACGATCACGTCGTCGTCCCGGCGATATGCGAAATCCCCGACGGCCGTCAAGACCATCTTGAACGACGGCGGCTTCATGCGCCCTACGTCTATCTTTCCGGCAAGCTTGCCGAGCGTCGCTGCACCTTTGCCAATCGCTTCCTCGCCACCGAGTTTGATCTCGACAAGTCCGTAATTTCCGTCCTCGTCAGAAACGACGGCATCGCACTCAAGGCCGTTTCTGTCGAGGTAGTGCCGGACGTCTCCACCCGACGCGTCGGAATAGACGCGCAGGTCGCGCATCGCCAGCGTCTCGAACAAAAAACCAAATGTGCGCAAGTCCGCCAACAAGGTCTCTGGCTTCGCGCCAAGTGCAACGGCCGCTATCGAGGGATCAATGAAATACCGCGTGTCGGACGTACGGACGGCGGATTTCGACCGGAGAGCCGGACTCCACGCGGGCATGTCCTCGATGACGAATATTCTCCGCAATGCGTTGAGATACTCGCGGATGGCGTTGTCTCCCATGTCGCCGGAATCATGCGTCGCCATGTCCTCGCGAATCGCGGAGACCTTGGCCTGCGTCCCCTGCAGCCTCGCGTATGACCGCATGAGTTTCTTCACCCGGTCTGGATTGCGCGGCACGCCATCCACCCGCGATATGTCCGATTCCGTGACGGCCTCGTAATACTCGTGCGCGTACCTCAACGCCGTGCGCTTCGTTTCAATGCCAGCGGCAACCGGCCACCCGCCGCGACAGACGAGAAATGCAACATCCTCAAGCCGCAACGCCCTCGCTTTCGCACCGGAAAAAGTCTCTCCGCGTAGCAACGCGCCAAGACTGACCTCGCCGGACGACTCGCCGGACTCGATCAGGCTCATCGTCCGCATCGTCATCCGCGCGATCCGCCCCGTCCCTGTATGATGTATCTTCCTGATTTCAGGCTTGGACTTGGAATCAGCTTCTGGAGGGACTGATGACCCAGTCAGGATGAATTGCCCAAAACCAGCCGAATGGTCAACCTTAAAGCGGACGGCATCCCAGAACTGCGGCGCGAGCTGCCACTCGTCAATGAGTCTCGGTTGTGCCCCACGCAGAAGGTCCTTCACGTTGATTGCGGCATAGTTCTGATTTTGCTCCATCAATTCGGGATCGTCCATGTAGATGGCGCTTTGGGCGACCTGCTCGCATGTCGTCGTCTTCCCGCACCACTTCGGACCACGCACGAGAACTGCTCCCATGTACGAGAGCTTGTCCTTCAGCACGCCGTCGGCAATTCGCCTTTTATAGGTGGTTTTCATGCGTGGATTGTAGCATGTTTTGCGTCATTCCGCAAGCACCGCAGGGCAGTTTGACGCATTTCCACGGGGCAGTTTGACGCATCTTCACGGGGCAGTTTGACGCATCTTCATTGTGGCAGTTGGGGCGTTTCCATTATGGCAGTTGGGGATTTTCCCGATGCGCCCCTTCAACTACTTGAACAGGATGACAGTGCCGCGGGGCACCACGTAAAGGGACCCGGGGCCGAAGACTAATCCTGACGGATGAGTCGCGTCGACGTTACCGACAACCCTGCGCCCACCAAGGACTAGTCCCTTGAGACGGGCTTCCCCTGTGTAATCGAGGCGGAGACCTGTTTTCGCCCCCAACACGACCTCCTTCTCATCCAGTCCCTCCGGCGCAGGACCGAGCGATGCCGCCTTGCGGATCGACACGCCGTCGATGAACACGAGAGAGTCATTCGCATTGAATCCATCGCCTGGTGTGACGTTCATGTACGTGCCGTCGCCAAGCGGAAGTCCATTCATGCCCTGAAGCGAGAACTTCCACGTGCCGGCCGCAGCCACGTTGAAATAGAACGTCTGCCGCACAAAATTCGTCGCAAGGCTGTACGACGTGACGCCGATCATGTTCGTCGTCGAGCCGGAGGAGAGAAACGCCCGCACCTTGTTACCCGCGTAGCTTAATGTATTGTCAACGCTTCTCGCCCGCGTCCAGAACACGAGCCTGTACGTGCCCGGCTCCGTGAAGGTGATGTCCTGCGACATCTCGCCGCACTGCGTGACCTGCGCCGTCTGCCCGCCGCTGCACTGCGCACCGCCATAGTTATTGACAACCCAGCCTTGCGAAAAGTACATCATGCCGGCGCTCGCATACGCCTGAGCTGTCACGCCAGTGTCTTTGTGCGTCGTGAAGGTCCACCCCGTGCCGCTGTAATTGTTCGCGAACACGCCTCCCGAAACGAGCTCGCCCTCATCCTGGCGCACGAGCTCCAGGTCGTCGACGATCGCCGCCGCGTTCGCCACGGTTTGCGTAAGCTTCAGCGACACCTCTACGTCATCACCCGAAACGGCAAACTCGTTCGGGAACGTGATTTCCCTCATTTTGACGTCGCTTCCCGCAAAGGACACATCTCCGAGCGAGACATCGACGCCGCCCACCGTGGCGACCGCCGAGACGGAAGGACTGGCCGTCATCTTGACGTAAGCCCATTTGAGGGTATCTTCCGAGCTCCCCCATCTGGCCCCCCTCATGCGGAGCTTCCACGTGCCCGCGCCTGGCTTGAAAGACGCGCTCGTCACCGACCTGGGCTCCGGGGCGGGCGACCAGGCGCTGTCGCCGCCGAAGATCGCGAGCTGGTTGTGCCCGTATGGAGAATTGTCGCCGCGATAGAGGTAAAGCATGTTGTCGCAAACCGGCTGGACTCTGTCCGGGTCGGACGGCGTCCATCCCTCAAGCGTGTTCCGTTCCTGGTACTTCGCGTCGCTCCAGTCGTTATAATATCTGAAATACACCTTCTTGTATTTTGCGAACTCGAAGTTGCCGTTCGGGACGAGGAAGGTCTTTTTGGCGTCTGGGATGCGAACGAGGCGGAAGTCGTCGAAGAACGGCTGGTTCGACGACGCCGTGCCGGCCCCGCGCTTGTAGGCGTCTATCAGGAGAAGCGTGTAGTTTCCCGCCTCGAGCCACGGGGTCTTGAAGCGGTTACGCATGAATCCGTATGCGCCCGACACGTTGCATGCGCCGATCCAGTTCGTGACGCCTCCGGCGGAGAGAAGCGCGATGTCCACCCGTCCGTGATAGCTGTCATTAGCGCGGCCTCTCGCACACGTGTAGAACGACATCTCGTAATGCCCTTCAACCGGAATCTGAACGGCACAGCTCGCCGGCTCGAATCCGTTCTGATTCGCCCAGATATAGAGCGCCTTCGTTCCTTCGGGTGCCGGATAGTCCCATCCCGTGTACCAAAGGGAACTGTTGGGAAGCGTGCCGACTGTCCCGTTCTGCGGAATCGTCCATCCTGTACCGCCGCTTTCGAAGTTGCCGTTGCCGCCGGCGATCGTCGCCTCCACCGCGCCAGCGGCGACCGGGTTGTCGGTTTCGCCATCCGTTCCCGCCAGCACGAGCTGATCCGCCGTGACGGCCAACGTCCTGACGGCATCGGAAACCGCCTTGACGCGATACCCCGCGTTTCCGGCGAACGACGCCGAGCCTGCCGCCGTAGCGGCGGCGGCAAGCGTTCTTGTGTTTGCATACGAATAGGCAACGCCGTCCTGCGGGTCGAGCGGAATCATGCCGCCGTAATCCTTCACGGTTCCGCCCTTGAGCGCGATCTGCGGAAGCGGGGCGTCGCCATACCATTCATGGAGATGGATGGCACCTGCGCCGGACTTTTCGACCGTTCCGCCCGCGAGCGCAAGCGGCGCGCCGCCCGCGAAATCGCCGGACGCGACGTCCACGGCAATCGTCGCGTTCGTCGCGACGGAGAGGGAATAGCCGAACTTCGGACGCGCCACGCCCCATTTGGCCGTAAGGTATTCCGAAACCTGCTGGCGCTCCGCAGCCGTGAGGTCGTTCGTGAACGCGATGAACTCGCCGATGTCGTCACCGCCGCCGCGCCGATAAGTCGTGTTGGACGCCAAGCCCCGGTCGTTGAAGAAGTTGCCGACATTCACCTCCGATTTCGGCGAGCCATTGTTCTCCCACTCGAACACGTATTCGGCGTTCTGCACGGGGTGCATGTACTCCGGCACGCACCGCTCGCCGTTCAGGTAGCGGCGTCCACCCGTCATCGTCGGAAGGCAGTTGTTGAACGAGAAGAAGTACTTCGACCCGTCGAAGTTCGACGAGTACATGTCGCTATGGAAGTACGGATACCCCGAGCTGTTGCCGAGAGGAAAACCCAGCGCCGCCGTAACGCGGAACACGAGGAAGAGATGGCGGATGCCAGTGATGGACGCGGCGTCGCTCGCGGAAACCGGCTGGTTGACGAACGCCATCCACGTGCCGCTGCGGCATCCGTTGAAGTAGACCACGTCCCTGCCGTTGGCGTCCTGGCGAACGATCGGATAGGACGAGGTCTCGAGCCCCAGCTGCGATTCGCCGCGCCAGTACGACGCGCCCCACGTGCCGCCGACGTTCGTCTCGCGCACGTCGTACCAGCGAGTGACTCCGCCAGAGCCGTCCGTGACGACGTGCTGCGCCGCATCAAGCCATATCGCCGCCCGCGAAAGGCAGCTGGGCGAAGAGGCGGACGGCGCACGGGGCGTTTCTGCGCCGGTCAGCTCGATTCTGCCGCCGGTCGCCAGGATCTTCCCGTCCCCTCCAAATACGAGATTCGCAAACGGCGCTGTATTCGTCGTGCCGCCAACCTTCAGCAGTCCGCCCGAAAGCGGTGCAAACCAGAGAACATCCGAAGTCGTCCCTGGTTCCGCAACAATGCTGCGGGCATGGCTTTCCACCGACACGTCGGCTGCGGAAAGCGTCAGGACGGAAACCATCGCCGCCATCATCGTCATTGTCGTTGCTGTGTGTTTCATCGCGACCTTCTCCTTTGTTGCATGCTGTTGGTTGTATGCTGCGGGTGGCATTATACTACACGTCCATTGCCGGGTAAATGCTGAAATGGAGGTGATTATGGAAAGTATGAAGGGGTTTGATATTACAATCCCTCCATATCCTCCTCCACGACAAGCGCCCAGTCGCCCACATCTGGCTTCGGCGGCAACTGACAGAAGCCCTCTGCGGTGCCACGACCAAGGCAGTCTAGCTTCGACCATATCCCGCGTACGGGATCGAACCAGCGGGCGGCATAAGAACGGTCGGGGCGCGCAGACGACAAAGCGCCTGTTTCCTTGAACCTCGGGCTGCGCGTGTGGAAGTAGAAGATGAATTTCCTGAATTCGCCATCAATCTTCGCCGCACGCCAGGCGTCGCAATGCGGGTCGTGGGGAATGAAATCATCCCTGTCCTTGCCGAATATGGGCTTCATGTGCCACCAGTCGAATGACTCGAAGAATCGGCGCAGATGGCGCATCTGGAAAGCGCTCGGGAAGTTTACTGCCTGACCCCACGGCGCACGCTTATGCCCAGGGTCGACGTATACCATGCCGTCAGTCGAATAGTTGCCCATCTCGAACGTACCCTTGTATAGCCAGATGTCCGTTGCGCCATAGCCGTACCCGCAGAAGCCGGAAAGGAACGCAATATACCCCTGCGCACGAGCGCCGAAGTCAAGCGTCCACAGTCCGCAGTAGTTGCTTTCGTACAGGACTGCCGGACGGTCATCCGCCCAATATTGCTCCGCCGGCGCCAGATTACCGTTCTTCTTCATCCCCGGATGCCATTGTGCCGCCCACCAGTCGTGCCCCGTCTCCGCACGCGCCTTGGGCGAGGCAAAAATCGAATTGGACACGACCGTGCGGTCCGTGTTCTCTTGATGGCCGCTCAGCGGATGTCGGTAGGCGTCTGCCGCATGGACGAAACGGGCGACGTCGTACCAAGGGGAATCTTTCGACGTGTAGAATATGTGTGGACGCGGACGCGCGGTATCGTCATCTATTTCCTGTGCTATCGTCCACATGACAGGCCAAGCGCCAAAACGCGCCACCCAATAACGCGATAGCCTCTCAAGTGCCGAAAGGTCGCGTCCCAGCTTCTCCGTCAGGCGCGTGGGGAAGAAAAATTCGGCATTCGCGTGGACAAGTCCCTTGTCGGCTATGTAGCGGAAATACCGGTCGGCATCGCGCAGTCCGGCGATGTCGGACGCATCGACCTTGCCGTCGGACAGATCGAACTTCCCTGCGCACGGCTCGCTCTGATAGACGGAGAATCCTAGAACTACCCGCTGGTCAACGATATACTTGAAGTGCGAATCAGTGTCAATGCTGTCGGCATGCGAGCCTGCCTCGTCGAACTCTTCGCGCAACATCGACCAGTGCGTGTCACCCAAATAAAAGAAAGGCGTGCCGTCTGCATGCACGAAATACTTCTTTCCAGTCACCGACCTCACGAACCCGTGCCTGTAGATTTCAAGCGGACCGTCGTATGGGACGCACTCAACCTGTCCGCGCAACCCTGCAAGCGACAGGTCGTCCGCACATGACGACGCCCATTCCCAAGTACCGCCGGAAGTCGGCGCGAAGCGCACGCGAAACGTTCTGCCGCCGTCCCAGAACCCCGGCCTGAAAATCGTCGTGCCGTCGGTTCTGTTTGAGAACACCACGTCGAACCGCACGGCATCCCCGCCGCCGACATCATAGTCCTTCTCGGCACTAAACGAAAATTCCGCCATGCGCCATGTCTCGACCTTGCCTACGCCCTTTACCATCCCTGCCGTGCCAGCAGCGACAGCGACAGATGACAGGCAGGCAAGAACTGCTAATCCTGATCCTGGTTTGCTCATGCGATACATTATACAAGACCCGCATATTGCGCGCAACATTCACAGGGTGCGAATATGGAAAGGACAATGGGGGGTTGAAATCTCGGTCGAGCCTGTGCTATCATATTTGCCATGGCAAATTGTTTCAAAGTCAAGCGCATTCTCGTGCTGCTGCATTTCGGCGGCGCGTCAGGTCGCGATCTGCTCTCCGGCATTCTCGACGCCATCACGCCGAAGATGCATTGGCACACGCGAATCATGAGCGGCATAGGCGTCGGAGACGCCTATCGCATGCTGTCCGGCATAGACGGCATCATAACAAGCGAACGGGGGAATGACGCGTTCCGGGCAGCCCTTGAGAGGGCGAATGTCCCGACCGTCGTAATCGGCCAGTCGGAAGCGGACTTTCCCGGGATTGCCGCGCCGATGGCATTTGTACACAATGACGACATCGCGATCGGGCACAAGGCCTGCCACTATTTCCAGTCGCTTGGCGACTTCAGGTCATTCATCTTTCTTCCCGCCTCCAAGGGAACACGCTGGAGCGAACAACGCGAAACCGGATTCCGTGATGCGCTGGCCGACGCCGGCCGTGACTGCCGCAGCCCAAGGTTGACAGACATCGAGGAGTGCGACGAGGACAACAAGCGTATCCAGGAAATTGTCTGCGCGGCGGAAAAACCCTGTGCAATATTCGCCGCCTGGGATGGCCGTGCCGCACAAGCCCTGACGATATGCGCTGAAAGTGGCATCGCCGTCCCCGAGCAGGCCGTCGTCCTTGGAACTGACGACGACGAACTCATCTGCGGCCATGCGAACCCGCCGCTTTCAAGCATCAAGCCTGATCATCACAAGGTGGGGTCAATGGCCGTCGCCGAACTCAGGCGGCTCTTCAAATCCCCACCCAAGACAAGGCGGATTATCCTCTGCCCTTCCAAGGCGATCGTCGAGCGAGAGTCAACGCGCCCGATTCCGCCCCTTTCACAACTGGTGCGTAGGGCGCTCACGATCATACGCGAACAAGCCGCGCATGGATTGACGCCGTCAGCCGTTGCCGACAGGCTGGGGGTCTCGCGCCGGCTTCTTGACCTGCGCCTCAGGCAGACGGAGAACGCGACGATCCACGAACTGATCGTCCGCGCCAGACTCAATGCCGTCGCACGCGAGTTGCGAAAGAGCCGTCTGACGATCAGGTCAATCGCAAGGAACCTGGGGTTCGGCGACATCAAATGGCTCGAACGCCAGTTCAAGGCGCGCTTCGGCCAGTCCATGACCGCCTACCGCGCAACACTTCGACATGACGGGCACAGGGTTGTTTGACCGCCGCAGGCCCTTCGGAGACGCACGACAATGATCTCATATCTGAAAGAGATCATCGAGCGTGACGACCGACTGGACGTCAAACGCGTTCGCGTTGCGCTTCAGTCCACTTGCCGAGACGATTGTCAGATGGACGGCGTTCTTCGTGCCGGTCTCGGAAAGAAAAGCCTCGCGCCGTCCCATGAGCTTGGCGTCGTATGCGTCCGAAATCTCAAACGGCTCAGATGTGCATTTCATCTCGCAGAGGTTGGTGACGGCATCGTTTCGCTCGATGACCAGGTCGATTTGCGCCCCTTCGTCCCCCTCGTCGCTCGCGCGACGCCGCCATGCATACTGACGCGTGATGACGCCCGATATTCCCAGTTTCCGCTTGATCTGGTCGACATGCAGCAACGCGACACGTTCAAAGGCAAGCCCCCGCCAGACGCTGGCTTCCTGTGTCGCGGAAAACGTCCGCCAGTAGTCGTCCGGCGGATTGTCCGCGCCTTCGATGAAGCGAAAGTAGAACAGCGTGAAATTATCGACCAGCTCGCGTCCGATAATCATTTACATACCTCCGCTTCAATTGTTTGCGCACATTATGCCACCAAACCGTGCCAAATGTCAATTCAAGCAACACGAAAAAGACAACTATGCCCCCAGTTTTTTCTGATTCAATGGTGTATAGTTGTCCAAATGAGCCATTGACAGACATCTTTTAGACCGGATTAGATGGCAGCCCGAAGTACAGGTCCTCGCATTCAACCTAAATTCCTCATTTCGATTTACCAATTCATGTTATATCTCACGCAGAGGTGCGGAGAGGCAGAGTTCGCAGAGTTTATCCCCATTGCTTGAGTATGTATTTATTTTCACCAATTGGGTGAAAGAACTTTCCGAGATCCTTCTTGTCATGGTTTTATTTTCCGTCGAACATCTGAACTTTCTCTGCGCTCTCCGCCTCTCTGCACCTCTGCGTGAGACTTTCAACAGAGGATTTTAGGTTCAACCCAAGTCTTTTTGTCAAAACAGGTCAAATTCCGACGGGGGCCGTCCCCTTAATTTGATTCTTCCATGACATTCGCGTGCGCGGAGGCGGGGATGCGCTTGCCATACGCGCCGTCGCCGCCCACGGAACGCGTGGGGACAGACCCTTTGGAGCACCCAAATCGCATGAGATATTTTTGAGACAAATTTGAGACAATTTTGAGACAATTCGGTTTTGCGGAACTGATATCCTCTTTCCCGCCGGCGCAAAGTCGGCAGGAAGGACAAGAAACATGGCAAGGCCAAACAGAGTCAAGCTGACGGGCGAAGGGTACTATCACGTGATAGACCGCGTCGCCCACAGGGAGTTCCTGCTCAAGGACGAGCGGATCAAGGGACGGCTCGTCGACCTCATGCGCAGGGCGGCGGAGTTCAGCGGGGTGGACGTGTGTACCTACGTGCTCATGGACAACCACCTCCACCTCTGCGTGCACGTCCCGGAAGCAGGGGAGATCGACGAGCGGACGGTCGTGGAGCGCGTC
>DFLH01000053.1 GCA_002373695.1 Verrucomicrobia bacterium UBA3624
AGCCTTTATCCATGCGGGTGCGGCGCATTTCCGCTCTCAAAAAATGGGTAAACTCCAGTCGCGTTCGGCAAGCTCGGCTCACCAAAGAGCTGTTTTTCGCATTGATGCGAGGCCCTATGTCCGGAAATGTGCTATAATTCACCAGCTTGCGACTTGGAAAACGGAAGCCCGTGAGAGTCGGGCGCTGTTGCGCAACTGTAACCGGATACGAATCCGCCATTTCCAGTGGGCCGGGTGGCCTGCGAAGGCGGCGGACGAGGTCTGAAGCCGGAAGCCAGGAGACGCTCCACGCCGCGTGTCACGTACCTTCGCATCAAAGGGAAAGCACAGGAAATGAAAAACAGAATAATCGTGGCGGCAGGGCTTGCCGTCATCTTGTTGGCATCGGCCCCGGCCAGGGGTTTCACGTTCGACGATATCCACTTCTGGGTGGGGACTGGCACGAACCGCATGGCGGTTGTCGTTGATTGGGATTATCTCTATGGTAGCGGAACCGCTCGCGTGTGGGGTTTCCGTTGGAATGGCGATTCTCCCTCGCTTTCGCAGATCGTCCGGCGGATTGACGAAGCCGATCCACGCCTTTCGTTGACCGGCTCGAATTCCATGGGGCGGCAGTACGATTTGTTGAATTTTTTTGCGTATGATGTCGCCGATTGCAATGCCGCCTACAATACGGACGACCCGATGGCGCCGGCTTCTTCATCGCCTACGGCATTGCTGGGCTGCCAGTATTCGTATGATAACGGAACGCCGTTTGGCGGCTGGACGTATTGGGGTATTTACAAGACGAAGGTGCCAGGCAATTCATGTGCGGTTTCTTCGTCTGAGCTGGCCTATGGAAATGCGGCGAACAATGAACGTCCTGAGAACAACCAGTGGTATGTGTTGAGATATGGCGATTTGAGCGATGGAGAGTTCACTCTGGATGTCCATGCGGCAGAATCGCCCTACGGGTATCGGGTGAGAGATTGCAAGACCAATGCAACGGCGCCATATGCCGATCCGAGCGCCGCGACAGGGCGACCGACGGACTACATGGAGGGTTCGTCCTGGACGTATGGTGGCGTGACGCACCAATCCGGCGTCATCCACCCGTTCTGTGGCGCATGGGGGGCAAATACGTCGTATTCTCTCATCGGCAATGGAGCCTACGTGGTCATAGAATTCGACCATGATGTGATCGATGACCCGGCCAATCCGTACGGGGTGGACTTCATCGTGTTCGGGAACTCTTTCGCCCAGCTGGATACCGACAGGTCTGGTTTGGAGAGCGTAGACGACACCGACGATCCCGAAACCATTTACGCGTCTTCCGAAACAGACGACGAGGATGAGGCGTGGGTGGGTGGGCCTTCGCTTGGCGAAACGGCGGTTGTCGCCGTCAGCCA
Source organism: Verrucomicrobia bacterium UBA3624 (assembly GCA_002373695.1). GTDB lineage: Bacteria > Verrucomicrobiota > Kiritimatiellia > RFP12 > UBA1067 > RUG572. The sequence continues at coordinate 1,389 of DFLH01000053.1, forward strand.
GGACGGCAAGACCTGGTTCGAGTTTGAGGTAGGGCCTTACGCCGATTCGTCAATGCCGACGCTCGGGCGGTTATATGACCGTGACGATCCGGATACGACCCTCTTCTCCGGAAATCTCTATTGGGGCGGGACGACGAATCCGCTGTATCCTGTCGATCCGAAAGTGTCATGGAATGACATGGCGGGACTATCTCTGGCGGAGATTTGCCGCCGTTACAACGGTTCTGCGGGCGGAACCGGCTATGACCTCGGAACGCTCAACCTGCCGGCGAACGCGCAGGGGCGCAAATGGTTCCGCTACGTGCGCATCGCCAACCGCATCGATGAGGATGGGGAATTGACGCAACCGGACATCGATGCGGTGGCGGATGTGGCGCCGGTGTCCTCCTATCGGCGGTGGATATGTGCAAACTTCACATGGGACAAGGCGTACCGGCAGGATATTGTCGGGCCGACAGTCGCATCTCCCAACGGAACCCCGAACGTGGTCAACGCCGTTTTGGGCGTGAAGCCGGACGAGCCGGCGCTCGGTTTCACGATCCGCACCTTTACGCCCGCCTCATCGGACGATCCGTTGAACACGTTGGAAGTGATGAGCGCACAGCCGATTACCGACATGGTCATGGTGAAGGGTAGCGCCTCGCTCACGAACGAGACATGGTCAACGGAATTTCCGCTCTTCGGCACGCCGGAGCTGGACGTCGGTACCGGACTGTATGTCAACCGTCTTCGCGTGTCGGGCGGAGAAAACCGATTCTTCAAACTTGCTGTCGAATGAATGGAACACGTCAGGGTTGGTCGCTCTTCGAGTGTGTCCTGACGATCACGCTTGTAGCTGTGACCGTTTCGATGCTCATTCCGGCCATCCGCCGTGCCTACGAGTCCGCACTTGACGCGCGATGCAAGAGCAATCTGCGCCAACTCGCGATGGCCTGTACGGAATATGCCCGTTGCAACGGACATTTTCCGTGGGGATTGAAGACCGAAGATGGTTACAGTTCCTATTGCTGGGACTTCAAGAAGCGATCGGGAAGCGCATTCTACGAACCTGGCGACCTTTGGCAGGGGTATCATGCGGGCGACATCGTACAGTGTCCGAAGTGCCGCCATGTGTATGACAACTGGGACGGAAACGGTTATACGGGTTACAACTACAATTGCGCGTATGTCGGCAAGGTGGAGGGCGATTATGCCGCACGGCGCGAGCCGTTGCGGTACGATGAAGCGAAGGACTTCGAGCGTCTGGCATTGTTCGGCGATGGTGGTTATTCCGGAGGCCCAAACAAGTTCATGCGGGCGCCAAAGGCCGACGAAAGGTTTGACGCGTCTGCCAAGAGCCTGCGCCAGGCCGGGACGCAGGCGTTCCGGCATCTCGGCCACACGAACGTCGCTTTTGCCGATGGACACGTTGAGGCGCTCTTTAAATCATACAAGGCCAATGGCAAGGAGGGATGGGTGTCGACGAAAGCGATGACGGGGTTCATCTGCGAGGATAATGCGTTATATGGCGGAGGTTTGGAACAGTGAGGGCCTGGTGGTGCATCCTGTTCCTTGCCAGTGCCGCAGCCGGCGGGGAAATTCGCCTCGTGAGCTGCGCGCCGGCGGCGACGGAGATTCTCTACGATCTCGGCGCGGAGGATTGCCTTGTGGGACGTTCCTCGGCCTGCCTCTATCCGGCGGCGGCCACAAACCTGCCGAGCGTCGGTGGCTATTCATCCCCGTCCATCGAACGGATCGTCGCGTGCGAGCCTACGCACGTGCTCGTTTCGTACCTGGCCGATCCATCCCTCTCCAACCGCCTGGAACGGCTTGGCATCCGCGTGTTGCAGTTTCCGTGCGAACGTCTCAAGGATTATGCGCCCATGCGCGCGAAGCTGGCGGATCTGTGCGGCGTGCGTCCGAAACGCGTCCTGGCCGTTGTCCAGAAGTCGCCGATGATAGTCGCGGGCCGCGACACGCTGCCGGACGACATACTTGCGGAAGTTGGATGCGCGAACGCGGCTTCCAACCGTACGGGTTATTTCATGCTGTCGCCGGAAGCGCGTGTGAAGCTGGCGCCGGATGGAGAGGTGGACTTCAGCATGAATTACGATCTCACGCGCCTGGGGCCGCAACTGCGTGGCGAGATCGAGAAACTGCGCACCAAGATCTCCGCCGAGGCGGCGGTTCGCCATGATGGCGGCGCTATGGAGAGCCGCCGTCTCGGTGGCGATGGCATGAACGATGCACTTTTCCGTCTGAGGCTGTGGCGTATGCTTGCCGGGCTTCTTGTGGGCGCGGCGCTGGCGTTGGCAGGGGCGGTACTGCAGACGGTTCTGCGCAATCCCCTTGCAGATCCGTTCGTGCTTGGACTTTCAGGGGGGGCATCCCTGGCGGCGGCGGCCGTGCTGGCAACCGGGTTGACGGCGCTGGGAGCATTCGTCCTGCCTTCTGCTGCGTTCGCAGGTGCGGTTCTGGCGTTACTGTTTGTCGCCGCCGTCACGCGTGCGGCGGGCGGAGGACCGGTGACGCTTGTCTTGGCCGGAGTCGTGTCCGGAAGCCTCTCGTCCGCCGTGCTGATGGTCGTTCTGGCATGTGCGCCGGACCGTACGCTGCAATCCGTCTCCTGGTGGATGATGGGAAGCCTTCAGACTGCCGGGCCGGTACAGCTTGCAACGGCAGGCCTGCTTGTCGGCATTACGATTCTTGCGATATTTTCACAGGCTCGCGCCCTTGACGCGCTTGCGCTGGGCACGGAGATGGCGCAGTCGCTTGGCGTACGGACCGGTCGCGTTCTGCCGCTTGTGCTTGGCGCGGCATCGCTTGCTGTCGCCGCTGCAGTGTCGCTTGCGGGGCTGATAGGTTTCGTCGGGCTGATAGTGCCGCATGCCGTAAGGCGGATCGCTGGTGCGAACCATCGCGTCATGTTGCCTGCGAGTGCCGTTGCGGGGGGCCTCTTTCTCGTGGCCTGCGATCAGATCGGGAAGCTGTTCGGCGAAGTGGAGATACCTGCTGGAGTGGTGACCGCGCTCGCAGGCGGGCCATTCTTCCTCTGGCTTCTCGTGAGGAGGGGCCGTCATGCTTGAAATCACGAACAAGACGATACGTTACGGACAAGGAATTGCGCTGGACGGCGTGTCGCTTCGCATAGACGATGGAGAACGCGTGGCCGTGGTGGGACCGAACGGCTCTGGAAAGACGACTCTCCTGAAGGCGCTGGCAGCATCCGGGAATCTTCCGGCGCACACGCCGCCAGCCGTTGCCGTGGTGCCCCAAACAATCTTGGACGAACTGCCGATAGCGGTTCACGACTTCGTCATGCTAGGTCGTACGGCGCGTCTGTCGGCATGGCATGCGCCGTCACCCGACGATGAGGCGGCGGTGGCCTGCGCACTTGAAGCTGTGGATGCCGCCGGATTCGCAGGCAGGCGAATGGATGCAGTCTCCGGTGGAGAGCGCCAGCGGCTGATGCTTGCAATGGCGCTGGCCACGGAAGCTCCCTGCCTGATTCTTGACGAACCTGTGGCTCATCTTGACTTCCGCAGGAGGGACGAACTGTTCGCGCTTCTCGGCCGCCTCGGAAAAACAATACTGATGGCGCTTCACGAGATTCCGTTCGATACCGGATTCTTTACGCGCGTGATTCTGATGGCATCCGGCCGCATTGTGGCCGACGGCAACCCGGAACGTGTCCTGACGGATGCGAACCTGTCTGCTGCATACGGGATTCCGGCAAGCGTAGTGCCTTGCAGAACGGCTCGTTCGATCATACCGCATCCTCCATCGGCGCGACAGGACGCGCTGCATGGAGTTGACACGTAAAGGCGCCGTTATGGTAGAATATGGCCTGTAGTTTTCAACGCACTATGAAATTGGAACAGACATGGCAGGCGAATACCAGTTTTCTCTCATCGATGTGACGAAGCAGCAGGGGACGAAGACGATCCTGAAGGACGTCAACCTTTCGTTCTTCTACGGAGCGCATATAGGCGTCATAGGCGGCAATGGCGCAGGCAAGAGTTCTCTTCTGAAGATTCTCGCCGGTATCGATACGGATCTCATCGGCACGGTGCAGGTGGCGAAGGGCACCAAGGTGGGATATCTGCCCCAGGAGCCGGAGCTGGACGATTCAAAGACCGTGGGCGAGTGCGTGGAAGAGGCCATCGCCGACGCAAAGGCCAAGATCGAGCGCTACGAAGACCTTTGCTGCAACCTTGACGACCCAAAGGCGGCGGCGGAGATGGAACGTCTTCAGGAGGAAATCGACGCGAAAGATCTCTGGAACGTGGAGAACCAGATGGAAAGGGCGATGGCGTCGATGCACTGTCCCGACAAGGACGCGAAGGTGTCCGTCCTCTCCGGCGGCGAACGCCGCCGCGTGGCGATATGCCGTCTGCTCCTTTCAGACCCGGACGTGCTGCTTCTCGACGAGCCGACGAACCATCTCGACGCCGAGACGGTGCAGTGGCTGGAGGAGTATCTCAAGGACTTCAAGGGCACGCTCATAGTCGTCACGCACGACCGCTACTTCCTCAGCGATGTGACGGAGTGGATTCTTGAGCTGGATCATGGCATCTGCTATCCGTACAAGGGGAACTACGAGGAATGGCTGAAGCAGAAGCAGGAACAGATGGCCCGGGATGCGAAGGCGGAGAAGAGCCGCCAGAAGCTTCTTGCGAACGAGCTGGAGTGGATACATACAAATCCGTCAGGCCGCCACTCCAAGAGCCAGGCCCGCGTGAAACGGTACGAGGAGTTGGCCGCGCAGCAGCGGGAGGCGCGCGAAGACGATCTCGTGATACGGATTCCCAACGGACCGCGTCTCGGTAACCTGGTGGTGCGCGCCGAACATGTGGCGATGGGGTTCGACGGAAAGATGCTCTACACGGATCTGAACTTCGATCTGCCGCGTGGCGGCATCGTAGGCGTGATCGGCGCGAACGGAGCCGGCAAGACGACGCTCTTCAAGCTGATGACCGGCGAGCTGAAGCCGCTTTCCGGCGAACTTCGGATCGGAGACACCGTGCAGCTCAGCTACGTAGACCAGCTCCGCACCAAACTCGATCCCGAACATACCGTGTACGAGGAGATCACCGGTGGCGGCGAATTCGTAAACCTCGCCGGGAGCGGAATGCTGAACGGCCGCGCCTACTGTACGCGATTCAATTTCCGTGGCGGCGATCAGCAGAAGAAGGTGGGCGTGCTGTCCGGCGGGGAACGCAACCGCGTGCATCTCGCCAAGCTTCTGCGTGGCGGCGGCAACCTGCTGCTTCTCGACGAACCGACGAACGATCTGGACGTGGCTACGCTTCGATCGCTGGAAGAGGGCTTGCAGGAATTCGGCGGCTGCGTGATGGTGGTGAGCCACGACCGCTGGTTCCTGGACCGCATCGCCACCCACATACTCGCATTCGAGGGCGGTGGAAAGACGACATGGTTCGAGGGTGGCTTCTCCGACTATCACGAGATGGCGGCGAAACGCAAGGGCAGATGAGAATGGACCGGCACGTAGCTGCTGCATGTCAAGCGAACGTCACGCCCGCCTGGTCCGTGTTGCCAGATGAATGGAAGACTCTCTTGGCGGCGCGTGGCATGAGAGCATTCCGTTCCGACCAGATTCTGCAGTCGCTTTACAGGGACTATATAACCGACTGGGACCAGGCGACCACCTTGCCGAAGGATTTCCGGGCCGCGCTCAAATGCGAATTCCCGATCATCCCCGCGGAGGAGGTGGCTTGCGATACAGCTCCAGACGGCACGAAGAAGCTGCTTCTCAAGATGTGCGACGGCGAACTGGTGGAAACGGTCGTGATTCCGGTTTTCGCAAAAGGCGATGCCGGAGAGCGCGAAACGGTGCGCCTCACGCAATGCGTTTCGTCGCAAATAGGGTGCGCGATGGGATGCGCGTTCTGCGCAAGCGGGGCGAAGGGCGTAGTACGGTCGCTGCGCGCGGATGAGATCGTCGCCGAGGTGATGGCGGCGAGGAAATACGGCACGTTGACAAATCTCGTGGTGATGGGAATGGGCGAGCCGTTCGCGAACTACGACGAGACGATGCGCGCGCTGAAGCTCATAAATGCAGGGAGGGGTCCTAATCTGGGCGCCAGGCATATCACGCTTTCGACATGCGGAGTGGTGCCTGGATTCGCACGCCTTGCCGCCGAGGGATTGCAGTTCGAGCTGTCGGTGTCGCTGCATGCCCCGGACGACAAGCTTCGCGACGAGCTGATGCCTGTGAACCGCCGCTGGCCGCTTGCCGAACTGATGGCGGCCTGCCGCGAATACACGATCAAGACGAAGCGCATCATAACCTTCGAATACACCGTGATAAGGGACGTGAACGATTCCCGCGCATGCGCGGAGGCCCTTGCCCGGCGCGTACGGGAGGTGCCAATGGCCAAGGTCAACCTGATTCCGCTTTCGCCCGTTGATCACAGGCCTGACTTCCAGACGCCGCCAGAGTCGACGATGCTGATGTTTCTGGACGTCCTCATGAAAAACCACGTGCAGACCATGATTCGCCGTTCACGTGGAAAGGAACGCCAGGCGGCGTGCGGGCAGCTTCGCCTGCGAAGCCTCAATGGTGTATAATACGCTGCCATGTCGCTGCATCTCCAGTTTTTAGGTACTGGCACGTCTGTCGGCGTGCCGCAGATTGGCTGTCCATGCCATACGTGTACGTCCGCCGATCCGCGGGACAAGCGTCGAAGATCGGGCTTGTACGTACGTGCCGGGAAGACGGCTTTCGTGATCGACACGCCGCCAGAGTTCAGGATGGCCTGCCTGGAACTTGGGATCGTCAAGGTAGATGCTGTGGTGCTGACGCACGCGCATATGGATCATGTCGCCGGATTCGACGATATTCGCCGTTTCAACACGCTCAACGGCAAGACCGTGTTGAACTGCTACGCCGCACCTGAGACGGTGGAGAATATGCACAACCTTTTTCCATACATTACCAAGAAGGCGAACAAGCTGGGGCTGTACCGTCCGATGATAGACTTCCATCCGGTAACACGAGCCTTTCGCATAGGCTGCGCTACCGTGACGCCGCTTCCGGTGGAGCATGGCGGCCCGCGCACGAACGGCTACCTTGTTGAAGCCGACGGGAAGAGTGCCGCCTACATTCCAGACTGCTGCGAGCTTCCAGACCGGGTGGTGAAAAGGATTAGAGGGGTGGACGTAATGGTGCTCGATTGCCTGAGGGCAAGGCCTCATCCGACGCATCTTACATTGGACAAGACCGTCGCATACATGAAGGCTGTCGCACCTCGCCGCGGCTTTATCACGCACATGTGCCACGATCTGACTCATGAAGAATGGCTGCGACTCCTTCCCCGCCCCATACGGCCAGCTTACGACGGCTTGCGGGTCGTATGCTGAATGCCGCAAAATGTGGTATAATCACCTCATGAAAATCACGTTCTATGGCGCGGCGCAGACTGTTACGGGATCAATGCATCTCGTGGAAGCAAACGGCAGGCGAATTCTTCTCGACTGCGGCCTTTACCAGGGGCATCGCAAGGAGGCGTTCGAGATCAACCGCAACATACCGTTCGACGCGGCGAAGATCGACGCGGTCGTCCTGTCGCATGCGCATATCGACCATTCGGGGAACTTGCCCCAGCTTGTCCGCCACGGCTTTCGTGGAAAGGTATATGCCCGGCCGGAGACGGTGGAGCTTTGCAACATACTGCTTCGCGATTCCTGTTTTCTGCAGCAGCGGGACCTTGAATATGTCAACAAGAAGCGCCGTGCGCAGGGGAAGCGCCTTTTCGAGCCTCTTTACATGGAGGAGGATGTAGACGCGCTGATGCCCTTGATGCAATCCGTTCCGCTCTATGCCCCACGCGAGATAGCGCCAGGCGTCACGGTGGAATTCAACAACGCCGGCCATATTCTTGGAAGCGCGTGCGTGACGCTTGATGTCGGCGGTGGGCCGCATCGTCGCCATCGACTGCTTTTCTCGGGCGATCTAGGCCAGCCCAACCAGCCGATATTGCGCCACTACGACTATCCGCAGGGAGCCGATACGCTGATAATCGAATCCACTTACGCCGACAGGGTCCATCCTTCTGCCGATGACGTGGAAGGCCGTTTGAAGAGTTACATTGAAGACATCATACAGCAGCGGTCAAAACTCATCATTCCTGCCTTCTCGGTGGGGCGTACGCAGCAAATACTCTACTACCTCAACCGTCTGCTGGCTGCGGGCCGCATCCGCCAGGTTCCGGTATTCATGGATTCGCCGCTTTCCCAGAGAGCGACGAAGATATACGAGAATGCGAGGGATTGCTACAACGTAGCGGCGCAGGAACTGCTGGCGCAAGGCGTGAATCCGCTTGCCTTTCCCGGCCTCCAGTTCGTGGAGACTCCCCAGCAATCGATGTCGTTGAACGAGCTGCGTGGGCCAATGGTCATAATTGCGGCAAGCGGCATGTGCGAAGGTGGACGAATAGTGCACCACTTGAAGGCTTCTGTGGGCGACCCGCGCAATATCGTGCTCATAGTCGGATTCCAGGCTGAAGGGACGTTGGGCAGGCGGCTGGTGGAGTACCAGAACGACGTGGTAAAGATACTCGGCGAGGACTGTCCTCTCCGTGCGCGCGTGCAGACGATCAACGCACTCTCCGCGCATGCCGACAGAAATGGGCTGATGGACTGGTTCGACGGAGTGAAAAGCGGCGTCAAGAAAGCGTTTGCAGTCCACGGCGAACAGGATCGAGTGGAGAAGATGGTCGAACTTCTGAAGGAACACGGATGCCCGTCTGCCGTGGCCCCGGTCCACGGACAGACCTTTGTGATAGACTGACCGGATATTGATTCTTAGGCTACGCACTGAAAGGAAAAGATGATGAAAACTTACAAAACGCAGATGACATGTGCCCAGGCGATCCAGTACGAGGTGCAGGATGGCGTGCTGACGGCCTGCAGGTTTCTTGGCGGGTGTCCTGGCAACACGCAAGGTGTGGCAAGATTGGCGGTAGGTCGTCCTGTGAACGAGGTGATCAAGCTTCTGAAAGGCATACAGTGCCGCGGCGGCACGTCATGCCCAGACCAGCTTGCACGCGCGCTTGAGGCGGAGGTGTCCGCATCTGCGGGAATTGCCGCGACATGAGCTGGATCGGGTACGCCATAGGTGCATTTCTGGGGTCTAGCCGCGGCGGGTTGCTTGGCGGAATCGTTGGTGCCGTGCTTGGGAACTGGGTCGAAGGCAAGATAAGAGGCGAGCAGGCGAAGCCAGTCCGCGGACAGCAGGAGGAACTTTTCGTGCTGACGGCGCTGTCGGCCATGCTGTCGAAGATGGCAAAAGCTGACGGCCGCATCTCGTTGGACGAGGTGCGCTATTGCGAAAACGTTTTCACCAGGCTTGGACTCGCGGGCGAAAAGCGCGAGTATTGCATTCGCGCGTTCCAGAAGGCGAAGAATGACGGACATTCAATCTACGACTACGCGGCCTCGTTTGCCGCTGCGCAGCCGGACGTCAATATCAGGACGGTCGTCTATGACATTCTTTGGGATCTTGCATGCGTCGACGGCCATTTGAGTCCGGAGGAACGTTCCATTCTCGTCAATATCGTGCGCCCGTTGCAGATCGATCCCCGGCTTTTCGCCTGGCATGGTGCGAAGCGAGGAGTTGCAGGCAATCCTGGCGAACGGATGGAAGCCGATGCCGATCCATACGAAACGCTTGGCGCAAAGCGCAGCATGTCCAACGCCGAACTGAAGTCGGCCTATCGAGAGAAGGCGAAACAACTCCACCCCGACATGCTGCGAGCACGAGGTCTTCCGGAAGAGCTTGTTTCTCGCGCAAACGAACAGATGTCGCGTATCAACGCCGCTTGGAACTCGATCAAGCGCGAACGCGGCCTTTGACGGCGGCATTCCGCAGTGCGGTGGCGCTATTGATCGAGTTCGGCGGCAGTCTTGGCGAGGAACGCCTCGAGCGTCATCGCGCCGAGGTCGCCGTCGGCGCGCGAGCGCACCGAAACCACCCCCGCCGCCTCGTCGCGACCGCCGGCCACGAGCATGTACGGCACCTTCCAGAGCTGCGCGTTGCGGATCTTCGCGCCGAGCTTCTCGTTGGAGGGGTCGATCTCGGCGCGGAGGCCCTTGGCGCGGAGCTCGGACTGGATCCTTTTCGCGTAGTCGAGCTGCTTGTCGGTGATCGGCAGGATGCGCACCTGCTCCGGCGCGAGCCAAAGCGGGAACGCGCCGGCGTAGTGCTCGATGAGGATGCCGAAGAAGCGCTCGATCGAGCCGAGGAGCGCGCGGTGCACCATGTAGGGCTGGTGCTCCTTGCCGTCCGCGCCAACGTAGGTGAGGTTGAAGCGCTCGGGGAGGTTGAAGTCGAACTGCACGGTGCCGAGCTGCCATGGACGGCCGAGGGCGTCTTTGATCTTCATGTCGATCTTCGGGCCGTAGAACGCGCCGCCGCCCTCGTCGACCTCGTACGTCATGCCTTCCTGGTCGAGCGCGTCGCGGAGCGACTGCGTGGCCTGCTCCCAGCGGGCGGGGTCGCCAACGGCCTTGGCCGGCTTGGTGGAGAGGTAGGCCTGGATGTCGTGGAAGCCGAACTTGCCGAGCATCTTCTTGGCGAACTCGACGGTGTCTTTGATCTCCTGCACGATCTGCTCGGGGGTGCAGAAGATGTGCGCGTCGTCCTGCGTGAAGCCGCGCACGCGGAACAGGCCGTGGCGTACGCCGTCCTTCTCGTAGCGGTACACCGTGCCGAGCTCGGCGTAGCGCACGGGGAGGTCGCGGTAGGAGCGCTTCTCGAACTGGTAGCACTGGATGTGGAACGGGCAGTTCATCGGCTTGACGTAGTAGTCCTGGATGTATGCGTCCGCGCCGTCGCCCTCCTGCACCTTCATGACGGGGAACATGCCCTCCTTGTAGAAGGAGAGGTGCCCCGAGGTCTCCCACAGGTTGGACTTGCCGACGTGCGGGGTGTAGACGATCTCGTAGCCGGCCTCGTAGTGCTTCTTGCGCCAGTACTCCTCGATCGCCACGCGCACGCGCGCGCCGCGAGGGAGCCAGTGCGCGAGGCCGGGTCCTACCTGGTCGTTGATCGTGAAGAGAGCGAGCTGCCTGCCGAGGACGCGGTGGTCGCGCTTTTTCGCCTCCTCCATGCGCTCGAGGTAGGCGTCGATCTCCGCCTGATCCTTGCCGACGATGCCGTAGACGCGCTGGAGCATCTTGTTCTTCTCGTCGCCGCGGTAGTAGCTGCCTGCCACCTTCATGAGCTTCACCGCGCCGATCTGCGCGGAATGCGCCACGTGCGGGCCGCGGCACATCTCGGCGTAGTCGCCCACGGTGTAGGTGGAAATGGCCTCGCCGGACGCCTCCACGTCCGCTAGGCGCTCCAGCTTGTACTTCTGCCCGGCAAGCATCTTCTTCGCCTCCTCGGCGGTGACGTCTTTCTGGACGAACGGCTCGTCGAGCGCGACGAGCCGGGCAATTTCAGCCTCGATCTTCGGGAAGTCTTCTGGCGAGAGACGGTGTTCCAGGTCGAAATCGTAGTAGAACCCTTCGTCCGTAGCGGGGCCGATATCTACCTGCACGTTGTCGAAGAGGTTCATGATTGCGCGCGCGGTCAGGTGCGCGGCGGAATGTCGCCGCATTTCGTCAGTGATGTCCATTTCTATTCTCCTTAAGGGGTCTATATGATACCGCTGTTTGCGGCGGAAAACAAGCAGAAACGCAAAGTATTTGGCCTCCAGGCAAATTCGCGACGGGATATCTGAGAAAGTGCCCGGGGTATCGTTGTTGCCGGAGCGTGAAAAAGGCAGGCTTCGAGCCGTGAGAAACCGCGCCGCGCACACGAAGGTCCACCGCCTTCTCAAGGGGTAGGCAGATGAAAAACGGACGGTCTTGCGACCGCCCGTTCCCACAGCGCACAAGGCGCATGCCGATGGCTACATCAGAAGTAGCAGTTGAAGATCGGCAACACGGGAATCTGGTTGTCCATTATGAAGTTCAGCAGACCGATCTGGAAACCGGCGGAGCATGTGGACGCGTAGTTCACAAGCGAGAGCTGCGCACCGCGCAGTTCTTCGGTCATGTTGAAGAGAAGCGCGGACTGGAAGCCATGGACGCGACGGGCGAAGTTGGCGCCGAGAGCGGCCTGCCAGCCCCACATGTCCTCACGCACCGCGCTACCGAGACCAGCGAGCTCAAGACCGTAAAGTTCGGAATCGTACGCACCGACGAGCAAATCGGCACCAAGTCCCAAGAACTCGCGGTGGATGCCGACGGCATCAACCGAAAGGCCGTAGGTCGTGCGGTTGCCGATATTGACGAGCGCCACCTGCGCACCGACCGCATCGCGGTTCGCGAAACTGCAACCGAGCGCGGCCTGAAGGCCAATCATGTCGAGGCGGGCAGTGTTCGCCAGGCCTGCGACCTGAAGACCGTACATCTTGTTGCAGTCGCCGTAGGCGAGATTGACGTCAAGACCGAACACGTCCCAGTCGAAACCCCAAGGGAGCGCGAAAGGCGTACCGATGCCTACGGCCAGAACCGTGTATCCGTAGCTCGTCGGATCCGGGGCGCCGGGATAATCCTTTGTTTCGTCCTGGGCAAGGGCGGGCTGAACGGCAAACGCTGCGAGCGCGAATGCAAAGAGACCATGTTTCGCAATACGATTCATCTGTTTATTACTCCTTTCGAGTTTCCTTAAATCGGTGAGACGGGGAAATGATACCTTATTTGCGGTCGCAAGTCAACCACGAAAGCATACTCTTTTTCAAATGAAATAAATCTTACACTCGACATTGACTTCCCGGCCAGGAAAGGGTATCATTTCACACGTCTTTGCGGTGGTTCGGCGAATCACCGGGAGGTTGTTCTGTTTTTTGACATGAGAAGGAGCGAGTGGTTATGGCCATCAACAATGATCTGTCGGCGATTGTAAGCTACATCGAACGCGAGCGCGGCGTAGACCGTGAAATCGTTCTGGTGGCTATCGAGCAGGCGATTCAGCAGGCGGCGAGGCGCAATCCTGGCGTCACGAACGACCTGCGCGTGGCCATTGACCGCAAGACGCTCCAGCTTCATGTGTACGACACGCTCGTCGTGACAGACGAAGAGACCGGGACCGGCTTCATAACCGTGGCGCGCGCCCGCCGCTTGCAGCCTGACGTGGCTGAGGGCGATACCATCGAGGTCGAGATGCCGGCCTCCCGTCTCGGGCGCATCGCTGCGCAGACTTCACGGCAGATGATCATGCAGAAGATCCGCGACGCAGAGCGTTCCAACGTCTTCATCGAGTTCAAGGGCCGTATCGGCGAGATCGTCAGCGGAACGGTCACGGCCGTCAACCGCCGCGATCTCTACGTGCTTGTGGGCAAGACCGAGATGCTGCTGCCCGGCAAGGAGCGCATCCCGACCGAAGAGTACAACGTGGGCGATTCCATCAAGGCCATCGTGCACAGCGTGAAGCCTGACGCCAACGGCCCGGCAGTGACGTTGAGCCGCGCATCCGCCGAATTCGTCAGGACGCTCTTCCGCCTGGAGGTTTCCGAGATTTCCGATGGCGTCGTGGAGATCATGGGCGTGGCGCGCGATCCTGGATATCGTTCGAAGCTGGCGGTACGCACGCATGACGACAAGGTGGATCCTGTGGGAGCGTGCGTCGGGCTCAAGGGCGCGCGAGTGCGCAACATCGTGCGCGAGCTGAACGGCGAGAAGATCGACATAGTTCGCTGGTCCGACGACATAAAGGTATACGTGGCGCAGGCTCTCGCTCCTGCGAAGCTGGAGACGATCGAGGTGGATCCTGACGGTGGCAATTCCGTGCATGTGACGGTAGCTCCCGACCAGTATTCCCTCGCCATCGGCAAGCGGGGGCAGAACGTGCGGCTCACCTCAAAGCTTACCGGATGGAACGTGGAGATCACCAAGGCGATGGCCCTGGCTAGCTTCGAAGACCAGAAGGCGGAAGCCATCAAGACTCTGGCGGACACGTTCTCCGTTTCCACGGCAGTTGCAACGCAGCTGGCCGATGCTGGCTTCCTGACCGTGGAGGGAATAGTGGAGAGCGATGAAGAGGGCTTCATTGCGGCGACAGGCCTGGATGAAGTCACGGCGAAGGGACTGTATGCTGCGGCGCAGGCCGTGGCCGAGGCGACAGGGCTTTCGCTAGAGGACGGGTCGCCGGAGGATACGGAGACGGAGGAGGTGTAAGAAGATGCGTGTTTATGAATTTGCCAGGCGGATCGGTGCCACATGCGCGTCGGTCATGCGGATGGCCGAGGAATCGGAGGTTGAGGTCTATTCTCCTCTTTCCGAGATCGATGCCGATGACATGGAGACGCTGAACCAGCGTTATCTCCAGGCCGGCCCGGATTCCTTCAAGAAGGAGGCCGCGGCTGTTGCAGAGCGGCAGAAGGCGAAGGCGATGAAGGCTGCGAAGGTTCGTGCGGGCCTGGACAAGGCCCAGGCCGACGAGCTGGAGGCGGCCAGGCAGCGTGCCATAGCCGCCGCCGAGGGGCGCGAGATGGTTCCTGCTCCTGCGCCAAAGCCGGTTGCCAAGGAACGCGAACGGCCTGTCGAGATCAAGGTGGCGCTGCCGGAGCTGCCCAAGGTGTCCATTCAGGTGTCGGACGAGGACGAGCCTGCCATGGATGCGCGTGGCGCATCGACGCTCGGGGCGGAAGACGATGTGGACGACGACGCCGACGAGTACGTGCAGAGCAAGGCCCGGGACAAGCGGAAGCCCACCGGAAAGCAGCAGATTTCGCAGAAACAGCATCAGACAGTCGAGCGGCAAGTCCCAGCGGAGAAACAGCCGCCGCCGCCAAAGCCTGTCGCCCCGCCGCCGCCAAAGAAGCCTACGCCCCCTCAGGCTCGTCCCTCAACGCGGGTTGGCGGATTGCGCGCCGGGTTCAGTTCCGTTTCCATGCGCGTTTCGCGGCCCCAGTCGCCAGTGATCAACGCTGGCGGCGGTGTAAAGGTGTCTGCGGCGCCTGCGCCGGCGAAGCCGTCCATCTCGCTGTCCGTGTCGACGCGTGAGATATCAATCCGCGGCGCGGTGGTCGTTAAGGAGCTGGCGTTGAAGCTGGGCGTGCGTCCCAACCGGCTGATTGCAGATCTGATGCAGTTGAAGGTGCTTGCGTCCATCAACCAGCGCGTGGAGCCTGACGTGGCGACCAAGGTCGCGCAGAAGTACGGTTACAAGGTTAACATCGAGCATGCGCGTGACGCCGCCAACAAGAAGCCTGTCCTCAAGGCGATCGATGCGGACGACGAGATACCGCAGGATCAGCCCGAGCAGATGAAGCCGCGGCCGCCGGTCGTCACCTTCCTTGGCCACGTGGACCACGGCAAGACGACGCTCATGGACTACATCCGCCATACCAAGGTCGCGGCGGGAGAGGCCGGCGGCATCACGCAGGCCATCTCCGCGTACCAGGTGGATGTGAACGGCCGCCTGATCACGTTCCTCGACACGCCCGGCCATGCCGCGTTCAACGCCATGCGCCAGCGCGGCGCACAGCTTACCGATATAGCCGTGATAATCATCGCGGCTGACGACGGCATCATGCCGCAGACAGAGGAGGCGATCAAGTTCGCACGTCAGGCCGGTGTTCAGATTATGGTGGCCATAACGAAGTGCGACAAGCCCACGGCCAACACGCAACGCGTCAAGCAGCAGCTCCAGAAGGCAGGTCTGACGCCTGAAGAGTGGGGCGGCGACGTGGTTTGCTGCGAGGTGTCCGGCACTACCGGACAGGGTGTGGACAACCTGCTGGAGATGATGCTCCTCCAGGCGGACGTTCTTGAGCTGACGGCCAATCCGGACAGGCGTGCGAACGGATACGTAATCGAGGCCGAGCTGGAGCAGGGGTTTGGTCCTTCTGCCACTCTGCTCGTCACGGGCGGTACCCTTAAGGTCGGCGACGCGGTTCTCATCGGCGAGCATTTCGGCAAAGTCCGTTCGCTCATCGACGACCGCGGCCGTCGCATCAAGCAGGCTCTGCCTTCCACCCCGGTAAAGTGCACGGGGCTTTCGGGCGTGCCGGAGGCCGGCGCCGAATTCCGCGTCATGCTGAACGAAAAACGGGCCCGTACGCTTGCGGAGGAAGCCGCCATGGCCCGCAAGGAGCAGGAACTTTCAACGACGAAGGCCGTGTCGCTCGATGCGCTCATGTCAAAGATGGGCGCGGGCGACAAACGCGAGCTGAGCGTGGTGGTGAAGTCCGACACGCAGGGGTCGCTGGAGGCTATTGTCGAGGCGTTGAACGGAATAAAGAGCGACAAGGTGTCGCTCAAGGTCATCGGTACCGGCACCGGCAACGTGTCGTTGACGGACGTGAAGAGCGCCGCAGCCGGCAAGGCCGTGATCGTCGGGTTCGACATCGGATGCGATTCCGGCGTCCAGCAGCAGGCGCGCCATGACGGCGTGCGCATCAATTCGTTCCGCATCATCTACGAGCTGATCGACCATGTGAAGCAGTGTATGCTCGACCTCCTGCCACCGGAATACACCGAGAAGGTGCTTGGCCACGCCACGATCAAGGCCGTGTACGACATCGGCAAGGTGGGCAGGATCGCCGGTTCGCAGATGCTCGACGGCAAGCTCGTCTCCACGGCCCGCTACCGCATCCTGCGCGGCGGCAGCAAGATATGGGAGGGCAAGCTGCAGACTTTGCGCCATTTCAAGGACGAGGTGAAGGAGGTCGCCGGCCAGCAGGAGTGCGGCGTGTGCTTCCTGAACTTCGAGCAGTTCGCAGAGGGCGATACCATCGAGTGCTATATGCTCGAGGAGCTGCCAAGGAGCTTGTAGTGTCGGTAGATCGTCTGGAAAGAGTCAACTCGCTGCTGAAACGAGTGATCGGGGATGCGATGTTCCGCGTCCTTATGGGCGATGACGTGTCCGCCGGACTGGTTACCGTAACTGGCGTTTCATGCGGCAAGGATCTGCGCAATGCCACGGTGCGCGTGTCGGTGTTCGGCGATGAGGCCGAGCAGCGGCGCGTACTCGGCCACATCATCAGGCGCGCGCACGAATTCGAGCGCGTCGTCAACCGCGAGGTGCGTCTCAAGTTCACGCCCCAGTTGCGGTTCGTGCTCGACCATTCCCTCGAGAAAGGGGATCATGTGCTGGCGCTGCTTGACACCCTGCCGTCGTCGTCTTCTTCTTCGGCGGAGTCGTGATCTGCAACGGCTTTTCCAAGTGTTGCATTGACGTATCTGTCTCGGTGAAAGCAAAAAATCGGAGTGTGTTCTGACGGCGCGTGTTGCCGGTCGTGGCTTGCCATGGCGGTTCCGATATGGTATCCTGCGGACGTCCGGCGTCTGATTGGCGCTGAAAGCAGAAAGGTAGTGAAATGGCTGTTACAGAAACAACAACGGAGTCGTGGGGTTCCCGTCTCGGCAACTCGATCAAGGGCGTGCTCTTGGGAGGGCTGCTCTTCATAGCTGGTTTCCCGGTCTTGTTCTGGAACGAGGGGAATTCGGTGAAGACGGCCAAGGCGATAGACGAGGGAGAGGGCGCATGCGTTTCGGTCGAGTCGAACGCAACGGTCGATCCCGGGATGAACGGAAAGCTTGTGCACCTTAGCGGCAAGGCGGATACCGCCGACGTCTTGGCTGATGACGTGTTCGGCGTGACGGCGAAGGCCATACGCCTGGAACGCAAGGTGGAGATGTACCAGTGGATGGAGGAGTCCAGCACTACCGAAAAGAAGAACTTGGGCGGTAGCGTCACGAAGACGACAACCTACAAGTACAAGCAGGGATGGTCGTCGTCCGCCATTGATTCCAGCGGTTTCAAGGAGGCCGGGCATGAAAATCCGGGTGTGATCGAATTTCCGTCCGAGGAGAAGCTGGCGGCGAACGTTTCGTTTGGAGCGTTCCGTTTGAGCGAGAATCAGATCGGCCGTATCGGTTCCGCCCAGGCGTACGCGTTTCCTACGGATTTCGTGTGCAAGGTTTCCCGCGTGCAGATGCAGGGCGGAACCATCTACGTGCCTAATGCGGCGACACGCGGCAACGCCCTCAACAATCGCGACGTCGCCACCCAGACGCGCATAGGCGACATGCGCGTGACGTTCCGCGTCGTATACCCGCACGACATTTCCGTCATCGCCAAGCAGCATGGCGACACTTTCATCGACTACACCGCCAAGAACGGAAAGAAACTGAACTATCTCGCAGATGGGCTCAAGGATGCCGCGGCGATGTTCGAGACGGCCCGTTCGAACAATGCGATCATGACGTGGCTCATACGCCTCGGAGGGTTCCTGCTCATGTACTTCGGCCTGTCCATGGTCTTCAAGCCGCTCAGCGTGCTGGCCGACGTCTTGCCGATCCTTGGCGACATCGTTGGCGTTGGAACCGGACTCGTGGCCGGTCTCGTATCGCTTGTCTGCGCCCTTGTGACAATTGCCATGGCGTGGCTGTTTTATCGCCCTATCCTCGGCATGGCCTTGCTGGCTGTCGCGGGATTCTTCGCCTGGAAGCTCGTTCAAAAGCGCAAGGCGGTGCGGCAGAAGGCCCAGCCCGTTCCCGGCCAGGCGTAGATGCGCCAGGAGGGGGAATTGTGGTATAATTTCCGCCGTTTGAAACGGAAGGAATCGAGATGTCTCTTTCAGTTGGTATCGTAGGGTTGCCGAATGTTGGCAAATCCACGTTGTTCAATGCGCTTACGAAGCGTCAGCAGGCTGCTGCGGAAAACTATCCGTTCTGTACGATCGAGCCGAATTCGGCCATCGTGGAGGTGGCGGATCCGCGCCTTGAGGCGCTGGCTGAGATAGCGCACCCGCAGCAGATCATCCGTGCGACGGTGGAGTTTACCGACATCGCCGGCCTTGTCAAGGGCGCTTCAAAGGGCGAGGGGCTGGGCAACAAGTTCCTCGCCAACATTCGCGAGTGCGACGCCATCCTGCATGTCGTCCGCTGTTTCGAGAACGATGATATCATCCACGTGCAGGAGGGGGGCAACAAGTCGGCTCCAATCGATCCGGCAGGGGACGCGGAAGTGATCGAGACGGAACTTGTCCTTGCCGACATGGAGCAGCTGCAGAAGCGGTGCGACAAAACGCGGAACGAAGCGAAAAGTGACCCGAAGAAGCGTCCTGAATTCGATGCCATGTCGGCGCTTCTCGCGCATCTTGGCGAGGGCAAGCCCGTGCGGACGTTTCCACGTGCCGAGGGCGATCCCATTCTGCCGGTTCTTCGCGATCTTCACTTTCTTACCGACAAGAAGACGATCTACTGCGCAAATGTCGCAGAAGACGATCTGGCAGATCCCGCCACGAATCCCCATGTGGCCGCGCTCAAGGCATATGCCGATGCGCAGGGATGCGAGATGGTGACGGTCTGCGCCCAGATGGAAGCCGATCTTGCCGGACTGTCGGACGAGGAGGCGAAAGAGTTTCTTTCCAGCTACGGTCTCGCCGAGAGTTCTCTGGACCGCACCATCAAGCTCGCCTACCATACGCTTGGCCTGGCCAGTTTTTTGACCGCCGGACCGAAGGAGGTCCGCGCATGGACGTTCCGGCGGGGGTGGAAGGCGCCGCAGTGCGCCGGTGTCATCCATACGGACTTCGAAAAGGGATTTGTGCGGGCGCAGGTGATTGCATTTGAAGACTATGTCAAGCACAACGGCGAAGCCGGCGCGCGGGCTGCCGGTGCCTTGCGCCCCGAAGGCCGCGACTACGAGATGCAGGACGGCGACGTGGTTGAATTCCTCTTCAGCAAATGACGTGCCCTGCGCGGACGATTTTATTCCATGGAAAAGATAGCGACAGACATCTACACGTTCTCCGAACTGCGGTTCTCGGGCAAGATCGGCGGCGTGAGCGTCAGCGGCTCGTCGCAGGTGGTGCTGGTAGGGCGCGATAAGGACGATGCGCCGTTACAAGGTGACGCTCTACGCGACGCCGAATAAGGGTTTCGCTGGCTGGTGCGAGACGTTAGACGTCAATCTGACAGTTGACGAACAGAATGGCGTGACTGGGTGCGTCATCAGTGGCATTCGCTGACATCGAACATCTACAGCGCGCTGACTACGAAAAGGAGCTTGGAGGAAACATGAAGACTGCAACATTGTGTTCCGTGACGGCCGTTGCCGCACTGACGTTGGCGGTGAACGCCGCCTTCCTGCCGTCGGGGCGGATGGCGCTCGGTGCGAACTACTGGGCGAGCCACGCCGCCACCGAGATGTGGCGCAAGTGGGACGCGAAGGCCGTGGACGAGGACCTGCGCGTCCTCGCCGCGAACGGCTTCCGCGTCCTGCGCGTGTTCCCCAACTGGGCGGACTTCCAGCCCATCCACGCCTGCTACCTGAGCGCCGACAAGTTCGACCAGGTGAACGAGACGCGGATGTTCGACTCGGAGGAGCCTCTCCCCGACACGCCCTGCGGCCGCGCGGGCGTGGACGAGCGGATGGTGGAGCATTTCGAGGAGTTCTGCGACCTCGCCGAGAAGCACGGCATCCGACTCATCGTGCCGCTCCTCACCGGACAGATGACCTTCCGTAACTACATCCCGCCGGCGCTCGCGAACCGCAATCCGTTCAGCGACCCGTACGCGCTCATGTGGGAGGGGCGCTACCTCGAATGCATGGTCTCGCGCCTCAAGGCAAAGAAGGCGATCGCGGCGTGGGAGAGCGGCAACGAGTCCCGCATCCTCGGCAAGAGCGAGAACGCGTTCCATTCCGAGGCGTGGCTGCGGTACGTCCACCAGACCATCCGCTGCGCCGACCCGTCGCGTCCCGTGATCGGCGTGGACGGCCTCAACATCTCGCGCGAGGACAAGTGGCCGAGCGCGATGAACGCGTCGCTCTCCGACTACACGACCACCCACCCCTACGGCTTCTGGGGCGCGGTCTACAACGACGACTTCCTCTCCGTCAGGTCGCTCACCTTCGCCGCCGCCCAGACGTACGCGCTCGAGCAGATCGGCGGCAAGCCCGCGTTCATCGAGGAGCACGGCGCGCGCCGTCAGGAGCAGACGAGCCAGAAGGGCGTGGCGAACTACATGCGCGGGATGCTCTGGAACGCCTGGGCGCTCGACTGCAAGGCGATGCTCTGGTGGTGCGCCTACGACCAGACGGGAATGACCATCGCCCCCTACAACTGGCGCCAGCCCTGCGTGGAGCTCGGCATCTTCCGCCGCGACCGCACGCCGTATCCGGCCGTGGACGTGGTGCGGAAGTTCGTCGCGCTGCAGGACGCCCTGCCGTTCGACGCGCTCCCGAAGGCGCGGACGGACGCCGTGGTGCTCACGACCGACGCCGCCGTGGCGCACTCCTCCTACATCCTCGCGCGCCAGGCCGGCATCATGCCGCGCTTCGCGAACCCCGAGGAGAAGCTGCCCGACGCGACATGCTACTTCCTGCCCAACGCGCTCGGACGCGCCTACCTTACGATCGAGCGCTGGGAAGAGCTGAAGGCGAAGGTGCGCGCCGGCGCCACGCTCTACCTCTCGTGGAACGACACGTTCCTCGACGCGATGGAGGAGGTGGGCGGCATCGATGTCGCGTTCCGTCAGGCGACGGGCGGCTCGGACGTCTGCGACTTCGGCGACTTCACGCACACGTTCGGCTATTCCGTGAAGCGCCGCTTCAACGCGTTGACGGCGGAGACGCTCGCGAAGAACCAGCACGGCGATGGCGTGTTCTTCAGGAACCGCTACGGGAAGGGGACGGTGTACGTGTTCGCGTTCCCCTTCGAGAAGACGTACTACGGCGCGGCGGGCAAGTACGAGGGCGACGCCTGGAAGGTGTGGGCGAAGGTGCATCCCGTCAACCGCATTCTCCAGACCGGCGACAAGAACGTGTTCGTGTCGGAGCACTGCTTCGGCGGCGGCCGCTGCGGCGTGCTGGTGGTGAACAACGGCGGGCGCACGTATTCGGGCACGCCCCGGCTGTGGAAGAACTGGCGGGTGGCGCGCGCCCTCACCGACGATCCGGATTTGGCGAAGTGGGAGGTCGGCAAGCTGACGCTCGCGCCCTGCGCCGGCATCCTCCTCATGGCGGAGAAGGTGGCGCAATGATCGCGAAGCTCCTGCCGAACCGCGTGCGGCGCACCTACCTTGGCGGTGGCCAGATCGATGCCTTCACGGGAGAGGTGCGCTCCTGCGCGACCGCGCAGTTGCGGTTGTCACGGAAGGCGCGGGTGAGGTGAACGGCCTCGCCATAAAACGAGGCGATCGGCTTGTCATCTCGAACGAGCGGGACTTTGACGTGGCAGGCGACGTCACGCTCGTCGTCTGCGCCTGATCGCAGCGAGAAAAATCGGGTGACGAAAAAAATAAAATAGGCTCTTGATGCCGAGCCGTGGTTGTGGTATCATATCACCCGTTTTCACCCCGCGGGGAAGTAGCTCAGTTGGTAGAGCATCACGTTCGCAACGTGGGGGTCGTGAGTTCGAATCTCATCTTCTCCACCATGTGGTGAAAACGAAGAAGCGGCTTTCGCCAGTGCATTTCATGGCGCGCCGCGTTTTTTGTGTGGATCATGCGCATGGCAAGCACATTTAAGACATCCAGGTTCCGCGCACGCCATTTCCTTGCAGGTGCGCGTGGAAGTCGCCTTTCGCGGATACAGGCCGAATCTGCGCTAGAATTGCTGAAGAGTTGCTTCGCAGGAACGTCTTACCGTCTCAAGGCGTTTTCCACTCCGGGAGACCGTGATCTTGCAACTCCAATCGAAATGGGCGCTCCTGATTTCTTCACGAGGGATCTCGACGATGCCGTGCGGCGGGGTGTTATAGATTTCGCCATCCACTCGGCAAAGGATCTTCCGGCGAGGATGCCAGACGACCTCGATTGGTTCTGGCTGCCCGCACGTGAAGATCCACGCGATGCATGGGTGAGCCGAAAAGGATGCCGTGTGGATCCTGGTTGCCGCATCGCGAAGATTGGCGTCTCGAGCGAACGACGGACGGCTTATGCGAAGAAGATGTTCCCGAAGGCGAAACTCCTGCCGGTGCGCGGCGCGGTCGATGCTCGTCTGGAACAGGTTCGCCAGGGGACGTACGATGCCGTTCTCATGGCGATGGCCGGCTTGAAACGTCTTTTCGGCGGCGGACTGCCCCAAGACGTGGAAATCACGCCAGTTCCGCTTGAGGAGCTATCTCCGCCTGAGGCCCAGGGGTATCTTGCGGTGGTGTTCAAAGCCGGCGACGAACGCCTTCTCGCCATGCGGCAGCATTTCGTGAAGGCCGTGCGTTTCGTGAGCGCGGGAGTTGGCGATGCAGGGCTTTGCACGATTGCCGGCAGACGCGATATCGCGGCCGCGGACATAGTCCTCTACGATGCACTGTTCGACGTCTCGTTACTCACGGAACTGGCGCCGCGATGCCATTCTTCGCCAATGATGGTTCCAGTAGGAAAACGGTGCGGTGCGCACACGATGCCCCAGGACGAGATCACACGCTTGATTTGCGACGAGGCTCGCAAAGGGCGGCGGGTCGTCAGGCTGAAAGGCGGAGATGCAGGGCTTTTCGGACGGCTCGCCGAAGAAACGGACGCTCTTGCCGCCATGAAGATTCCTTTCGTGGTTCGACCCGGGGTCAGCGCCCTTACGGCCGCTACAACCGGTACCGGGCTGCTGCTCACGCGACGTGGCGTGTCCTGCGGCTTTACGGCCTACACGCCGCGCTCCACCGGGCGGGAGACGCCGCAGGTGCTTTTCATGTCTCTGCGTGTCGCAGATCAGGAGGCTGCTCGCCTCCAGAAGGAAGGATGGCCTGCATCGACGCCATGTGCATTTGTTTTCGATGCGGCAGGACCGCGTGAGGAGGTCGTGCGGACCACCTTGGGCAAGGTTTCATCTGTTGCCGGCGAGGATCGCCCAGGCGTGCTGATCGTGGGACAGGCTGCGGCGTGCCGCTGGCCGGTGTCTGGCGTGCTTGCCGGACGGCGGATGCTGCTGACATGTTCGGCGGCTTTGCAAGACCGTGCCGCGCTGGCTGTAGAAGATCTTGGCGGCAAACCTGTACGTTGGCCTTTGATACGGCTCGTACCGCGCTTTGGCGGCGCCTGCTCACGCCATGCGGATGCAAGACTGTCGAAAGACATGGCTGCGGACATGTCGGCGTACGATGGCATAGTGCTCACGTCGCCATCCGCAGTAAGGATATTCTTCGAGTCTTTTCCATGCGACCGCCGCCAGTTGCCCGAGTTCTTCACTTGCGGCGCCGGCACGGATGCGGAACTGCGCAAATATGGCGTTGCAAGCGATGTCATGCCTGCCGCCGACTTCTCGGCCGACGGGCTCGTTGCCGAGATTCGGGGGATGGATTTGCGCGGAAGGCGCATTTTGCGCCTCCGAAGCGCAAAGGCCGGAACGGCAGTTGCGCGCGCGTTGAGGCGATCGGGAGCGCTGGTGAAGGACGTCGTGCTGTATGACAACGAACGATGCGCGCCAGATGACGTGTTGCCGCCGTTTGACGACGTGTTTTTCGCTTCAGCTTCGGCAGTAGAGTCGTTTCTGGCCCAATATGGCGCCTGCAAGCTCGAGGACAAAGACATATATGTGATGGGCGAGCCTACGCGCAAAGCCCTGCGAAATGTCAATGTGTCGCGCTTGGACAGCCGCATCCGCACTCTCCAAAACGGCGGGCCTGTTCACGGTTGGGCTGCTTTATGGTACAATGATACCGCTGGTTTTTCATAAAGGAGCATTGAACCATGGATACTACACGACGTTTCTTCATTGGCGGTGCTGCCGCGATGGCCATGTGCGGCCGTGCAGCGGAGGCTGTCGAGGACTGGACGCCAGCCGAGAATTGGCGGGGCGTGAATCTGCTCGGCATGTTTCGGTGCCCGACGACCGGGCTTGCCCCCGATCCGCGTGTCGACGGGCATTTCGTGGAATGGGAGTTCCAGGCGTTGCGCGAATGGGGTTTCAATTTCGCGCGTCTGCCGCTAGACTACCGCATCCTTATAAAGAACGACAGCTGGACCGGACTTGACGAAAAGAAGATGAAGTTCCTGGACGAGGCGGTGGAGTGGGGGCGGCAGTACGGCATCCACGTGCAGATAGCGCTGCATCGCATTCCCGGCTACTGCATCCTCGACAGGTCGGAGGCGTTTCCGCTAGGGACTAGTCCCGTGGCCCAGGAGGCCGCATGCTGGATGTGGGCCACTTTCGCGGAGCGCTGGAAGGGCGTGCCGAACGAGGTGCTTTCCTTCAACCTGTTCAACGAGCCTACGCGCCATACGTCCGGCGCCAACTACCCGCCTCTTGCCATAAAGCTGATTGGAGCGATCCGCAGAGTGGATCCAAAGCGGTTCATCATGGCCGACGGCAATTCGTGCGCGTCGCGGCCCGTCCCGGAGCTGTACGGCATCCCGTCTGTAGGGCAGGCTTTCCGCGGCTACACGCCATCCGCGATCACGCACTACGGCGCGGATTACATTCCCGGAATACCGCTCGCCTCGCCGCCCACCTGGCCTCTGGCGCCAGGCTACGGCAAGCCGGCGACGCGAAAGACGCCTGAGGAATCCGTTGCGCAGTACCAGTCGGCCATAGATGCCGGCGAATACTGCATGGTAGGCGAGTTCGGATGCCGCAACAAGACTCCCCACGCGGTGACGCTCGCATGGATGGAACATTGCCTGAAGCTATGGAAGGCCAAGAATCTTGGATGGGCGCTTTGGAACTTGCGCGGACATAACGGATTCCTCGATTCCGGACGGCAGGATGTGGCCTACGAGGATTACCGCGGCCACAAGCTGGACCGCAAGATGCTGGAGCTCCTCCGGCGCTACTGATGGTATCAACAGAAGGAGAATTACGATGACGTTGCAGCAGTTCAAGGACGCATGGGGCAGGGCGGCTGTAAAGACCGCAGCCCGTGAAAGCGACTATTCCGCGCTTGACGCCGCCGCTGGCGGCGATGGCGACCACGGGGAGGCCATCGTCTCGGCGACACGCGCGTTGGCCGCCGCCGAAGGGACGGATTTCAAGTCGCTCATCTCGGACATGGTGGCGCATCTCGAGTCGGACGTGAGCGGTTCGACAAGTTCCCTGTACGGGACGCTTTTCGAGGGGATGGCGGATGCCGTTGACGCCGGCAAGACGGAGCTTTCCGCAGAAGAGATCGCAGACATGTTCGCGGCCGGTCTCGAAGAATTGGGATTCGCAACCAAGGCGAAGGTGGGCGACAAGACGTTCATGGACGCGCTCATTCCGGCCGTCGAGGCGTTGAAGTCGCACGCCTCTGAAGGCGAACAGGCGATGTTCGCCGCCGCAGCCGCCGCCGCCAAGGCAGGAAGCGAGGCCACAGCGCAGATGCAGGCCAGGTTCGGCCGCGCAAAGAACCTTGGCGAACGTTCCATCGGCCCGGTCGACGCAGGCAGCGCCAGCAATGCCGATATTTGGAGCTGTTTCGCTTCGTAATTGATTGCAGAGAAAGGAAAACGACGATGGCAGACATGGATGGATTCCAGGAGGCCAAGGCATATGGCCTCGGAACGCCGCAGACGAACGAGGCGTTCTTCCTCAAAGGCAATGGAAACCGCGGCTGGGGCGTGAAGAACCGCCTTGCCCGCATCTTCAATCCGAAGAGCGGGCGTACGGTGATGCTCGCGTGCGACCACGGGTTCATAATGGGGCCGACAAGCGGCCTGGAGCGCGTGGATCTCGCGATCAACCCTCTGATCGAATACGCAGACTGCCTCATGTGCACGCGTGGCGTCTTGCGGAGCGTGATACCGCCCTCCATGTCCAAGCCCGTTTGCCTGCGCGCGGATGGCGGCACCTCCATCCTGACGGATCTCAATCTCAACCGTCTGTACGACATCGAGGACGTGCTTCGCGTCAATGCGAGCGCGATGGCGCTGATGGTTGCCGCCGGCGACAAGGCGAGCGAGCAGATCACGACGCACAATCTCGTGAAGGCCGTGGATCTTGGCGAACGTTACGGCATTCCCGTATTGGGTGTCACGGCGGTCGGCAAGGACATGGCGCGCGATGCCCGCTACTTCCGTCTGGCTACGCGCATTTGCGCGGAGAACGGCGCGTCTTTCGTGAAGACATACTTCACGGAGGAGGGGTTTGAGACCGTGGTGGCGCAGTGTCCGGTGCCGATCGTCATCGCCGGAGGCAAGAAACTGCCGGAGGACAAGGCGCTTGAACTGGCGTACCGCGCGATTCAGGCGGGCGCCGCAGGCGTGGATATGGGGCGCAACGTCTTCCAGAGCGCGAAGCCGCTTGCGATGATGAAGGCCATCTCGGCAGTCGTCCACAACGGCCTCACGGCCAAGGACGCGTTCCAGCTGTACAACGACGAAAGATAGGCCGGCATGAACAACAGATCTGCATGGATGATTCTCACGGCCGCAACCGCCACGACGCTTGTTTGCATCGCCGCTCCGCTTGATGTGGGGATGGGGCTGTCAGGCAATCTTCGCGTGGGAAAGCACGGCGCAGGCATGCATGTGACCGTGCATCACGAAGGATGGAAGGGCGTGTCGTCGGGCGTGAGAACCGATTTCACGGCCCCCGATCCTTCCACCGGAACGGCCTTGTTCGAGCTGTATGAAGAAGAACGGAAGATTGGACGGGGCCGCGCCACGCTGCTGGCGACAGGCGACGGCCGCGGGCTGTACGTTGCGACAATCACTTCCGAGGCGGACCAGAAGCCCGAGGCTGTGGTACTTTCCCTGAACATGCCGTGCGAAGCGTTTGTCGGCGGCACATGGGCCTGCGATTCGGGAAAGGCCGTGGTGTTCCCGAAAGCGTTTGGCAACATGTGCCTGGGCGTCGGTCGGGCGAAGTCTCTGACATTTGCCGATGCCGACGGGCAGGAGCGTTTCACGCTCTACTTCCCGGAACGGATGAAATACATGATCCAGGACGACCGCAGATGGGTGTCGACGTTCACGCTCCGCCTTTCGGAAGACGTTGCGGGCGATTTCCGCAAGGGAGACCAGCGGAGCTTCATGTGCCTCATCTCATCCCCGGACGGCGTGAATGTCACTGTAGAAAGCCCGGTGAAGATATCGCGGGGCAAGGAGTGGATTCCTCTCGACTACCGCAAGAACATAGAGGCGGGCAGCGCGCTTGACTTCTCCGGCATGGGCCTGCAGGATGCGCCGGCCGGAAAATACGGCTGGCTCAAGAATGTCGGCGGACATTTCGAATTCGAGGGTCGTCCAGGCGTGCGTCAGCGGTTCTATGGTGTAAACCTCTGCTTCAGCGCAAACTTCATCGACAATGCTCTTGCCGACGAGCTTGTGACGCGCCTTGTGCGTCTCGGGTACAATACCGTGCGCATCCACCACTACGAAAACTGGAATGGCGTGGTGAAGGGGTCGAAAGACAGGTTGACGATCAACGCCGAATGGATGAAACGTCTCGACTACCTGCTCTATCGCGCAATGGAGAAGGGCATCTACGTGACCACGGACCTGTTCACGTCGCGTCCTGTGATGTGGCGAGACGTGGGGATAGACAGGGACGGGCAGGTTCCGATGCAGGTGTACAAGAATCTCATAGCCGTCCACGAACCCGCCTTCGATAACTGGAAGACGTTCGCCCGCAACCTGCTAGAACACGTGAATCCGTATACCGGGCGCAGGTACGCGGACGAGCCGGGCCTTCCGCTCATTTCGCTTGTAAATGAAGGACACCTGACGTGGTGCTGGCTGGCGATATCCAAGGAGCCGCAGATGAAGGCGGCCTGGAAGAAATGGCTGGCCGGCAAGCGCGCGTCCGACCCGTCGTTCGCCAAGGGTGTCTCCGACGATCCTGAGAAGGTGCAAGTATGGAGCAAGAACGCCGCGCTCATCGCCTTCATGGCGGATCTGGAGGCCGGCCTTGCGAAGCGCGAGCGTGAATTTCTGCGTTCCATCGGCGTGAAGGCGTTGCTGACAAGCCAGAACTGCGGCCCGCATTTCACGCCTCTCATGGCAATGCGCGAAGATTGCTACGACTATGTCGACGATCATTTCTACGTGGACCATCCGCATTTTATCGCGAAAAAATGGTCGTTGCCGTCGAAGTGCCCGAACACGAACCCAGTCCTGTCGATAAGCCTGCCGCCTGTAAGGTGCGCCTATACGCGCATGCCGTCAAAGCCATTCTGCATCACGGAGTGGAATTTTTCCGGGCCTGGCATGTATCGTGGCGTAGGCGGGATCATGACGGGCGCCATGGGCGCGTTGCAGGAATGGGACGGCCTGTGGCGCTTCGCCTATTCGCACAATGAAGACGGCTTGCGCGATGGAAAAGGATTTCCGGGCTACTTTGACGTGGCAAGCGATCCTCTGGGGCAGGCGTCCGACCGTGCAAGCATCTGCCTGTTCCTGCGCCGCGACATGGAGCCGCTGCATGACAGGTTGGCGCTGGTCGCCACGTCCGACACGTTCATGCCGTCCGACGGCAACTCCATGTCAGTATTGCCCAAATGGCGCGATGCCGCCTGGCAGACGCAGGTCTGTACGGCGGTCGCGCCAGTTAAGGATGGCGTCAAGACCGTAAAGCTTGGCGAAAGCCGCAATGATCCGGTACCGCCCGTTCCGCTATCTCCCAATCAGGCGTTTGCCCTGGACCGTACGGTCGGCAGCTGCCGCATCAACACGTCGCGCACGGCGGGAGGATTCACGCCTGAAGGGGCGTTGACTGCAGGTCCTGTTTCGTTTGACGTGGGCGGCGTCCCTGCGACCGTCTGGGCCAGCTCCCTCGATGGACTCGAAATCGCGAAATCGAAGAGACTGCTCGTATCGCATCTGACGGACGTCCAGGCCGATGGCAACGTGTATGCCGACAAGGCGAAGACCACGCTCCTCAAATGGGGCAGCTATCCGCCGCTTGTGCGCAACGGTTCGGCTAAAGTGTCGCTTGCGCTTGCCTCGCCTGACTCCTACGACGTATGGAGCCTTGCGACCAGCGGACGGCGCATGGAACGGATTCCCGTTTCGGTGCGTGACGGCAAGCTTTCGTTCACGGCTACCGTCGAGGGGGCGCACGGTGCGCGAATGCTATACGAGGTCGTGGATCGTTCGTTCAGCTCGCCTTGAAGGATCGCGCCTCCGCCGCCGCCGCGGCGGGATTCGGCGGTGTTCTGGCATGGTGTGCGGTGCGGTGATTGAAGGTTTTGCTATACTATCCGCCATGCAGACGCGCTATCCACCTTCCATCCTCGAGGAGGAACTGAAGAACAAGGTCGCCGCCGACTTCTTCGGCGCGTTCGACTGCTCGCGCATCCTCGGCAAGGTGGACTTCTGCGCGGCCGTCTGCCACAGCATCGAGGCGGATTGGCTGAACGACCGCGACCAGTTCCTCTATCCGAGCGATGGCTGGAGGAACGATTTCGGGTTTCAACGGGATTGCCTTGTGTACACGCTCTTCTCCGATTTCAACGTCATCAAGTCCAGGGACGGCGTGAACCACTGGATTCCGTTCACGGAGGAGGAAGTGGGGGCGAAGGACTGCTTCGCGAGCCATTTCATGAGCGATTTCATCAATGGTAGGGCGGCCAGCCCTCTGGCCGCCGCGGCGGGCGCGGGGCGCCAGCCCTACCAGGGCGACCTCTTTGCGGAAACGCCCAATCCCAATCTTGAAAATCCTGTCAAAACCAACTCGGCGGACTCTGCGCCTTTGCGCCTCTGCGTTAAAGAACGCCTTTCTCCAGCGGCCCGCGCCGTGCTCGATGCCGGGCGCGAGCTGGTGGTTTTCTCAAGAGGTAATCCTGGAGTCATGAAATGAAACGAGACATGCCATGAAAATTGCGATCATCGGCGATGGTGGCTGGGGAACGGCAAATGCGTTGCTTCTTTCCGGCTACGGACATGAGGTGACGGTATGGGGGGCGTTCGGCGACTATGTTGATGAAGTCCGCAAGACGCATCTCAACGCACGCTACCTGCCCGGGGTGTTGATCCCCGAAAGAATCGGATGGACTGCCGACGCCGCCGAGGCCGCGGACGGCGCGGACATCGTTGTGCTGGCCATGCCGTCGAAGTTCTTTAGAGACGTCTGCGCGCGTTTCAAGGGACTCGTTCCAGAGGGTACGCTCGTCGTGACGCTAACAAAGGGCTTGTGCGAAAAGACCCAGGCTCGCATGAGCGAAATCGCGAAGGCGGTTCTGGGCGTGAAAAGGGTGGTGGTGCTGTCTGGGCCGACGCATGCCGAAGAAGTGGCGCGCGGCATGCCGACGACAATCGTCGCCGCAAGCGAAGACCATGCCGACGCGAAACTGGTCCAGGCGGTATGGAACGGTCCTAGCTTTCGCGTATACACGTCCGACGACCCGGCAGGCGTGGAGGTTGGCGGCGCCGTGAAGAATGTGATAGCCATTGCCGTGGGCTGTTCGGACGGCCTTGGATTCGGCGACAACACGCGTGCGGCCCTGATTACGCGCGGATTGGCGGAGGTGGCCCGTTTCGCCGCCGCATATGGCGCAGATCCCCGTACCGTATACGGGCTTTCCGGCATAGGCGACCTGATAGTGACATGCACATCGGTGCATTCGCGCAACCACATGGTGGGCGAACGGCTGGGGAAGGGCGAGAAGATCGCGGACATCACCAGTTCCATGCATATGGTCGCCGAAGGAGTGTGGAACGCGCGTGTCATACGCGGACTTGCGAACTCGCTTGGCGTGGACATGCCGATTACGGATCTCGTCTACCGCATATGCTACGAGAACCTGCCTGTCCGCACAGCCATCAAGACGCTCATGAACAGGACGATGAAGAAGGAATAGACAAGATGCAGACGTTGATTGTCGCCACGCACAACGCACACAAGCTCCGAGAGATAGGGGAGCTGCTGCCTGACTGGAAGGTCTGCGGCGAGGATTCCGGCGCGGATGAGACGGCGGAAACGTTCGAGGGCAATGCGCGGCTCAAAGCGCGCGCCATCGCGCCTCGCCATCATGGAGCTTGGGTGATGGCTGACGATTCCGGGCTGGAGGTGTTCGCCCTCGACGGTGCGCCGGGCGTCCGCTCCGCCAGATATGCGGGAGGTGACGGAGATGCCGCCGCCAATAACGCGCTTCTGCTTAAGAACCTTGCTGGCATGGCGGACAGGCGGGCACGGTTCTCCTGTGCGATCGTGCTGATCGCGCCAGATGGCACGGAACATGTTGCGCAGGGACATTGTCCCGGCCATATCGCAGAACGGCCATCGGGCGCAGGCGGGTTCGGGTACGACCCTCTGTTCGTGCCGGACGGCCTCGGCTGCTCGTTCGCGGAACTGTCTGCCGAAGACAAGAATGCGATTTCGCATCGCGGAAGGGCTCTGGCGCAAGTCCGTAAAATTCTTGCGGAGATTCGCCCTTGACGGAGTGGCGGCATTCTGCTATCATACAACCTCAATTTTCCGGCGGGGTAGGTACTTCGACGGGAACATCAAGGAGAAAAGAAGAAATGGCTATCAAGGTTGGTATCAACGGCTTCGGCCGTATCGGTCGCATGGTGTTTCGCGCCGCGGTCGAAAACTTCGCGAACGACATCGAAGTGGTCGGCATCAACGACCTCCTCGATCCCGACTATCTCGCGTACATGCTGAAGTACGATTCCGTACACGGCATATTCAAGCATGACATCAAGGTCGAGGGCACGAATCTCGTTGTCGACGGCAAGGCGATCCGCCTCACGGCCGAGAAGGATCCTGCCGCTCTCAAGTGGAACGAAGTCGGCGCTGAGATCGTAGTCGAGTCCACCGGCCTGTTCCTCACGGACGAGAAGGCCCGCGCCCACATCACGGCTGGTGCCAAGAAGGTCATCATGTCCGCTCCTTCGAAGGATGCGACGCCGATGTTCGTCTATGGCGTCAACCACGAGACGTATGCCGGCCAGGACATCATCTCCAACGCCTCCTGCACGACGAACTGCCTCGCGCCTCTGAGCAAGGTCATCCACGAGAAGTTCGGCATCAAGCGCGGCCTGATGACGACGGTGCATGCCGCCACGGCGACGCAGAAGACGGTTGACGGCCCGTCCAAGAAGGACTGGCGCGGCGGTCGCGGCATCCTCGAGAACATCATTCCGTCCTCGACTGGTGCGGCGAAGGCTGTCGGCAAGGTGCTTCCTTCCCTCAACGGCAAGCTCACGGGCATTTCCATGCGTGTTCCCACGAGCGACGTCTCGATCGTCGACCTCACGGCCGAACTTGAGAAGCCCGCCACGATCGACGAGATCAAGGCCGCCGTCAAGGAAGCTTCCGAAGGTGCCCTCAAGGGTATCCTTGGCTACACCGAGGACGCGGTGGTTTCCACCGATTTCCGCGGCGACGCCCGCACGTCGATCTTCGACGCCGACAAGTCGATGTGCCTTGACTCGACGTTCGTCAAGCTGCTTTCCTGGTACGATAACGAGTGGGGCTACTCGAACAAGGTGCTCGAGATGGCTCGCGTTATCGCCAAGTAATGTCAGGCGATTAATTAGACGTCCACAGCCGGGCGTGATTCCTGGCACGTTCCCTGCGTGGACAAGGAAGAAGGATGCGGTTTCAGCCGCATCCTTCTTTTTTCTGCGAACCAGTTGCAATAATAACGCTATGGCGTCTTTCGGACAATAGCCTTTACGGGCGACCTTTTCTCAATATTGCGAATGGTGAGCACGAGGTTTTCGCCCGTGAGGTCTATAAGTCCTGCACCTATCTCTCCTGAAAAAGACGTTCCGTCCTTGCGATGGCAACGGGCGTTGAGGAGGACGCGATGGTTGCCGTGCAGGCCCGTTTTCATTTTTGCAAAAATCTGCGAGGTGATGCCAGGGATGATCGTTGAAATGTGTACATCCCACAATTCTTCGCGCGTGTGGCCAAGAACCGACGGGACACGCTCGTTGCAGTCGACCACATGCCCGTTGTCGTCCAGGATGAGAACCGCATCGTACAACGCGTTCATCAGCTGGTAATAGAGGGCCTTCTGGTTCTTTTTAGGACGAACAGGCACGGAGGAAGTATCACGATTTTCCAATGAAACCGGGTTGGCAGGCGGGAGATTCGCAGGAATCGACACGCCGGCATCACGCGTAGCAGGTCCAGGAACAGGAGAGGGGGCAGCCTGATTTTCCAAAACGGCAGAACCGCTTTCCGTGTCAGGCGTTTCTTCTTGCTTTTTAAACCACAATTTCATGAGACAGTTACCTTTGCCACTAAATGTAGCAGAAAACATGCCAAGGCGTCAAATGACATGGCACGATTTTTGCTTAAAACGCGATGACGAGCCTTTCTTTTTTTTTCACAGGAGAAGATCATGGACGACGTACAGAAGAAAAGGGCCTATACCAAGAATCGACTGATCAAGGAGCTGGCATTCCGCGCTGGTATTTCGCAACATCAATCGCGAGCGGCCTTGGAGGCGATCATAGAGATTGCCTACCGTGAGGCTAGGGCCAACTATTTCGTCCTGCCCGGGTTGTGCAAGTTCGATGTCGTGAAGCGCGCCCCGCGTAACGTGCGGAATCCGATGACTGGCGAAAGGCTTGTGCTGCCGGAGCGCGAAGCGTTGCATGTCGTTCTCTCCAAACGGGCGAAAGAAACCGTTGTGCCGCGTGTTTCACCGATGACAGTTGCGGAATACGAGGCGATGCTGGCGAAGAAGACTGCCGAAGAGCCGCCCAAGCTTCAGCCGACGGCAGAATCGCAGGATACGCCTGTTGTGGATGCACGGCCCATGCTTGCGGACGAACCGCAAAAAACGGACGTGCCTCGGCAGGAGGCGGAAGAATTCATCACCGCACCTGAAATCAAAGGCGACAGGGCCATTTCCTTCAAGTGTACGACTTGCGGACAGGAAATCATCGCGCCTGAAGAAACGGCGGGCTACGAGGCCGAATGCCCGGCCTGCGGCGCGATACTGCTTGTCCCGTCGGCCTCGGAGCCGGGCACTACATATGCGGCTGGCGGTGATGCGGAAAAGAAGGCCATCGTATCGTCCATGGAGATAGAAGACCTGAACCCCGCCCAGCTGAAAAGCCGTACCATACGCATCGATGCGCTGTTCGACGACAACAAGCCAACTGCGCAGCCAAGCGGCGATGCCGGCATGTCTGAAGCGATGAAGAGCCGCACAATGCGTATTGATCTGCCGGACGAGTTCTAGAGTGATCGTTTTCTTTGACGGATCCAAATTAGAAGAAGCACCAGTACCAGTACGGCTAGAACGGCCAGACGTATGTGGCGGAACGTGGTTTCCGGATCGGTAGGCCGGTGTTTCGGTTCGTGCTGGAGCGTCTGTACGGTCAAGGGCATCTCCTGTACGGTAGCGACGGGCGCGGCAGATGCGTCTGCCGCTAGAAGGGCAGGGTGGATTTCCAGACCTTCGGCGATGGCTTTCGCCTGGGCCCGTCCCTGTTCGACGTCGCGCATCTGGCGTTCCGTCACCAGCGTTATGTCTTCGTTGGCTTCGATCATTGTTCGTGCTTAATTGGAAATTTCCCGCCAGGAAAGCGTTTGTGGCGGACGCGAGGCGTCCATCGGGAGTCCGAGCGCGTTGGACATGCTGCCCGAAAGGCCGGAATAGAGGCGATGGTCCCAGTTGATCTTGAGGGCGCCCTCGTATATCATCGCCTCGTTGCGGCACACGAGCGAGCCGTTTATCGTACAGTTGCCGATGTGTCCGATCACGCCGTGGTTGTTGTAGATGACGGCATCGATATGGGTGATGGACGGTTTGTAGGAACTGCCCCCGTAGCCAGATGTTTGAGTGTCGGAGCAGAGATGTTTTATAAGTTTCTCCGGGCATACCGATTCGTAGTAGCGTCGCGTCTGGGAATCGGCGATGGTCGTTGTCGTCTGCTGCGTCCAGCGGCCGTTCTTGTATACGTTCTGGGTTTTCGTGTCCACCGTTACCTTCTTGCCGCCGTCCTTCTGCGTATAGTCGCCGCAGAACTTGGTTTCGTCCGATGCCCAACCGTATTCGGTGGTGCGCGGATAGCCGATATTCCGGTCGGATTCGTCGCAGATGTACTGCTGGACGTATGGTCCGTTCTTGAGGTAGTATTGGAGTCCGTTGGAGTTGTTTGCTCCCAGCCACGACGAGAGGGTGTAGTCGCCCATGACGATGTTTCCCTTTGCGGCAAGCCCCAGCAGGTCTTTGGAGGCGTTTGCGGAGGCAGTGGCATTCGGGTTGGTGTCAGGGTGCGGCCAGGATGGGGCGTTCACGTACTTGATGTCTCCAACGATATGGATGTTGCGTCCGGAGTATATGGTGCCCTGCCCCGTGACGTAGCCTTTTATCACGACGTCGGAGTCCACTACCACCGGACCGTCGATGACTATTGGATTCAATGCCGTACCCTCGATTACAAGCGCGCCGTTGTCGGCTAGATCCTTGTTCCCCGACGGGCCGGCGCCGGAATAGTGGGCGTTGAAACCCTCAAGTCTGGACGAGACCACGTTCCCGCCCGCATCTAGGGCGTACGAAACGCCGCCGGATATCTTGCCGCCGGAATCCTGCGCATATTTGACGTACTCGGAGAGATCGGAAATGTACGGCATGGTCAGCTCGTCCTGATAGGGATGGAGACGTTCGGTCACGGAAAGGGACGGATCGTAGCCGCCGCCGTAGTAGTCTCCGCCGGAATACGCCGGCGAAGTAGGCCGTGCGGACGTTCCGCAGCTGCTCCAGTACGTGTTCATGTTCTGCATCTTGCCGGTGTTCTGTATGGAGCCGATGACGCCCAGTTCGTCGTTCTTTGCGGCATAGGCGTGCCCGTTGACGGTACAGCCGGAATCCAGATAGAGGTTGCCGTTCGCGCGCACGTCTCCATTCGCGGTGATGACGCTGCCCTGGAACCAGCCGTAGTTGTTGACGAAGTAGGCGTTGTCGAACACCCGCGAACGCATCAGGGCGAAACGGATGCGTTCTTCGATCGTGGAGGAAGACGAGGTTCCGCCGGGATTCCGGCGCGAGGCGGTTGCCCGCAGCGTGACGACGGCGGCAGGTTGATTGGCGATGCGGCGGGAGAACCAGATCGCCGGCGAGACGGCGCACCCGTTGATGTTTGTCGTGCCCGGCAGTGTCACGACAGTGCCCGACCCTATGGACGACGATGTTGCCGGGGTGCCGCGAGAATACGTGTCGAACCAGTTGAATACCGTGCCGGTCATCGTGCCGATTCGTACCGAACTGCCGCCTGAATAGGAGTAGAACGCGCGGTAGATGTCGCGTTTGGCGGCTTCTATGGCGGACTGTGCGGCGAGGCGGCAGATGGAATTGCCGCGATGGATCGCGGTCATGCGTGTGGTGAACGACACATAGCTCAGCACTGCGGCTATAGCGAGCGAGCATACGGCCAGAAGAAAGACTGCCGTCGGAAGGATGAATCCGCTCTTTGGAGATGTGTTTTTCACGGCAGTACCCCTCATTGCGGCAAAAGTATCCATGTGGCTTGCCGTACAGACTCCTCGCTGGGGTTGCCGAGATCGATCTTGATGCGGGGAAGATCGACTGTTTGCGTCCAGTCCTTCCGCAAGACGAATCCGCCATACCTGAACCACTTCAGGTTGGCGTCGGAATGCGCCAGCCTCTCGTTGAAGAAACTGCTGTCGCGAAACACAAGGCGTATGCGGTCCGGCTTGTCGTTGGCGGCATCCGTATCCATGACGGGCCAGGTCGTCGTGATGGATGCAGTATCGGCTGAAGCCTTGCCTGTGAGAAGGCCGCTGTCCAGTCCTGGCCCCGCACGGAAGAGAATCTTGTCGCGGATGTCGCGAAGGGCAAGGGTGGACTCCGCCTCGGCCATGGTGATATGGAACATCCGCTGGCAGAAAAGGAACATGCCGGCAAGCGCGAACATCACGATCAGGGAGATGGACGATGCGACCATCATCTCTACGAGCGTGAAGCCCGATCTGTCGAGGCGTGATGTCATGTCAGTTTGCTGTTCTTGGAATGTCCGAACGGAAAACTTCGTTGGAGATGGCGTACTGGCCGCCAGGGCCGTAGTTCAGGGTCACCGCAATCAGCTTGCCGTTGTCGACAGGCGTAACGTATTCGCGGTATGCGTAGGATGGCGGCTCTCCCAGCGTGGCGGAACGGTACGGGGAATCCGGGTCGGCGGTATTCTTTTCCTGGACTGCCTGCCCTACGGTCGATCTCATCTGTTCATAGTCGCCATAGAATTTTCGCCACAGAAGGTCGAAGGCGATATTGTCGGCACGGATCGTCTCCGCGTTCTCATGGGCGATCTTTCCTGCCACGACGAAAGCTTCCAGCGTCGCGAGGACGGAGAGCGACGTCAATGCGCCTGCGAGCATGACCTCTACAAGCGTGACGCCCGCCTTGCGCCGGATCTGGCGGCATTTGCGCGGCATTCAAGTGGCCTCCTTCGCCGCATCGGCATCCAAGGCCGCTGCATCTGCGGAAACAAGTTTCTCGAGTATGCTTTCCATCGTGCGCGGATGGGCAAGGTAGAAGCAGCACGGGCATCCTATTGCAGTCTGGACCTGCGGTTTCAACGTTTCATCGTATGGGTTGAGGACGGCCATCAGTACTGTCGAACCCATCTTTGCGAACGGCAGCACGCCCCGTACGCGGACGAGCGATGTTGGAAGCGTCAGTATAAGATCCGAGGGCACCTCGAACGATTCCAGGGGAATTGGCGGCGTGGACGTCTCGTCGGCAAGGAATGCGATGGCCGATTCCGCATCTGCGGTGCTCTCCTTTTCAATCAGGGATAGCGCCGATACGAGGAAACATCCATGCACATCCGCAAGGGCCGTCAGCTGGTCTTGCACGGAATCGGCCATCTGCTCCGTTATCACCTTGCGTTCCGCAAGATGGCGGGCCAGCTTCTTTTCGGCTTTGATCGCCATATACACGGCAGTGGTGGTTTTGCTCGAATGGGCGGCAGGTTCCTTGGCCTTTACATCTGCCTCCTGCTGCGGAGACGGACGACGTGCGGCCCTGATTCGCAATATTGCCGCTTTCGCATCCGGTTCGCTGTATTGCTCAAGACGCTCTAC
Source organism: Verrucomicrobia bacterium UBA3624 (assembly GCA_002373695.1). Classification (GTDB taxonomy): domain Bacteria; phylum Verrucomicrobiota; class Kiritimatiellia; order RFP12; family UBA1067; genus RUG572. The sequence goes on from DFLH01000053.1 coordinate 40,249, forward strand.
CAGCTTGTCGGCCGCATCGAAGTCCTTCTCCTTGAGCAATACGCCTGCAAGCGATACGGCCGCACGCCGCTGCTTGTCAGTTTCGCCAATCTGGCCGTAGGCAATGCTCAAGAACTGCAGCGTGACGCGGTCGTCGGGCATTACCTGCAGCATTTTCTCGAAGTAGGCGATGCCTTCTTCAAGCTTGGGATCGAATCTGGGCGTTTCTTCTGCCATCTCATGCTTATTGCAGCAGAAGACATGCCAATGCATGGCATGTTTTCTGCTTGCATGTTGGTGATGCCAATTGTCCTGCCCATAAAAAAGATCCATGCCAGGTATGCGAATTTTGCCGACGCCCTGCTGAAGCTCGATGTCATTTCAGCCGACAAGCTGGCTGTTGTGACTGAGGAGGCTCGCCAGAACAAGCAGCCGCTGGAGCGGTATCTCGTCCAGAGGAATCTGGTCGACCCTGTCGCTTTCACGCTTGCTGCCGCGGCATATCTCAACATGCCGCCGTTGACGCTTCCTGAAAACTTCACCGTATCGCGCGATCTGCTGGGGGTGAAACCTCTTGATTTCTGGATCAAGGCGAAGGCCGTGCCCATGATGCGTGTAGCAGGGCGGCTGACGATTGCCTTTGCCGATCCGTTCGATCTTCCTGCGCAGGAGGAGGTTTCCCGCGCTGCAGGCGGTCGCATATGGTCGTGCGTAGCGTCCGAAAAGGATGTGATGGAGGCGTTGGGCCGTCTCAAAGTGCAGGAAGATGCGGCAAATCCCGCCCTTGCGATGGAAAACATCATGAAAGGGCAGGATGCCGAGATTGAGTTTTCGTCGGCCGAGGAGAAGGAGGATGCGATTGACGCCACGGCCGAGTCTGCAGGAGAAGCCCCTGTCATCCGCATGGTGAATACCATGATGATAGAAGCGTTGAAGACAAAGGCGTCCGATATCCACTTCGAGGCCGGAGAGAAGACGTCCCGCCTGCGCTACCGCATAGATGGCGAGCTTGTCGAACGCCCGGCGCCGCCAAAAGCCCTGCATTCTGCGGTTGTATCTCGTATCAAGATCATGTCCAACCTCGATATAGCCGAGCGGCGCAAGCCGCAAGACGGGCGTTTCAAGGTGAAGGCCCTGAAGAAGGAGGTGGACGTACGCGTCTCCATCCTGCCTACCGTACACGGCGAGAAGGTGGTGATGCGCATACTCGACAAGGCGAACCTGGCTCCAGGCCTTGCATCGCTTGGCCTTGACGATTACGCCTACAAGGCGATGAAGTTTGCGATCGACCAGCCGCACGGCATTATCCTCGTGACCGGTCCCACAGGTTCCGGCAAGACGACCACGCTCTACTCCTGCCTTCAGGATTTGAACCAGCCTAACGTCAATATCGTTACGGCGGAAGATCCGGTCGAATACGAGCTTCCTGGCGTGAACCAGTGCCATGTGAACGTCGCGCAGGGCCTGACGTTCGCTGGTATTCTGCGTAGCGTGCTGCGCCAGGACCCGGATATCGTGCTTGTCGGCGAAATCCGCGACAACGAAACGGCCGATATCGCCGTCAAGGCCGCCTTGACCGGCCACCTTGTGCTTTCGACGCTGCATACCAACGACGCGTGCGGCGTCATCCCGCGGTTGATAGACATGGAGGTTCCCCCCTTCCTTTTGGCGAGTTCCCTCATCCTTGCACAGGCACAGCGGCTTTTCAGGAAGCTTTGCCCGTTCTGCCGCCAGCCGGTAGACGTGAACATGGAACTCCTTGAAGCCAACAGGGTCGATCCCAAGCCTTTCGAGGGCGTGCAGATATACGGTCCGGGGAAATGCCCGAAGTGCCACAACTCCGGTTACAAGGGCCGTGGCGCGTTCATGGAGGTGCTGCCGATCTCGAACGCGATTCGCGCCGTCATCGAGAAGGGCGGCAATGCGGAGAAACTTAAGGAGCTGGCGCTCAAGGAGGGCATGGTGTCCCTGAAAGAGGCCGGCATGCGCAAGGTCCGTGCCGGCATAACCTCGCTGGAGGCGGCGTTTGAAGTGACAGGTGGAGAGTAGCCGATGGCTGGACGGGTAATCAAAATCAAGCATGCAGGGAAGATCGCCGCGACGCAGGTGATACCATTCACCCGGCAGGTCGCGTCGATGCTCGGGGCCGGCATGTCGATCCTTTCGTCCATCATGACGCTTGAGGAGCAGTGCGACGACATCGAATTCAAGAAGGTGCTGCGGCATCTGCTGGATGTGATCGAACGAGGGGAGCCGCTTTCGGCCGGACTTGCGGATTTTCCGCAGCTTTTTGACGACATGTACGTGAACATGGTGGTGGCCGGCGAACAGTCCGGGCAGTTCGCGCCGGTGATGCGGCGGCTTGCGATGATTCTCTCGTCGGCATCGCGCCTGCGCAAGAAGGTGAAAAGCGCGATGACGTATCCGACGGTGATCATGTCGCTTGCGTTCCTGATGGCGGCCGGCTTGATCCAGTTCGTGGTTCCCGTGTTCGCAGATATGTTTTCCGGGTTCGGCAAGGAATTGCCTTGGCTCACGCAGAAGCTCGTGGACGTCTCGAATTTTGTCAAGAAGTGGTGGTTCGTCATACTTCCTGCGGCCATGGCGGCGGCGTATCTGTTCAAGAGATGGAAGAAAACCGAGTCCGGCCAGCGCCGGTTCGACGAATGGATGCTCAAGATGCCCATATTCGGGCAGCTCAACCAGAAGGCCAGCATCGGACGTTTCTGCCGTCTTCTGGCCCAGATGATCGCCGCCGGCGTGCCCATCCTGAAGTCTCTGAAGGTAGTGGCGGGATCCATCGGCAATACGGTGCTGGAACAGGCGATTCTGGCCGCCCGCCTCGAAGTGGAGCAGGGCAACCAGCTCAGTCCGTCGCTTGAAGGCAAGCCGTACATGCCGACGTTGATGGTGCGCATGATAGCCGCAGGCGAGAAGGCCGGCAAGGTCGAAGACATGCTCGATTCCGTCGCGGACGCCTATGACGAGGATGTCGAGATGACTCTCGGCACTTTGACATCCCTCATGGAACCGTTCCTCATGGTCTTCCTGGGTGTCGTGATCGGCACTATCGTATTGGCTATGTTCATGCCCATCTTCAACCTCGGGTCGATAGCCCATTAGCGCTTGACATACATCGCCTGACAGACGGCGGGAATGCTGGTTTGACGTTTTTCAGACACTTGTCAACTTCGCCGCCTATTGATATAATATGGGCGACATGACCACCATTCTCATTGTTGACGACGAGGCGGGTACGCTGCTGCTTTTGCAAAGCCTGCTGAAGTCTAACGGGTACGCCGTCAAGACGGCGGGGAATGGCGCGTCTGCTTTGGAGATCGTTCGCGGGGGTGGCATCGATATCACGGTTACCGACTTGCGGATGGAGCCTATGGACGGCATGGCGCTCTTCCGGGAGATCCGCAAGGTGACAACTGTCATGCCTGTCATCATCCTCACCGGCTATGCAAGCATAGAGACGGCAATAGACGCCATGAAGAACGGCGTGTTCGACTATCTCACCAAGCCTTTCAAGGTCGATGACATGCTGGCGTGCCTCAAGCGCGCCGAAGAGCAGATTTCAAAGAACGCCGCATCGGCCAGGATGTTGAAGGCCGATGCCAAGATTCCATACCAGTACGACAGTTTCATCGCCTCGTCGCCATCAATGAAGAAGGTGTGCGACACCATCCAGAAGGTCGGCCCCACGCCTGCCACGGTGCTCATCAACGGCGAGTCCGGCACCGGCAAAGAGGTTATTGCGAGGACGATCCATAAAGCGTCCACGCGCGCAGACGGGCCTTGGGTGGCGGTCAATTGCGCCGCGTTGCCTGAAACCCTTCTCGAAAGCGAAATGTTCGGCCATGTGAAGGGTGCTTTCACGGGCGCGTTCGCTGACAAGGAAGGGCTGTTCGAGGCGGCAAACGGAGGGACGCTCTTCCTTGACGAGATATCATCCATGCCGCTCGTCCTGCAGGGCAAGTTGCTTCGCGTCCTGCAGGAGCATGAGATACGGCGCGTCGGCGGCACAAAGGCGATCCCCGTGGATGTGCGTGTGATCGCGGCATCCAACGCCGATTTGGAGAAGGCTGTGGCAAACGGTACGTTCCGCGGCGACCTGTACTACCGGTTCGCCGTCATTACGATAGACATTCCGCCATTGCGGGAACGCCCGGAAGACATACTCCCTCTGGCACTGCATTTCATACGGACTGAATCCGATGCCGGCGAGTCCGTGCCTAACATCTCGTCTGAAGCCGCGCACGTGCTGACATCCTACGAATGGCCGGGCAATGTGCGCGAACTTGAAAACGCAATCCGGCACGCACTTACTTTCCGTCAGGATGGCGATATTACCGTAGATCTGCTCCCGTCTAAGATTCAGAAGCACGCTCCGTCAAGTGCGGCGGCGGTGCCGGGGGCGGTGGCGCTAGGCCAGGGGCTTTCCTCCTCCAACACTTCCTTGAAGAGCTTCCTCAAGCAGCGTGAGCGCGAGTATATCGAATACATCCTTTCAACCACGAACGGCGACAAGGAAAAAGCTGCAGAAATGCTCAACGTCAATCTGAGTACGCTCTACCGCAAGTTGGCGGACGACTGACATGCCTTTTGCGGAAATGCAAAAAGCGTTTGCAAAAATAAGAATCTTGCTTGCGGGTTCTCCGGTCGATTCCAATGCCTTGGCATTTCTTTTGACTTTCTGGCCGCTCAACCGTTAAATTCTTGCAACCCCTTGACATCATGGCACGGAAAGTGCATAATATCCGCCGAGCGACCGGCATGGTGCCGATTGCGACATGACAGAAGGAGATTCAAACTATGAAAAAAATGAAACAAGGTTTCACGCTCGTTGAAATCATGATCGTGGTCGCCATCATCGCCATCTTGGCTGCCATTGCTATCCCGAACTTCGTCAAGTACCGTACGGAGTCGCAGCAGGCTTCCTGCGAAGCCACCCGTGCCCAGATTGTCACGGCGGCGGAAAACTGGGGGTCAAAGCCTGCAAATGCAAATGCAACGACGGTCAGCCTCGATACGCTTGCCCCTACGGACGGCTCTGGATACTTCAAGACCGTGCCGACCTGCCCCGCCGGCGGCACGTACACGGTTTCCAAGAACGCCACATCTGGCGCGTGGGAATGCACCTGCAACGCGACCGGGCATTCTGCTGCTGCGGCGGAAGACGGCAACGATTGACGGATACCGGTATTCCAACCGGTGGAAGGGACGGCGTTTCGCCGTCCCTTTCTGCTTTCATGGCATGGAAAGTGCTTGCGTTCCCCTGGATGAAACTGCAACTGACAAAGGACAAGACGATTGACGTCAAGATGCCGTGGGAGAGGTCTGCGGCAGGTGGTTCCTTTTGTCGTCGCGGGGGGCTTTCCGACGTTACTGGAGTCTGCATTGACGCAAGCGAAGCGCGTGGGTGCCCTGCAGTCCGGCTTCAGCGCAGAAAGGGTGTGATCCAGCTTGTGGCGGCAGGATTCGTGCCTCCGCCGGACGGTCCGTTGCCTACATCATGGGACGACATCCGGGAACAGGTTCGCTGGTCCTTGCCGCACGCGTTTCAAGCCCCGCAGGCGGCTTTGGCGGTCTGTTCGCCAGACATGTTCATCCGGCAGACGACGGTAGATGCCATTGCTGCAGACGAGAAGACGGCATCTGCGGCCTCGGCGCCTGTGAAGAAGAAGCTTGGCGTTCGAAGGGATTCTCCTCCACCGGCGACTGGCAAAAAGCCGTCCGCTCGCATTGATGCGCCAGTTCCTTTCGTGCCTGTATCTCATGACGGAAATCGTTTCGTGACGGCACCTTTGGACGAGGCGCCATTCATACTGCAGGCGGGATTGCCTGAATACCAGGTGCTGTGGCTTTCCCGCCTGTTGCCGGAAGGGCACCGTCCTACGGCATGTTCTGTGCAGGTGGCGCCGGCGGCGATGTTGGCGGCGCTGCACGAGTCGCCAGATTTCGTATCGGCAGGCGGAACGGCCGTGGCGGTCTTCGTCACCCGTTCGACCATATACTTCGCCGGATACCGCAAAGGTACGTTGCTCCTGTTCCGGGAATGTCCCGGCGCGGCTGGCTCAGAGGTCATGCGCGAACTCGTGAAATCAGGCCTCAGCGTTACGGATGATCTTGTGGACACGATCCTCGAAGATACTCTTATCGATCCGCGTCCCGCACTTGAACCGCTGGTGCGCCCCGTCTTGCAGCAGTTGCAGCTTTCGTTGGACTATCTTGCCCAGCGGCACGATGTGCAGGTGGACAGGGTCTTTCTCATGGGGCTTTCTGCCGGTGCCCGATACTGGAGTTCTTTTGCGGAGGAGACCCTGGGCATGCCCTTTGTTTCGCCAGGGGTGTTCGATGGCATCTCATGCGCTTCTGGCGGGGCGCGGATGCCGCAGGACATTACCGCCGGCTCCTCGCAAGCGTATCTTGTGGCGTTGGGTGCGGCGCGCGCCGCCATGGGAGGTGGGCTATGAACGCGTCCAATCTCCATCTTAACCTGCTGAGACCGGACGAGATGGCATCGTCGTCGCCGGTTCGCATGCGCGTGATGATGCCGTTGCTCTCTCTGCTGCTGTGCGCGGCATGCGTCGTTTGGTGGGGCGTGCTGTTCATGCAGGGATTGCTGCTCGGCGGGAAGGTGAGGTCCGTGCGCGCCGATCTTGAAAGCAAGAAGTCCGCACATGCCGCGATCCTGGCTCGGATGGCCGACATGCGCGAACGTCAGGCCCAGCTTGACCAGCTTTACGCGTACAAGAATGGATGCCACAGGTATGGCGCTCTGCTGGCGAAGCTGGCTGAAGTGATTCCGGGAGAGGTGCAGTTGACCGCACTCGCGATACCTGAACCGCCATCGCAGATGTTGTTCGATCCCAAGAACCCCAGGCGTCCGCCTCTCTTGGGGCCGACTAACACCACGGAAAATATCCAGTTCCGGATTTCCGGGCGCACTGCCGCCATGTCATCGGTGACGGCGTTGATGGAAGCTGTTGAAGGCGACGCGTTTTCGGAATGGATCGTGACGGAACCCGGCGGGACGAAGACCGGGGCGGTGCGCAAGAAACGGCGAATACACATTCGCCAGGAAACGCGTCCGTCAGAAGATGGCGAACGCATGCTGGCCTTCGATGTGGAGTTCCGGTGCAAGGAGAGGAGGTTCGAGAAATGAGCGCAGATGCCGCAAAGACTGCCGCCGGTTTCAAGGATCCTGTCTTCCTTTCGGCCTTGATACTTGTGGGCGCCGCGCTAATCTACCTCTTCGCCGTGCAGCCGGCCCAGATGTCGATAGAAAAGTCCAGGCGCGAACTGGCCGGGCTTAGCGACCAGCAGCGCGTCATGGAGCGCGACTTGAAGGATTCGCCGCGGGTGAAGGGCATGCTGGCTGAAATCGATGCCGCGCGGAAGCCCTATGTCGACGTGCTGCTCACGCCGCTGCTTGAATCGTTCGCAATGCGCGCGAAATCGCTGTTGGATCCGATTGCCGCCGATGTCGGGCTCGCCATCGTCGACTATTCCGAACAGCCGGTGAGAGCCCTCCCGCTGCCGAATCCGCCGCCTGTCCAGTTGCATGTCCGCCGCCCGATACGTATCGTGTGCAGGGGCAGTTACGCGGAAATAGCATCTTTCATCTTGCGCGTTGAGAAACTTATGCCGCATGTCGCATTGCAGTCTTTCCAGATCAAGGCGCAACGCGATCCGGAAGTCCAGTCGGCGGAAATGGTATTTGAATGGCCTGCAAAGGGCGAAACGCCGCAATTGGCTGGAGGTGCGAAGAAATGAGACGCGTCCTCCAGCCCGTGCTTGCCATCCTGCTGGCTTCGTCCGCAATCGTCGTCTCGGCGGCGGAGGGTGTGCGCAACCCGTTCTGGCCCAAGGGGTATGTTGGCGAGTTGGTTCCGATTTCCGCAGACGTGCGCAAGAGGCCAAAGCCAAAACCAAAGCCGGAACCTGCGGCATCGGCGAAGACGGCGGTCAGGTCCGTCGCGGCGTCGAAAACGGCAGCCGGGCGGGATGCCGCGGCGAAGGCCAAGGCCGTGAAAGAGGTTTCCGGCACGGAGGCCGCCGGGAAAGCCGCGAAGGAGCTTGCGGCCAGGGCTGAGGCCGGGCGCAAGCGTGATATTTCGTCGGAAGACTGGAAGAAGGCCATGCGATCCCTGAAAATCGGCAATCCTGCTTCTTTTACCGGCCAGGACGGGCGCACTCGTTCGACTATCAGCATCAACGGAAACATCTACGGAGATGGGGATTTCATCTCCACTACCCATGATGGCATACGGTTCACATGGCGCGTCAAAGGTCTGGATGGCGGTGAAAAGCTCAGGCTGGACCGGATTCGCGCCCGGCGTGTCAAGTAGCAATTGAACGAAAAACAAACAGGAAAATGCGAAGAAAGCGAGGTGCAGAATGGAATTCCGCAATGAAATGAAAGGCATCGCTCTTGCGATGTGCGCTGGAATCTGGGCATCGGTTGCAGTCGGCCAGGGGAATGAACCAGGGCTTGACGCCTTGCTGCTGCCAGACAAGACCGCTCCGACAAATGCGCCTGCCGCCGTTGCGACTGCCGCCGCCGGAGATACGGACGAAATCAACCTTTCAGAAGTGGACGATTCGGCCGTCGCTGCCAAGGGGCGTCCGGTGGTTAAGCTCGCCGAACCTGTGCAACCGGTGGCGAACGCGCCGGCTGCAGATGAAAATGCGACGGCAAAGATGCAGCGACCTTCGCCAACGTCGGCCACCGGTTCCGAAATCGCCGCCCGCTTCCTGTCCGGCGATGAAACCGCGCTCGTGGACATCACGTCAGACAATGCGTCTCTCACCGACATCCTTCGCCAGTTCCGCCGTGCCACGGGCGCGAATATCATCTACGCCGAGTCGTCGAACCTTCAGCAGCGCGTCTCGGTGTCGCTCAAGCACGTGCCATGGCTCCAGGGCATGAAATCGATCCTCAATTCGCGTGGCTTCCGCGTCGAATCCACGGGCGGCATCCACTTCGTGAAGGAAGACAAGCAGGCCGATCCCGTGTTTACCCGCACTTTCCAGCTCAACCACGCCTCCGTTGACGAACTTGCCAGTCTCTTCAACGAATCCTATGGCGTGAAAGGCAAGGACGGCAAGCTGCTGAAGAGCGTAGCCACTCCGTTCCAGGGTGCGAACACGATTGTCGTAACGGCAAACGACCGTACGCTTGCCGATTGCGAGGCTATCATCAAGGCCGTTGACAAGGCCGTGCCGCAGATCTACATCGAGGCCCGCTTCATCGAACTTTCCAACGAGGCGCTGCACAAGCTGGGTGTGCAGTGGGACCAGCTTGAAAGCTGGGGCGCGACCGTGAAGAACCTGGAGGGCGGCATGGCGTATAACAACGGCCGCGCGGCCAATTACGGTTCCCGTGTCACAAGTGCCAGTTCTTCCTCCAGTTCCGACGGCAATACCGTTTCATCGTCGCAAAACCAGACTGTCAGTGCAATTCCTGCCACCGGCGTGGGCACCGGCATCTCCGGTTCGTCGTTCAACCGTAGCATCGAAGACATGTCCTGGCACAATGCCCGCGGTTTCTCGGGCCAGCTCTCCGCCGATGATTTCCGTCTGGCGATGAGCGCGTTCGAGCAGCTCGAGGACACAAAGATATTCTCCAACCCGAAGATCATAGTGTCCAACGGCAAGGAGGCGCTCTTCGACCGTACTACCAAGTTTCCGCATATCACGCTTACGTCACAGCACGATACGCAGTCTGGATACACCAAGAGCGATGCGAAGCTCGAGGTGATTCCAGGCGAAGACGAGCTCTTCTCCAAGAAGAGGACGGCTTTCTTCTCATGGGGCATCACGCTTACGGTGAAACCCCGGATTTCGCCGGACGGACTCATCAGCGTTGAGATCGTGCCTTCCATCAGCGAACCGGACACGACGGTCACGTCTGACGGCTTCTATCATATCACGGGCGGATCCGATGCGCCTTACGGTTCCTACCCCATACTGCTCTTCAAGCGGTTGACCACCGAATTCACCATGAAAGATGGCGCAACGGCGGTCATCGGCGGACTTTCGAAGACCGAGGAGGGCGATGTCGATTCCGGCATCCCGTACCTGCGCAAGATTCCTTGGATCGGGCAGAAGCTGTTCGGCTGGAAGAGCCGAGGAAAGGTTCAGAAGGAAATCCTTATCTTCGTGACGGTGGGTATCGCCGATCCCGCCAACCTGCCGGAAGACATCGGGCTTCCCAAGAACGCGGTGCGCGGCCGCGAGTATGTCGAGAAACGCGCTTTCGAGCCGGGCGACCGCAACGATCCTGTGAATGATATCTTGAGCCTTGACATGCGTACCTTGGACGAACGGCGTGCCGCCTCCGGGAAAAAGCAGCCCGCCGCAGCGGAACCGGAGTCCGGGACCGTAACGATCACGCCTGTCGCACCTTGACCGAAACGCCATGGATTTCAAGATCGGATGTCATTTGAGCAGCGCCGGCGGCTATCTTGCGATGGGCCAGACGGCGGAGTCTATAGGCGCGAACGTGTTCCAGTTCTTCACGCGGAATCCTCGTGGCGGAGCGGCAAAGCCGATAGACAGGGCCGATGTTAAGGCGTTTCTGGCATATGCCGCCGAGAAGGGCATCGGGCCCATCCTTGCCCACGCGCCGTACACGTTGAACGCCGCAGGCGCGGAAGACCGTGTGCGCGAGTTCGCGGAGTCCACCATGCGCGACGACTTGAAGCGACTTGAGCTGACGCCTGGCGCACTCTACAATTTCCACCCGGGAAGCCATGTGGGGCAGGGGGCGGAGATCGGTATCGCCCTCATATCTGGAATGCTGAACCGCATCCTTGCCCCTGAATTGAAGACCTCGGTCCTTCTTGAGACCATGGCCGGAAAGGGAAGCGAGGTGGGGCGCAACTTCGAGGAGCTCCGCAAGATCGTAGATGCCGTCGAACTTGGCGACCGCGTGGGCGTGTGCCTCGATACATGCCATGTCTGGGACGGCGGTTACGATATAGTGGACGACCTGGATGGCGTGATCAGGGAGTTCGATGCCATCCTCGGTCTGTCCAGGCTCAAGGCAATCCACCTGAACGATTCCATGAACGCGCGCTCCGCCCGCAAGGATCGGCACGCCTGCATCGGCCGTGGCAAGATAGGCAAGGAGGCGTTGGCACGTGTGATAAACCATCCTCGATTGCGCGATCTGCCGTTTTATCTTGAAACGCCGAACGACCTTGACGGCTATCGTGCAGAGATAGCCTTGCTGAAGAGTCTGCGCAGCGACGCGTGATTGGACGGTTTGTCTACTGTTGGCGGTGGCCAAAATGGAGAAGGAAAGAGTGTTGCATATGAAGACAGCAGAGTTTTTGCTTGCCGCAGTTGTTTTGTCGCACGGGCTGTGTGCAGTTGAGGTGCCGTTGAACGGTTCGGGGGCCGGGGTTGCCGTCGTGCCGGCGTCAGGATGCCCGGATTTCACGGTTGAACGTCCTCGTGCCACTGGAGGTCCTGTCGTTAGGGCGTCGGATTTCGGTTTCTCCACCGAAAACGACAAGAATGCCACCGCAATCAACCGCGCCCTCGCACATTGCCGGAAAGTCAATGCCTGCAGGCTTGAACTTGCGCCAGGCACCTATCGTTGCTTCGACGAACCTGGTGTGGTCGTGCGCGATTTCACAGACTTCACGTTCGATGGCAAAGGCGCGGTTCTCGTCTTCCGCCGCGCCGCGGAATTCCGGAGCCAGCCGCAGAGTGAACTCAAGCTGGATTCCGGAAACATGCTGGTGCAGCGCTGCGTGCGTATCCAGGTGGGGAACTTCACGATGGACTGGGACTGGGAGCATGATCCACTCGCAGGTTTCGTTGTCTGCACCGATAAGCATATCGACGAGGCCGACGACGCTTCATGGTTCGATCTGACTTTCACAGACTGGGAACGGCATCCCCTCTATCCCAATCCAGTGCCTGTACAGAAGATGATGACAATGGATCCGTCGCATGAACGGTTCCGGCGTGGTGGCGGTTTTTCATTTGGACAGAGTGAAGGACATTTCGGTACGAAGAACGAATGGGTAAAGCCTAACGTCTTGCGCGTATGGCCGCGAGTGCGCCCCGTCGGACGTAACCTGAATCCCCTGGCCAGCGCATTTTCGCCGTCAGGGAACCGTGCGGCCGTACGGCGGATTGAAAAGGGCGGCACATATCGCCTGCAACACTGCTACTATGGCAAGAATGGCTTGAACCTGGACGGAAACCGCCACCTTACGGTAAAGGACGTGAACGTTTGGTGCTGCTTCGGAATGGCGATGGTTGTAGACGGCCCGCAGCGTTTCTGGGAGGTGGAGAACTTCCGCGTCGTGCCGCCGTCCGAGGCGGAGTTCGCCGCCGCATACCCTGGACGGAAATTCTTCCGATACCCCGTCACCTCTACTTCCGACGGCCACCATGTCGCGTGTTCCCAGGGCAACGCCCGTTACATCAACTGCCGCTGGTCGTTGAACAACGATGATTCATCAAACTTCCACGACCGTTTCACGATAGCCATCCGCGTGTCTGAAAGAACGCTTCAGGTGATCAATCGTCGAGGCACCGACTATTTTCGCGCACAACCTGGCACGACGCTTGAATTGCGCGAACCTAATTTCGCTCCCACGGGTTTCAAGGCTAAGCTCGTGAAGGTGGGGGGCGGACAGCTGGTGGTTGACCGTCCGCTCCCGGAGCAGAAGGGGATTTGTTTCCTTGTGTGGGACAGATCATTCGGGACGGATCGCGTCATGATGAAGAACTGCGTGTTCGAGGATCAGGGCTGGCGAAACATCTTTTCGCCGTCAGACCTCACTATCGAGAACTGCGTCTTCCGCCGCACGTTTGGCGTCCCGGTACGCTTTATCGCCGACTACCGCAGCGACTTGTGGTGTGAAGGCATGGGAGCAACCAACCTTGTCGTGCGGAACTGCCTGTTTGACAATACATGCGTCTATTCGGACGGGCAGCCTGAAATATCGACCATATGTGTCACTCCCGGAGGTTGGGACGTGAAGGGGATTGATCCCGGCTTCGTCGGCGGCAATATGCTTGTGGAAAACTGCCGCTTCGTAAATTCCGGAGGACCGGTCCTTGATCTTCAGACTGGCAAGAATGTCATATTCCGCAATAACGTTATAGAGCTTGGCGCACGCATTTCACGTGCCCCCGCCACGGCAGGAATCCTTCGTGCCGATCCCTCAGTGCCCCTGGATACGGTGCAGACTTGCGGCAATGTCTTGACGCCGCCTTCTTGCTTCTCCGGAAAGATATCCGATTCTGCGGCATACGAACGGCTTCATCCGCGTTTCGCAAAGGCTTTCGCTTTCTTGCGCAGACCCGATCTGGCCGCGTTGCCGCCCGGTCGCCATGAGATAGACGGGGATGACATCTGGGCGATGGTGCAGGATGTGGACGTGAAACCATTCGGAGACGTGCAGCGCGCCGAGGTACATGGCAGTTTTATCGACATCCAGTCTCCAATCGCCGGTACCGAGACGGTAGGCGCGAAAACGCTGACGCAAACCGAACGGAATGCGATTGACTTCAACGAAGCGAAGGATGTCGGATTCCTTTCCGTAGAAACGGAGCCGTACGATCTGAAGCCTGGTGAATTCGCCGTGTTTATGCCTCCATTCGGCGCGCACGCGCCATGTAGAACCAGGGAGGCCCCGCACCGCATACGTAAGCTTGTGATCAAGGTGCGCAAGTGAATGTTGACGATTCGCAGCCGTAACGAAAGGTATGTTTGAAATGAATGGCAAGCTGATTGCATGTGTTGCAACCCTGGCAATGACTGGTGCCGTCTTCGCCGTCACGCCTTCGTTCCTGGCGGCAAGGCCCGTATGGCCTGCCGGACAGGAACGTAAAATGAACGCGTTTGTGGAGTTCCGCGCGTCGTTTCGGACGCAACCAGGTGAACAGCCGATATTGCGTGTTACCGGATCGTCGGTGTATCGTGTCAGGTTAAACGGCGAATTCGCCGGATATGGCCCGGCACGTGCGGCGAAGGGCTTCTTTCGCGTGGACGAATGGCCGCTTGCCGCCTCTGGAGAGTTGAACGATCTTGTCATAGAAGTCTCCGCATACAACTGCAACAATTACTATATCGCCGAATGGCCGGGATTCCTTCAGGCCGAGGTCGTCGTCGGAGATCGCGTGCTTGCCGCGACAGGATGCGACTTCACCGCATACGAGACGCCACGTGTAGTCAAGTGTTCGCGCTACAGCTACCAGCGAGGATTCGGCGAGGCGTATCGGTTGGCACTCGGCTGGAAGGGGAAGTCCCTACCTCTTGCGGAACAGCCCGCTGTCCCGCTTGTTGAACGTATCGCGCCGTTGCCTGATGTGACGGTGACTAAGCTGGGCGCTCCGTTCGCAGCGACCACGGTGAGGCGGAAAGAACATGTCACATACCGTCCTAGCCGCTTTGTGGACAAGCCAGAGCCTACTTTCAAGCTGTTCGATGTCAGCGAGCTGGAGGTCAACCTTTGGCGAGAGCTGCAGTATTTTGAAACCACGGAATCCACCTCTTCGCAAAAACTAGCGGCGGCAGACCGTTTCGCCATTTCCTCTGGCCATGGCGTCGCGTTCGATGTAGGCTTCAACGAGACAGGTTTCCCCGGATTGACCGTTTCATGCACGAAGCCCGGCCGGCTGTGGCTGGTTTTCGACGAGATCCTGCGGGACGGCAAGGTCGATCCCCTCCGTTACAGCGTGGCAAATGGCATCGTGTGGGATCTTCAGCCGGGGCGTTACCGGTTGGAATCTTTCGAGCCTTATACCTTCCGTTATTTGCATGTGTTTGCTCTCGATGGCGAGATGGAGGTTTCAGACCCGTATGTGCGGGCATTCAAGAATCCGGATGCGAAGAAGGCCAGATTCTCGTCGTCCGATCCCGTGCTGGACAAGATATTCACGGCGGCTCGCGAGACGTTTGCGCAGAATGCCGTGGACGTTTTCACGGATTGCCCCAGCCGCGAACGTGCCGGCTGGCTGTGCGACAGCTTCTTCACGGCGCGTTCAAGCGCCATGTTCACCGGAAATACGGATATGGAGCGGTTGTTCGTCCAGAACTACCTCCTGCCGAAGTCTTTCCCCGATCTGCCGGATGGAGCACTCCCGATGTGCTATCCTTCCGACCATCCGAACGGGAATTTCATACCCAACTGGGCTATGTGGTTTGTGATCGAACTGGACGAGTATCTTCACCGTAGCGGTGATCGTGCCACGATAGATGCGCTTAAGCCACGCCTCGTGAAACTAGTCGACTATCTCAAGACGTTCCGCAATTCCGACGGCCTTCTTGAAAAGTTGCCTGCATGGGTGTTCGTTGAATGGAGTGAAGCCAATAAGCTCGTGCAGGATGTCAACTATCCGTCTAATATGACATGGGCCGAGGTGCTTGACTGCATGGATCGGCTTTATGGCATGCCAGAACTTGCTGCTGAGGCGAAGCGGGTGCGCGAGATGGTGCGTCGGCAGTCATGGACCGGAAGCTGGTTCTGCGACAACGCCGTCAGGCAGCCCGATGGTACGCTCAAGCTTTCCGGCAAGTGTACGGAGACATGCCAGTATTACGCATTCATGTTCGGTACCGCCACTCCAGAGCTGTATCCTTACTTGTGGCGCACGCTTCTGACTGACTTCGGCCCGAAACGGCGCAAAACGAAAAAGCATCCGGAAATATACTTCTCTAACGCATTCATCGGTAACTACCTGCGGTTGGAGCTTCTTTCCCGCGCAGGGCTGGGTCGCCAGCTGCTTGACGAAACCAAGGGTTATTTCGCCTTTATGGCCGAACGGACTGGTACGTTGTGGGAGAATGACACGCCGCACGCAAGTTGCAACCACGGATTCGCTAGCCATGCCGCCGTGTTCTACGTGAAGAACGTGCTGGGCATCCGGTCCATCGATCCGAGTACAAAGACGGTTGTGGTGCAATCGACTGACGTGCCTCTGAAATCCTGTTCTGCCACGCTGCCTGTTCCTGGCGGCACGATTACTTATGGATGGACGAAGGTAGGCGGCAATCCAGCCGAAACCTTCAACGCCCCTTCAGGTTGGCGTCTGGAGAAGGTACGTCGCTAGTCAGCATCCCGTCATTTCCCTGTCCTCGTGTAATCGGTTCCTGACAGGGTATGGTTTCAACTCCTCCGATGATATGAAGGTGAAGGTTGTTGCTGTCTTGCAACCGCCTGCCACATGAGGTGTGATTCCAACAGTCCTCGTAATGGCGGAATGCATGGTTTCTTTTCACCGCTTGTACGTTCCATCGCTTCGGAAATGAAATATATTGAGTTTCAAAGGCCGTAAATAGATCAAAGACTGTGAAAACCTAAAACGTCTAAAAGGCCTCAAAATCCATAG
>DFLH01000006.1:0-3131 GCA_002373695.1 Verrucomicrobia bacterium UBA3624
CGCCGTCTCGGCGGCGCTTCAACCATCCGCCGGCTACCACCGCATTTTGCAAAGTCCGGCGGTAGGGCGGGCGCGCCGCGCACGCCGCCGCCCACGCCACAGAGCTGGCAATGTGGTTGCACGTCATCTATCGTCGGCATGGCACTCTCCTAATCGCGCTGTCGTTCTGCTGCATAGTCCTAACTACTCCACCACTCCTACTCCACCAATGGGGTCTGACCCTCTCCTCTCCCCCTGCGCCGCGCAGACGCCGCGGCGCGCGAGGCCTCCGTGCCGTTCGCGGCGGTGATGCGCCGGGCGGCCGCCGCGCCCGCTCCGCGCGATTTTGCGGCGGCGATGGCGCGGCCGGGGCGCGCGAACGTCATTGCGGAACTGAAGCGGGCTTCGCCCTCGGAAGGCATGATCCGCGAGGACTTCCGTCCGGTCGAGCTGGCCCGTGCCCTGCAGGGCGCCGGGGCGGCCGCGCTCTCCGTGCTGTGCGAGCCGCATCGTTTTCTCGGATCGGAGGCGTATCTGCGGGCAGTACGCGAAGTGGTGGACATTCCGCTCCTGTACAAGGATTTTCTTTCGACGCGCTACCAGCTGGCCGAGGCGCGCGCCGCCGGGGCGGATGCCGCGTTGCTGATTGTTGCGGTCCTGGACGACGGACAGCTGCGCGACCTGCTCGACTTCGCGCACGAACTTGGCTTGGCCGCGCTCGTCGAGACGCATGACAACGAAGAAATCGGCCGGGCGGTGCGGGCGGGGGCGCGAATCATTGGCGTCAACTGCCGCAACCTGCGCAACTTCTCCACGGACGTCTCGCTGCTTGAGCGGCTGGTCGGCGAAATTCCGCGTCCCTGCCTGCGCGTGGCGGAGTCCGGCATGCACGATGCGGCTGCAATCCAGCGTGCGCGCGCGGCCGGGGCGGACGCCTTTCTCGTCGGCACGGCCCTCATGCGCGCGGAAAACCCCGGCGACAGGCTGCTGGAGCTGCTTGTTGCGTGAAGCGGCGATAAGGACGGCAAAGCTATTCTTGCCGCTGGTGGCCGGACAAGGCCGGTACAACGTGGCGACGGCGGTATTCGGTTGGCGAAGCGCCCGTCGCCTTGCGGAAAAAGCGTGAGAAGTAGGCCATTGTCCGGAAACCCGTCTCTGCGGCAATCTGCGCAATCGGCACGCTTGTGCTGGACAGAAGGTTCATCGCCCGCCGGATGCGCAGGGCGATCTGGTATTCGAGCGGCGCCATGCCGTTGTACTCGCGGAAGCATCGGCGGAAGAGCGTGTAGCCCATGCCCAGCCGCTTTGCGAGCGCGGCGAAGTCCACCACTTCGCCAAGATGGTGCGCGATATGCAGGTTTGCCTTGCGGATCGTGACGTTGTGGGCGGACTTTCCAGTGCGCACGACCTTGCTTTCGCAGAGCGAGGCGATCAGCGTGGCGGTCTTGAGGGCGAGCGTGTAGGGATGTTCGGCGCTGGAGGACTGGATTTCTCCGACGAGCGCCATGAGGTCGTGGTCGAAGCGTCCGTTGGGCGCGATTCGGATGATCGTGGGCGATTGCGGGAAGAACGGTTCCGAGACGATGTGCTGGAGATATTCGCCGCCGATGCCGATGTAGGCTTCGCTCCAGCCGGTCTTGGGGTCTGGACGGTAGCGGTGCCATTCGCCGGGATGGAGGATGATGATGGTGCCGCCGCCGATGGCGATGCTCTTGCCGCGCTTGAACTGGATCGTGCCTTTGCCCTCGCGTATGTAGAGAAGCTGGTATTCCCAGTCCGCAAGCGCGCGACCGTTCCGCCAGGTGAAATAGTAGTCGGAGGAGTGGTATTCGTGCGGGTAGGGCTCGCCGGGCTTCGTCAGCTCATGCCCGGCGCCGGTCACATACAGTCCGAACTGGCGCTGGATCGGGCTTATGGGACAATAGTGTATCTTGTTCATGCGCGACAGCGCTCCGGCTCGGCAGATAGTTGATTATCGCACGGCAACATTAACTTCATATTGTCGGTCGAGCTCTGACGCGGGATCTGCCGAGGATACTGCGAACGGCGAACCGTAGCGGATGACGTTTTCGCGTGGCCGTATCAGGTTGGAAAAAGAGAACTTGCCGGTTTTCTCTCCCTGGATGGCGAAGGTGATGTCATGTGCCGCCCATTCCATTGTCCGCATAAGATTCTGCCGGCCATATTTTGGGAAGAAGTTGACTATTCGGTCAATGACTTTGTCATCGTGTCGAGCCAGCTTGTAGTCGCAAAAGCCGGTCTCATCGCATTTGAGTATGATGCCAAAGCACGCATTCTCTTGCGAGATGGGGCTTGGGCGCAGACTGACGGTCACTACTGTGCAATTGTACGTATTATTCATGTGCGTTCTCCATCAGAATTTCCCTGATCTGTGATAGAGACAGAACATCACTTCCGGCATCTGCCCATGCATCTGGCATTTCGCTCCAGATCTCATCAAGAAATGTTCCTGCGGCCAATTCCGCCACGGCATGCCTGATTCGGGTCTTTTCCTCTTTGCAAATCGCATCCTTGAATTCGCGCAGAACGTGTTCCTCGGCAAATGCGGAGGGCGAGAACAAAGGATCGAAAGCGTTGTTGTGGTCTATTATGTAAACGTTTCCGTTGACGAGGAGGTTGCTGTTCCAGCTTGTCCTGTCCGTGTTTTGGATGATCTGGTCGAAAAGGTATATTCTGGCGAGCAAGGTTTTGTCGATATGGGCCAAGTCCTCTTTGGGTTCCATTACGTCTTTGCAGTTGCTGACATTCAAGGAGGCGAACACGAATTGATTGGCCGCAGTCACGATTTCCGGAGAAGGGACAGTCCTGTACCTGCACCATTCGTTGAAAAGCGAAAGGTCGAGCTTCAAGATCGCAAAATCAGGAATGGGAAGTTCAAGTTCCCTTGCCAACCTGGCGCAAATCCATTCAGAAATGACGGAACGGAATCCGGTATGGTTGCCCTTGCACCAGCGTATTCCGCCATTCTCGTCCGCGCAGATATAGGGTCTTGAAATGCCTTGCTCGGATATTTGCAATATGGATGCTATTTTCCCCATGAGGCTCATTATACCAAAATCGTTTGCATGCGACAAGCGTACACCAAAACACTTGTGTCAAAAAGTGAAAGTCGTGTCAAAACTTCATATTGA
>DFLH01000006.1:3314-8054 GCA_002373695.1 Verrucomicrobia bacterium UBA3624
ATCGGGAGGGACGCGCTCCGTCGCGTCCGCGTGGCAGGGCGGCGTGTCCCCACGCCATCTTGTCGGTTCTTGTTTGCCTGTCCTTGAATTCTTTTGCCGCCGACTATGACATCGCCGCCTACGTGTGGCCGGCGTACCACAACGAACCGCGCTGGAAGGAACTCGGCATCTTCGCCGATGGCAAGGGCGAGTGGCAGAACCTCTACGAATCCGTGAAGCGCACGCCTGACGACTACCAGGGCGTGAAACCGCTCTGGGGCTACGAGGACGAATCCGACCCCATCGCCGTCGCCCGGAAGATCGACGCCGCAACCGCCGCCGGCGTGAACGTCTTCATCTATGACTGGTACTGGTACGGCGGACGGCCATTCCTCGAAGACGCGCTCAACAAGGGCTTTCTCGGCGCGAAGAACTGCGAGCGCATGAAGTTCTACATCATGTACGCCAACCACGACGTGAAGAATCTGTGGGATAACAGGATCGGCACGGAGGACGGCAAGGACAAGGTGGTCTGGCCCGCGAAGATCACCGACGACGATTGGCGGCAGATCGTCGATCGCTGGATCGAAAAATACTTTACGCGCCCAAACTACTACACAATCAGCGGGAAGCCCGTCCTCTCAATTTATTCACTGCGTGGGTTCGTGAAGTGGGAGGGCCTCGAAAAGGCGAAGGAGCGCATCGAATATCTGCGCGAGCGCGTGAAGTCGTCGGGCTTCCCCGGCCTCCACCTGCAGGTGATCGGCGGCAACAAGGGAACGAGCATGAGGGAAGCGCTCGTTGCGCTGAAGGCGGATTCCACCACGAGCTACAACTGGACGGACAACACGTGGACCCGCATGAACGACGAGAAGCAGCCGGAACTCGACTACGACGAATGGGGCGAGATGGCGCTCGGCATGCACGACAGGTGGATGGCTGCGTTGAAGTCGATAGGCATGACGTATTTTCCGAACATATCCGTCGGATGGGACAACAACGCGCGCTACCCCGCCCGCGAGACGCGGCGGATCGTGCGAAACTCGACGCCGGAGAAGTTCGAGTGCTTCGCCCGCCGCGTCAAGGCGTGGGCGGACGCGAATCTCGCCGCGCCCATGCCGAAGCTAATAACCGTCAACTCGTGGAACGAATGGACGGAGGGCGCCTATCTGGAGCCTGACGACCGCTTTGGTTACGGGTATCTTGATGCGCTGCGGCGCACGTTCGTAAAGTGACTTGCAATATGAAAACAGGAGGCAACGACATGAAAATGAAAACGACTAGATTCCTGACGGCGATGTGCGTGATTGCGCTGACGGGCGCAAGCTTCGCCGGAATAAAGTACTGGGACAACCAGGCATACAAGGTGTACGACGTGGGCGACTACGTGCAGGACGGGCTCGTCCTCAACTACGACGGCATCCGCAACGCCGGTCCGACCGCCGATCACGACCCGGACGCGACGACGTGGAAGAACCTCGGCTCCGGCGGCGCAACTTACGACATGTCCATCGGAGGTCCGGCGACGTCGTCCGCCTGGGGCGCCGACGGTTTCGCTTTTGCCGGTGATGCATATTTCAGGAGCGCATCGAAGCACACGCTTTCGGAATACTACGAAATCCAGTCGCTCGTCGACGCGAAGGCAAGCGATGCAACGGGTATCGGCTATGTCTATTCGCGTATCTTTGCCGATGCATGGAACAAGGACGACCCGGCTTGGAACCGCTCTTCTATCGCCGTGCGACCGGAGTTCTCTCAGAAGGTTTCGGGGACGACTTACAAAGGATCGCTGGTATTCAACACCCATTACTACACCGACGGGCGTCCCTTGGTTCCGACTTCAGTCGCGACGACATTCGACTACATGACGGCACTTGGCGAATCGACGTCTGCTGCAATCTTCATCGGGCTTGACGTACCGACGGCGATGCCCGGGCGTGCCAGCCCCAAGTCCGAAGACGCTTGGGCAGCCCAAAACCCGGCGAGGGTCTACATCGGTGGACACGAGGACGCTGCCGGCACTGGCGTTGGCGAGGCTCTGACTGGTACGGTCAAGAATCTCCGCTACTATTCCCGCGTTCTCTCTGCGGATGAGCGCGCATGGAACCGCGTAGTTGACGAGGCTCGCTACTTCAATCGCAAGGTTGCGCTGCCCGTCACGAACGTCGTGGTGCGGTCCAACTGCGCTCCGGTGTACGGTGACCAGCCCAGCGGCAACTATGCCGTTGACGCCTTGGGCTTTACCTTTACCGCCACGGCATCGAAAACATACAAGGGCCGCAACTATACCTGCGCCGGCTATACGCTCGAAATATGGAATAACTCAACAGGCGCGTGGGGAGAGCCCGAGGCGCATGACGGCGAACTGTCCTGTGCGGCGACGTCTTCATCGCGGATAAGAATCACCTGGCGGTGGACGCCGGGCGCCGGTCTTATCGCCTACGACGCGGACGACTACGTGCAAGACGGTCTCGTGCTGCACTATGACGGCATTCGCAATGCAGGTCTCGGTGTCCCACACGATTCCGCCGCGACGAATTGGGTGAATCTCGGTTCTGCCGGGGCGGCTTATGACATGACGCGCTACTCTCTCGTTTCCAGTGCGATGGTTGAAGGCGCTGCCGCCGGGTCTTGGGCGGATAACGGATTTGTGTTCGCCCAAAACGCATTTTTCTACGAAAGCGCGACGCTGCCCGTTAACCCGTACTATACGCTGCAAACTGCTATTGAAGCGACGGCGAACGATCAGAATGGTATCGGGTATGTCATGAGTCCTTCAAAAGCCTCTAACGCCAATGACCCGTTGCGTTTCTCGATCGGAATCCGTGACGACAAGTTCACTTATGAGGACGTGCAACTCGCCTGTTCGTTCTATCACAATGCCATGGACGCCACCGGTGGGCGCCCCGCCGTTGCTGTTGAGCTGAACGAGACGGTGAATTACGGTACGGCCATGCTCGATCATACAAACGGCGTGTTCTTTACAGGGACGACACCGCCCTGGAATGCGACGGGGGCCTCGAACGGGCATGCCGTGAAGACGACGGGGTCTGCCTCCTCGCGCACATATAACGGTTTGACGCTTGGTGGAACTCATGGAGAGACCGGCAACATGCTCGCCGGAACATTGCATGGTTTCCGTTACTACAATCGTCTTCTCTCAGATGACGAACTCGCCTGGAACCGCATCGTGGACAATGCGCGCTACTTCGCCGCCAATGTCACCGTCGCCTCCACGCGCAGCGATGTGCAGGGCAATGAGCCCGACGGCGAATACGGCGTCTCTGGTTCCTACACGTTCACCGCACCGGCAAGCGTGACTGTCGGCAAGATCACATACGAGCCAGCAGGCTATGCGATTCAGGCGTGGGATGACGTGAACGGTCGCTGGGGTGCGGCAACGGAATACGATGGCGCGTCTTACGCCTACACTGTCGGCGTCTCGCCAGCGAAGGTGCGGCTCCTCTGGCGTTGGACGGCCGTTCGCGGCATTCGCGCCGCTGCCGACTATGACGTCTCGGACTACATTGCAGGCGGGCTTGTCCTCAACTTCGACGGCATCCGCAACACGGCGGCCGGCCACGATTCGTCCGCAACGACGTGGGCCAACCTTGGCTCCAATGGCGCGGCTTCAGACGCCAGTCTTTCCAAGGGGGACGATTCAAGCGCCTGGACGGATGACGGCTACTGCTTCGACGGCAAGACGAAGTTCAATATCTCCAACGTTGGCTTGAAGGCTGGCTCGTCCTACACGCTTCAGCTCCTCGCGGACGTGGACAGAAGCGCCCAACAGTTTACCGGGCAGCATAACTATTTCTTCTCCGGGGTCTACAACCAGTTTGCCGTGTCGATCTACGGTCGTGGCGCCCCATACCTCCGTTGTGGCGTTGATCTCAGACTGGACACTCTCGCCACTGGGGAGCGTATGACGTATTTTACGGGCATTATGAACCAGACAGGCGCCTCGCCCGTCGCGTACGTATTCAAAGGCACGTCGCCAACATCCGATACATCGACCTCCGATAAGCTGACGACCCCAGCCGTCAGCGACGCGGCTCTTGGCGGTTGGGGCGGTGAGTTGACCCAATATGGCATTGGCACGATCAAGAACTTCCGCTTCTACGACCGCCCGCTTTCCGACGACGAGCTGGCGCATAATCGCGATGTCGACCAGGCGCGTTACTTTGGCGAGCTGGGCGCGACGAACGTCTTTGTCGTCGCGGGCGGCGGAGCGCAGACCGAGGCGGGCGCGTACAAGGTCGAGGGCGAATGGACGTTCACGGCGACGACGGTGGTCAACAAGAGGAACGACACGGTTCCTGTCGTGCGCTACACGATGGAGACCCTTGTCAACGGGGAATGGACGGACAAGCGGACCTACGACGGAAACTCCTACACTTACACCGAGGGAACGAGCCCAGCGACCGTTCGTCTGAGATGGTACGGCCAGCCGGAGGGCGTTGTGTTTGTCGTGCGGTAATTCGCGGAAACGTCTTTCAGCGCGTGCGGAAGTAGGCGATGGTCTTGGCGAGGCCTTCGCGGAGCGGCACGTTCGGTTCCCAGCCGAGCAGTTCCTTGGCGATCGTGATGTCGGCTTGCGGCGCTTCGAATCCATGGGGAATCCATGGGGACAGACCCCGCGAAACCCTTGAAAACATTGCGTCATCTGGGGTCTGTCCCCATTTTTTCAAACCCTTGTGTCTATGAAATTTTGGGGACAGGTACGCCGAGCAAAGCTCGGCTGGACTAGCAGAATGAAAG